>CACDTN010000004.1:0-115170 GCA_902555725.1 uncultured Pelagibacteraceae bacterium | reverse complement strand
ATTATTATTGCACTTAAACCAATTGAAAATATTAAAAGACGATATTTTGTATAATTAGTATTTTCTTTAGATCTAACAATAAGCAATAGAGAAATAAGAATTAAAACAGGAATATAAAGTGGAATTATAATCCTCTTATATAACTCTTTTAAAATATTATTTAAATTATCTTTTTTACAGTTTTCTACCTGGAAGTTTTTATCTATTTGTAAAATATTAAGATTCATTAAATTATGATAACATTTAATAAGATCTATTGTAGTTACCTCTTGTGTTTTTTTGTATGTAGTGGTGTTGTCTTCTAAGTTACTTAAATTAAAATCTGACTTAGAAAATTTAAAGCTTGTAATTTTATTATTAATAACACTTATAGTTTCACCAGAATATAATTCTAAAATTTGATTATTACCTGCTTGTTTAAAGTTGCCTTTTTTTGCATAAGTTATTTGAAAATCACTTGATCCCTTTTTAAGATATATTTCTTTTAAATTACCATCTTTATCTTTCGAATTACTATAAATTGTTAAACCTTTAATAGCATCATTAAAAACTTTAGGTTTTACAAAATTTTCTAAAAAGTTAATTGATGATGTTCTTAAAAATGATCTAGCTAAATCTTGAGTTTTTGGAACTATTGACGTAGTAAGAAAAATTTGAACTATAGTTATTATAATCGAAAATTTTAAAAAAAAGTTGATAAATTCTATTTTATTAATCCCAAAATTCCAAAAAATTATTAATTCATTTTTTGTCTCATATTTTGTGATTGTGTAAACAAAACTAAAAAATAACATAAAGGGTATTAATTTAGTTAAAATTTTTGGAAAATTTAGTAATGAAAAATTTAAATAGACTAAATAATTTCTACCATCCTCTACAATTATATCTAGAAAATTTACTGCCTGAAAAACCCAAATAATAATACTAGTTGAAAAAAGGCTTATTAGAAAAAAAAGAGTGCAATCTGATAATAATTTCCTAAATAATATTTTTTTCATTGAAATATTTAAATTTTGTACATATATAGCATCGAACACGTATAGAGTGTATTTAAAATTTATGTCTATTCAAATTAATTACAAAAATAAAGGCCTAAAGGGCCCCTCAGGTAACCCTGTCTTGTTCGTTGACGAGAATTTTAATATTAGGGATATTAAGAAATTTATTTCAAAAAATGAATTCTCATACTTGTTTGATTTATTAAAAACTAGTGATTTGAAAAAAAATTTACTGCTTTTTGAAATAAACTCTAAAAGAACTATTTTTTTAATCTCAATAAAAAAAAATTTAAAAAATTCTGATGTTGAAAATTTAGGAGCAAAATTTCATAGCTATATAGATTATGATAAGAAAAATGATTACGTCATAAACTCAGATACTATAGATAGCAAAATTAATAATTTCGTTGGGCATTTTTTACATGGACTAAAATTAAAATCATACGAATTTAATTTTTATAAATCGAAAAAGAAAAGAAAACACATCTCTATTAATGTGATAGGAAATAAAAATAAAGTACCTTTTAAAGATCAATTAAAATTTAAAGCTTTAGAGGAAGGAACTTTTTATACTAGAGATTTGGTATCTGAACCTGGAAATGTTTTGCATCCTGATGAATACGCCAAAAGATTAAAATCTCTAAAAAAAGATGGTTTGAAAGTTAATATTTATGACGATAAAAAATTGAAGAAGCTTGGAATGAATGCTTTACTTGGTGTTGGTCAGGGAAGTGTTAGAGGATCGTATCTTGTAACTATTGAATGGAAAGGAGCAAAAAATAAATCTAAACCCTTAGCCTTTGTTGGAAAGGGAGTGTGTTTTGATACAGGGGGTTATTCTCTAAAACCAGCAAAATTTATGGAAGACATGACTTATGATATGGCCGGTTCTGCAACTGTAGTTGGTTTAATGAAAAATTTAGCTTTAAGAAAAGCCAAAATTAATGCCGTTGGAGTCGTAGGTTTAGTAGAAAACATGGTAAGTGGAAATGCACAAAGACCTGGAGATATTGTTAAATCCTATAGTGGTAAAACTATTGAAATTTTAAACACAGATGCCGAAGGTAGATTAGTTTTAGCCGATGCTCTAACTTTTACTGAAAAAAAATTTAAACCTAAGTTAATGGTAGATTTAGCAACTTTAACAGGAGCTATAATAGTTTCTCTTGGATCAGAGTACGCTGGACTTTTTTCAAATAATGATAAACTGTCCAATCAATTACTTGAAGCAGGGGAAAAAGTTGAAGAAAAATTATGGAGAATGCCTTTACATAAAAACTTTGATAAATTAATAGACTCCAAAAATGCTGATATGCAAAATATAAATTATGTAGGAGGTGCTGGATCTACAACTGCAGCACAGTTTTTACAAAGATTTATTTTAAATAAAACCCCGTGGGCTCATTTAGATATAGCAGGAATGGCTTTCTCAAAATATGGGGGAGCATTAAACTCAGGAGGAGCTACAGGTTATGGTGTAAGATTATTAAATCAATTAATTGAGGATAATTATGAGTAATATAGAGCAAACTTTATCGATCATAAAACCTGATGCTGTAGAAAGAAACTTAGAAAATGAAATTAAACAAATGTTTAAAGATAAAGGATTTCAGGTAATTAAAGAAAAAAAAATCCAAATAGAGAAATCTGAAGCTGAGAGTTTTTATAAAGTGCATGAAACTAAACCATTTTACAATGATTTATGTGCCTATCTTTCTTCAGGACCTATTGTTGTAATGGTCCTTGAAAAAGAAAACGCAGTCCTTGGAAATAGAGAATTAATGGGAGCTACCAACCCAAAAGATGCTGAAGATGGCACTATTAGAAAAAAATATGGTATTTCCATAGATAAAAACTCAGTACACGGTTCAGATAGTGTTGAGAACGCAAAAATTGAAATTAATTTTTTCTTTAAAGACTAAAAAACACTTTATTTATAGCTTTACGGTATAAAAGATGCTCTTGTTTTAAGATCTTTTTTTTTAAAGATGAAGATGTATCTTTTTTTGATATTTTCACTTTTGTTTGTAGAATTATTTTTCCTGAGTCTAATCTAGAATTAACGTAATGTACTGTGCATCCAGAGAATTTTTCTTTATTTTGTAGCACTCTTTCATGAGTATTAAGTCCTTTATATCTTGGTAATAAAGAAGGATGAATATTCAAGATTATACCTTTAAATTTTTTAATAAAATTGGGTGATAAAATTTTCATAAAACCTGCTAAACAAATTAAACTTATTTTATTTACTTTTAATTTTTTTAGGATCAATCTTTCTGATTTTTTTATATTATTAAAATCATAAATTTTTTTTTTAATCTTATATTTATCTGCATAATCGAGACCTTTTGCTCTTTTATTGCTTGAAACAATTAAACTTATCTTGATAGGTGATTTATTTAAAAATGAAAATTGAATTAGATTTTTTAAATTACTGCCTGTTCCAGAAATAAAAACTGCTGTATTTATTTTATTAGAACCAATTAATTTTACCATTTAATTTTACTTTATTAGTTCTTTTAACTATTTTTCCTATCACATAAGGTTTATAATTTTTAGAAAAATACTTACTTATCTTTTCTAAATTTTTTGGATTTATTACTAAACAAAATCCAACTCCACAGTTAAAAGTTTTTAACATTTCATTTTCTTCAATATTATTTTTTTTTAACCATTTAAATATTTTTAATGGTTTAATTTTATTCAAATCTATTTCAGCACAATATCTTTCAGGAATTATTCTTTTAATATTTTCAGGTAACCCACCTCCAGTAATATTGGCACACCCATTTAGAAGTTTTTTATCAATTAAGTTTAATACTTCCTTTACATAAATTTTGGTTGGTTTAATTAATTCTTTTTTTAAAAAACTATTATTTTTAATATTTATTTTTGTTTTTTTTATAATACTTCTTACCAGAGAATATCCATTTGAATGAAGACCACTAGAAGGAACAGCTAAAATAAGGTCGTTATTTTTGATTTTATTTTTATTCAAAATTTTTTTCTTATCAACGATGCCTACGGCAAAACCAGCGATGTCGAATTTACCTTTTTCATATGTTCCAGGCATTTCTGCAGTTTCACCTCCAACTAGACTACATTCAGATATTTTACACCCCTTTATAATACCTTTAATAATTGATTTTAACTTTGGTAAATTTATTTTATTAATTGATATATAATCTAAAAATAAAAGAGGTCTCGCGCCCTGAACAATTAAATCATTAACACTCATAGCTACTAAATCAATCCCAATAGTATCAAATTTATTGATAGTATTTGCTATCTCAATTTTAGTACCAACACCATCTGTACAAGCAACAATTTTTGGATCTTTAATATTATAAGGTATACTAGA
This sequence comes from uncultured Pelagibacteraceae bacterium, assembly GCA_902555725.1. Taxonomy (GTDB): domain Bacteria; phylum Pseudomonadota; class Alphaproteobacteria; order Pelagibacterales; family Pelagibacteraceae; genus Pelagibacter. The sequence continues at coordinate 110,811 of CACDTN010000004.1, read as the reverse complement.
TATGGATCCAAAACCTCCGATATTGTTAAACTTTTTTTTGCCTTTTTTCCTTGATGAGATAGCAGCAATGAACTTAACAAACTTTTCTGCAGCATTTATATCAACACCACTTTTTTTATATGTAAATACACTTTTATTCATTATTATAAGATATGATGATTAGATTTATAAAAAAACATTCAAAAAACTTATATATTTTTTTTTTATTTCTATCTTTAGTTTTATTTTTTTTTTCCACAGATAAAGTTCACGCAAAATCTTTTAATATTAAGAATATAGAAGTATCAAAGCCTTTTGAGATAAATTTTGATAAAAATAAGGTAATTGATGAAGGTTTTATCAAAGCTTTCTCTGAGCTCATATCTTTAATTACAGTTTCTTCTGATCATAAAATTATAAAAAAAATAAAATTGAATCAAATTAGAGGTATGATTGAGTCCTTTTCTATTAAAGAGGAAAAATTTATAAATGAAATTTATTATGTTAATTTAGGGGTAACCTTCAATAAAAAAAAAATTTTTAACCTTCTAGAAAAAAAAAATATTTTTCCATCTATTCCTTTGAAAAAAAATTTTTTATTTATTCCAATTATAATTGAAGAGAATAAAGAAAATTTATTAGTATTTTCAAATAATAAATTTTATGATGAATGGAATAATTATAGTGAAAGCTTTTATTTAATAGAATATATCTTACCGACAGAAGATCTTGAAGATTTAAACCTGATAAAAAAGCAATACGATGTGATAGAACAATATGACTTTAAAGAAATCACAAATAAATATTATCTAAATGACTCTATTATTGCATTAATTTTTTTAAATCAAAAAAATATAAGAATATTATCGAGGATTACTGTTAATGAGAAAGTTGTTTTAGTAAACCAATCATTTTCAAATATTGATATAAACGATACAGATCAATTGAGTACTATAACTAAAAGTTTAAAGATAATGTATGAGGATTATTGGAAAAACTTTAACCAAATTAATACTTCTATTAAATTACCGATTTATATTAAAGTTAATGTGAAAGATAATTCAAATTTGTCTCGTTTAGAAAATACTTTAGATGAAGATAATTTAATTTATGATTATTTTATATCAAAATTTAATAAAGATTTTATGTATTATCAAATTATATATAATGGCACACCAGAAATTTTTTTAAAATCAATGGATAAACAAAATTTTAATTTTAATACTCAAAATAAAACATGGGTCTTAAAATGAGAGATCTTAATCAAGAAATAATCAAATTTGATTATGGTCAAAATTTTACAGATGATGATTTTTATGTTTCAAAAAGTAACAAACATATTTTTGATTTTTTAATCAAATGGCCAAAATGGGAAAAAAACTTTTTAAATATCAGCGGAGAAAAATTTTCTGGTAAATCACATTTGATTAATATTTTCTTAAAAAAATTTAATGGAATAAAATTAGAATCAAGCCTGCTTAATAATGATCATTTAGGTGAAATCAAAATTCATCAAAACATAGTTTTAGAAAATTTAAATAAAGAAATCAAAGAAGATTTATTTTTTACGCTTTGTAATATTATTGAACAAGACAATAAATATTTAATTGTAACTTCTAATCAACCAATAGCAGATGTTGATTTTAATTTAATTGATTTAAAATCAAGATCAAAAAATTTTCTTTTACAAAATATAGAAAAACCTGACGATGAACTGATATTTGCCTTAATTTTAAAAAATTTATCTGATCGCCAAATATCGTTAGATAAAAAGTTAATTCACTACATTATTAAAAGAATTGATAGATCATATGGAAAAATAATTGATTTCATATATAAGATCGACGAAGTAAGTTTAAAAAAAAAAAAATCAATTGATTTTAAAATTATTAAAGAAGTTCTGGGGGAATAATTGAATAAATATAGAAGTCATACCTGTAATGAGCTTAGAAAAAATAATGTTGGTAAAAGTATAGTTATTTCCGGCTGGATTAACAAAAAACGCGATCATGGAAATTTATTATTTATAGATCTCAGAGATAATTATGGGATTACTCAATGTATAATAGATCAAGAAAATAAAAACTTTAAAGAGTTAGAAAAGATACAACTTGAAACAGTAATAAAAGTTGAGGGTAAGGTTGTTAATAGATCTAAAGAAACTATCAATAAAGATATTGAAACAGGAGAAATTGAGATTTCAATTGAAAATTTCACGGTTTTAGGAACTTGCAAAGAATTACCAATGCCTGTTTTTACTGATCAAGAATATGCAGAAGAAATTAGATTAAAATATAGGTATTTAGATTTACGAAGAAAAAAAATTCATGAAAACATAATTCTAAGGTCAAAAGTTATTTCATTTATAAGAAGTGAGATGAATGCAATTGGATTTTTGGAATTTCAAACACCAATACTTACTTCTTCGAGCCCAGAGGGTGCAAGAGACTTTCTTGTTCCAAGCAGATTGAATCCTGGAAAATTTTATGCCTTACCTCAAGCTCCACAACAATTTAAGCAACTTATAATGGTTTCAGGATTTGATAAATATTTCCAAATTGCTCCATGTTTTAGAGATGAGGATGCTAGAGCTGATCGAAGTCCAGGAGAATTCTATCAATTAGATTTAGAGATGTCATTTGTTGAACAAGAAGATGTCTTTAAAGTGGTTGAAGAACTATTAATTAATACTTTTAAGAAATTTTCAAACAAAAAATTAATTTCTGAAAAATTTCCAAGAATTTCATATGCTGATGCATTAGCAAAATATGGGAGTGACAAACCCGATTTGAGAAACCCATTAATTATAAATGATATTACTGAAGTTTTTTTAAGGGATGACGTGTCTTTTGACATTTTTAAAAAACTTGTCAAATCAGGATCTCAAGTGAGATGTATTGTTACTAAAAAAACTAAAGATAAACCAAGAAGCTTTTTTGACAATATTGATAAATGGGCTAAAGAACAAGGTTCCTCAGGTTTAGCTTATTTTACATTTGAAAAGAATAATGAAATATCCGCCAAAGGACCTGTGGGTAAATTTTTTTCTAAAGAATCTTTAGAGGAAATAATGAAAAAAACAGGAGCAAAAATTGGAGATAGTATTTTTTTAGCTTGCAACAATCAAAAGGAATTAGAGAGGATTACTTCTCTAGCAAGAGACAAGATAGCAAATGATTTAGATTTGATTGATAATGATACATTTGCTTTTTGCTGGATAGTTGATTACCCAATGTTTGAGAGAGATGAACAGACTAACAAAATTAAGTTTAGTCATAATCCTTTCTCTATGCCTCAAGGAGACTTAGATAAAATTAATTTTGATAAACCTTTAGATATACTTGCTTTTCAATACGATATTGTATGTAACGGTATTGAACTTTCTTCTGGTGCAATTAGAAATCATATTCCTGATCTTATGTATAAGTTATTTTCAATTGCAGGTTATGATAGAAAACAGGTTGATGAAAAATTCAGTGGTATGATTAATGCTTTAAGTTATGGAGCACCACCTCATGGAGGAATAGCTCCAGGTATTGATAGAATAGTTATGCTTTTAGCTAACGAAAAAAATATAAGAGAAGTAACTATGTTTCCAATGAATCAAAATGCTCAAGATTTAATGATGAATGCACCCTCTGACGTGAATGAAGTTCAGTTAAAAGAGTTAAATTTATCTTTAAAAGTGAAAAAATAATTTATTTTTTTCCTTTAAGACTTAGTTTGACATCTGATAAATCTACCAAGTTTTTTTTATAATTATTTCTAACAAATCCCTTACTAGTAATATCTCTAACAATTTTAAGTAATTGGTTTTGACCCTCAGAATTTTGTTCATCAAAATCATGATTATCAATAGTACCAATAGACGGTGTGTGAGCAAGATCTTCTCTATTTTGATAAGAAATTGCTAATTCTCTAAAAATATAGTCCAAAATAGATGATGCACTTAAAATTCTATCATTCCCGTGTACTTTTCCAGAGGGTTCAAATTTTGTACCAACAAAAGCACTTATAAACTCATCAAGTGGAACCCCATATTGAAGTCCAAGTGATACTGCAATAGCAAAATTATTCATTAGAGCTTTAACTAATTCACCTTCTTTACTCGTGTCTATGAAAATTTCACCAATTTTGCCATCTTCATATTCACCAGTATGCAAATAAACTTTGTGGTCACCAATAGTTGCTTTCTGAATATAACCTTTTCTTCGATCAGGCATACTAAATCTTTTTCCAGATTTTTCAGAATTGTTATTGTTAGATTTTATAAATTTCTCAAAGCTCTTAGGTGTCTGCTCTTGAGAATCAGTTAATGTTTCTATTTTTTTATTTTCAGTAATTTTTTTATTACTTGGATCAAGACTCTTTGTTTTTCTGTTATCTAGCTTTACATCTAAAACTTCAAATTTACCATCATCTCTTTTTTCTAAATTTTTAAGCTCTGTCTCATTAATATCATCTAAGAAATGATTTACTTTAAACGTACATGTATAATATGTTTCAACTAAATATTTTGCCATTTAACCCCATCTTTTAAAATTAATTTGAAATTAGAATTAAATTATTTATATACAAAAACAAATTTTAGTCTAATTTAAATTATACAATTTTAAATTGAAAAATATTAATTATTTATGTTGACACTTTTTAAAAAAATTTTCATCTGGTGGAATCAAGATACATTTGGAACAAAAATAAAAACATTTTTTTTTGGAAAGTTTGTTGGTAAAGACCATCTAGGCAACAAATATTATGAAAGTAAAAAAGGTAAGAGATGGATAATTTATTCTGAAGAAATTGACGCATCAAAAATACCTGTAGAATGGTATTCTTGGATACATTTTACGCCAAATAAGATTGAAAAAAAACATGATCTTGAAAAATATGAATGGCAAAAGCCTCATCAGCCAAATCTAACAGGGACAAAGTCAGCCTATTATCCAAACAAAAATAAAGATGCTATTCAAAAAAAATATAAAACTTGGAAAAATTAAATTTAATTTATTTATTTTAATTTTATTTCTAATTATATCTTTTGATTTAAATTCTAGTGAAAAGTTAGATGGTAGTTTTACCGACATCAAAGTATTAGATAAAATCTCTTCTAAAAATATCTTACTAAAGCTCAAAAATGGTGAAGATATTAAATATAAGGATTTATTGATAAAAAGTATGAAATGTAGAAATTCAGAATTTGATGATAATCCAGAAATTACTGCATATATTCAAGTCAAAGATTTAACAAATAAAAATAAGAATGATGTATTTGTTTTTAATGGATGGATGTTTTCTTCAAGCCCTTCTATAGTGCCTTTTGATCACCCTGTTTATGATATATGGCTAGTAAGTTGTTATTAAATAATTTTTTCAGTATCTAACCAGCTAACATTAAAATCTGACTCAATAAATTTTTTATGATTTAAAAGCTTTTTATGTAAAGGTATAGTGGTAGTAATACCTTCGATTACAAATTCATCTAATGAACGGTTCATTCTTTGAATAGCTTCTGATCTATTTCTACCATGACAGATAAGTTTACAAACCATACTGTCATAATAAGGTGTTACTTTGTATCCTTGAAATATTGCACCATCAACTCTTGTTCTAAATCCTGACGGTTGGTGGCACATTCCAATTGTTCCAGGTGAGGGTTGGAAATTTTTACTTGCATCTTCTGCATTTATTCTACATTCGATTGCATGACCTCTAGGGTTGATATCTGACTGTTTTAGTGCAGTTTCACCTTTAAACGCAATCCAAATTTGCTCTTTAATAATATCTATACCTGTTACCATTTCTGTGACTGGATGTTCAACTTGAACTCTAGTATTCATTTCTAAAAAATAAAAATTTCCATCCTCATAAATAAATTCGACTGTGCCTGCTCCTTCATAACCAATTTTTTGAACCATATTTACAGTCTTATCAAATAGATCTTTTCTGATTTCATCATTTAAAATAGGGCTTGGTGTTTCCTCAATTAGTTTTTGGTGTCTTCTCTGAACTGAACAATCTCTCTCATGCAAATGAACAGTTCTATTTTTACCAGCCAAGATTTGAACCTCTATATGTCTAGGATTTTGAAAAAATTTTTCTATATATACTTCATCATTACCAAAATATTTTTGAGCTTCAGATTTTGCAGTTGAAAATAGGTTTTCAAATTCTTCCTCCTTATTAACAATCTTCATTCCTTTACCTCCACCACCACCAGAGGCTTTAATTAAAACAGGATATCCTATTTTTTTACAAAGCTCTTTAGCTTTGGATATATCTTTTATACCTCCATCAGAGCCTTCGATAATTGGTAATCCATTTTCTTTAGCAATTTTTTTAGCCTGAATTTTATCTCCCATCATCTCAATTAGTTTAGAGGATGCACCTATAAATTTAATATTATTTTCCTCTAATACTTTTGCAAAATTAGCATTCTCAGATAAAAAACCATATCCTGGATGTACTGCTTCAGAATTTGTTAGTTCAATAGCTGACATTAAAGCAGGAATATTTAGATAACTATTAGCTGGCTGATGCGATCCAATACAAACACTCTCATCTGCTAATCTTACATGCATACTATCTCTATCTACATCTGAATGAACTGCCACAGTAGAGATGCCCCATTCTTTACATGCTCTTATTATTCTAACCGCAATTTCCCCACGGTTAGCTATTAATATCTTTTTAAACATTATTCTAAAATGATTATTGTTTGCCCAAACTCTACTGGCTGGCCATCTTCAACACATATTTCTTTAACCACTCCATCTGATGTTGAGGGTACGTGATTCATTGTTTTCATAGCCTCAACAATCATAACAGTTTCACCCTTTTTAATTTTTTTACCAATTTCTACAAATTTTTTTGCACCAGGCTCAGGTGCATGATACGCTGTCCCAATTATTGGCGAGGTTACCTGTATTCCTGAAATATTATTAGTATTTATATTTAAAGTTTCTGTGATTTTTTCATTTTTAGAATTAGCTTGATTACTTAATGTCATATTATTTTTTGACACTTTTATTTTTGTATCTTTTTCTGTGTACTCTAATTCTGTAAGATTGAATTCTTCTAAGTAGTCACTTAATTCTTTAATAATTTTTTTATTTATTTTCATTTTTTAAAAGTTTTTGCATTGAAATTATGGCTAAAATATAACCATTATCTCCTAATCCAAATATTCCACCAGTTACAACATCACTAATTAATGATTTTTTTCTAAATTCTTCTCTTTTGTAAATATTTGACATATGGATTTCAATTATCGGTTTCTTAAAAATATCTAAAGCATCTCTTATTGCAACTGAAGTATGTGTGAATGCAGCAGCATTTATTATAATACCATCAAATTTTTTTCTAGCGTCTTGTATTATATTTACTAGTTCACCCTCTATATTTGATTGAGCAAATTCAAGAATTAGTCCCAAGTTTTTTGATTTATCTAAACAATTCTCTTTAAGTTTTTTAAAAGTGATTGATCCATATTGTGATTGTTCTCTCTCACCTAATAGATTAATATTAGGACCATTGATAATAATAATTTTATTATTCATTTATCTTTTATATACGATGAAAAAAAAAATAAAAATAAAAATAAAAATAAATGGAAAAATAGAAAATGTAGACAAGAATTCAAAACTGTCAAATATTCTTAAAAACTTTAAAATACCTTTAAAAAAAGTAGCTATTGAATTAAATGAGGAAATAGTAGATAAAAAAAAATTAAACAAAATCAGTCTTAAAAGAAATGACAAAATAGAAATAGTTCATTTTATTGGAGGTGGTTAAAATTGAACAAAGATAAATTTATTATTGCTAAAAAGATCTTTAAATCAAGATTAATTGTTGGCACTGGGAAATATAAAAATATGAAAGAATGTGCCAGAGCTATTAATTTGTCTGGAGCTAATATAGTTACCGTTGCTGTTAGAAGGGTTAATATTGTAGATAAAAAAAAACCTTTATTAATGGATTATATTGATCCAAAAAAAATTACATATCTTCCAAACACGGCAGGCTGTTTTAATTCAAAAGATGCTTTGAGAACCCTTAGATTAGCTAGAGAAATTGGAGGATGGAAATTAGTCAAGCTAGAGGTATTGGGAGATAAAAAAAATCTATTTCCTGAAATGATTGAAACACTTAAATCAACTGAGATATTAACTAAAGAAGGATTTCAAGTTATGGTTTACTGTAATGATGATCCTTTGATGGCTAAACGATTAGAAAATTCAGGAGCTTGCGCAATAATGCCTTTAGCAGCTCCAATAGGATCTGGATTAGGTATTCTGAATCAAGTAAATATTAGAATTATAAGAAATCAAACAAAATTACCTCTAATAATAGATGCTGGATTGGGTCAAGCATCTGATGCTACAATAGCAATGGAGCTAGGATGTGATGGGGTACTAGTTAACACTGCTATTGCTAAAGCAAAAAAACCTTTTGATATGGCCATAGCATTTAAAAATGCTGTTGTGGCAGGACGCCAGTCTTATCTTGCAGGAAGAATAAATAAATCAATAATGGGAGAACCTTCCTCTCCAAAAAAAGGAATTATTTAGCCTTTTTATAAAATTTTTTTTTTCTAAAAGTTTTCTTTTTAAATTTTTTTTTATCTTTTAGCTCAATGATATTATCTTTTAAAATTAATTGATCGAGGTTTTTAAGTTTTTCAAAGTGCTCAATCAATTCAATTGTTTTTTTGGATTTATTTTTAATGTCTATAATATATTCTGGAATGATTAAATTATTGTCAGATATTATATCAATTTTCATCTTATTTTTTTTTTCAAAATAAGTAAGGTCATCAATAAAATTTTCTTTTAAAAAGTCAGAAATTTTTTTACACACCTTTAAATCAACAAACTTGGCTTTATTTAAAACCGCTTTAAGCTCGACTAATTTTAGAATTTTAAGTCCAAATGATTCATCTGTAAGATTTATTTTCCATTTTACAGCACTCTCCCTAAGTCTCTGTCTAGACATTTCTAGTAGACCAAAATTAGATATTCTACCAATTTGAATTCTTGCTCTATCAGTTCGACATTTCTCTTTCAATCTTCTCTCTACGAGCTTTCGATTCCCATAACTTAACATATCTATAAAATCAATAATAATTAGACCAGACAAATCTCTAATCTTTATTTGTCTTGCTATCTCATCAGCAGCTTCAAGATTAGTATTTAAAGCCGTACTCTCAACATTTTTTTGTTTTATAGAACTTCCAGAGTTTATATCAATTGAAACCAAAGCTTCTGTAGGATTGATTACTAAATATCCTCCTGAAGTTAATTTTATTTCAGACTCAAAAATTTGATTGAGCTTTTGTTCTATACCTTCCTCTATAAACAGTGGTGTCTTACCTCTATATTTTTTTATCTTTTTTACATGTGAGGGCATCATCATTTTCATAAAATTTTGAGCCTTTTTATAACCTTCGTTACCTTCAATAATTATATTTTTGGTATTTTCGTCATACATATCTCTTAAAGTTCTTTTAATTATTTCACTTTCTTGATGAATTAATGAAGGTGCTATAGAGCTTAAGGCATTTTCTTTGATTTGATTCCAACTGTTTACAAGAGTAGATAAATCATGGTCAATCTCATTTTTAGTTTTATTACTTCCAGCAGTTCTAACTATTAATCCCATTTCTCTAGGTATTTGAATTTCATTTAAAATAGATCTGATTTTTTTTCTATCTGCAGGATTAAATATTTTTCGAGATATACCACCACCTTTAGGAGTATTTGGCATTAACACAATATATTTACCTGCTATTGATATAAAAGTACTTAATGCAGCTCCTTTCTGTCCACGCTCATCCTTAATCACTTGAACAAGGATTACCTGATTGGGCTTAATTACTTCTTGAATTTTATACCTCTTAAATCTAAATTTATTTTCATTTTTTTTTGTTTTTCCAATATCCAAATTTTCTTTTTCTTCTTCTCTCTTTTCATTTAATTCTTTTTTTTCTATAGGATCTTCAAGTTCTAATTTTCCTTCAGCAAGACTCTCCTCCTCTTTTGCTTCAACTTTTTTAGATAATTCTTCTCTTGCTCTTTCTTCCTCCTGTTTTATAATTTCCAAATCACTTTTTGGTATTTGGTAATAGTCTGACTGGATATCATTAAATGATAAAAACCCATGTCTGTCTCTACCGAAATCTACAAATGCAGCTTGCAGAGAGGGTTCAATACGACTTACTTTTCCTAAATAGATGTTATTTTTAATTAAACTGTTTTTTAGGCCTTCATACTCATAGTCTTCAATGTTTTCACCTGACTTAAGCACAACTCTAATTTCATTGGGATGCGAAGCATCAATATATAAATTTTTTTCCATAGTGTGTTTTTTGATTGTTTCATTAAAATTTAAAAATTTTGTTATGTTGTTATGCCTTATCTTTAACAAATTCCCCTATATAATGGAAACAAAATGAACATAACAATAAAAAATATATTCATTGGTTTTCTTAGTTTTTTACTATTATCTCTAATTACGGTTTTAGGGATTCTATGGAATTTTTCTAATAATATCCCAGATTATAAATTTTTGAAGAATTATAAACCTCCTGTATCAAGCAAGGTATATTCAGGTAACGGAAGCCTTGTAGCTGATTTTTCTAAGGAAAAAAGAATTTTTGTTCCCTATAGGGCTATTCCAAAAAATGTAATTAATTCATTCTTATCTGCGGAAGATAAAAATTTTTTTTCTCACCCAGGAGTAGATGCCAAAGGAGTGTTAAGAGCAACCATAAATAATATTCAAAATATCATGACTTCCAAACGGTTAGAAGGCGCATCTACAATTACTCAGCAAGTAGCAAAAAATTTTCTTTTAACAAATGAAGTGAGTATCAATAGAAAAATTAAAGAAGCTATTTTAGCTTTTAGAATTGAGAGAGCTTTATCAAAGGAAAGAATATTAGAACTCTATTTAAATCAAATCTATCTCGGTAGTGGAGCATATGGAGTAGCAGCAGCTAGTTTACAGTATTTTGATAAATCTATTAAAGAATTAAATTATGAAGAAGCAGCATTACTTGCAGCCCTGCCTAAAGCCCCAAGTAAATATAATCCTTACAGAAACATTGAATTAGCAAAATTTAGAAGAAATTTAGTTTTAAAAAATTTATTTGAAAATAACTTTATAAACTCTAAAGAATACAATGAATTAAAGATAAAAAAAATTAAATTAAAAAAGAAAAAAAAAATTTTTTTAGAAGATTCTCAATATTATATTGAAGATGTAAGAAAGAACATTATTGAAATACTTTCTTATGAAAAAGTTTATAATCAAGGATTTAATATCAATACCCCAATAAATTTAGAGCTTCAAAAAATTGCTACAGATAGTTTGAGAGATGGTTTAGTAGCCTATGATAAAAGAAAAGGATGGCGAGGGCCATTAATCAATAAAGATAATCTAAAAAATTGGTCTGATAATTTAAAAAAGTATGATTTGGAAAGTTCAATAGGTTGGAATTTAGCTATTGTAAAAAAGATATCTAAATTTTCTGTTGAAATAGAAATAAAAGATAAAACTACTGGGTTTATAGAGTTTCAAGACATTTCTTGGACAAAAAAAGAATTTAATGAATTATTAAAAAGAGGTGACATTATTTATGTAAAACACATTAAAGAAAATAAATACAGTTTAAAACAAATTCCAAAAATTAATGGTGGTATTGTAGTAATGGACCCTTATACAGGAAGAGTTTTAGCCTTAAGTGGAGGTTTTAGTTTTAAGAGCAGTGAATTCAATAGAGCATCTCAAGCATTACGACAACCGGGTTCAGCCTTTAAGCCTTTTGTTTATGCACTTGCACTAGAAAATAATTACACACCTTCATCATTAGTATTAGATGCTCCATTAGTTTTAGCTCAAGGTTCTGATCTTAAAATGTGGAAACCAGAAAATTATGGAAAAAAGTTTTATGGACCTTCTACTTTAAGAATTGGTCTAGAAAAATCTAGAAATCTTATGACAGTTAGGATAGCCCAAAGTTTAGGTGTAGATAAAGTTGCAAGTTTTTCTAAAGATCTTGGAATTTACGAAAATCCTGAGGAACTTTTATCAATTTCTCTTGGTTCTGCAGAAACTACCTTGATGAAATTAACTTCTGCATATTCTGCTTTTATAAATGGGGGAAAGTTGGTTTCACCAATTTTAATCGATCGTGTTCAAGATAGTGAGGGAAATACTATACTTAACAATGAAAATAGAACTTGTGCAAATTGTGATCAAATTTCATTTACAGGTAAGGATTATCCATACATCAAAAACAATTATAAACAAATATTTTCACCTCAAACAGCTTATCAAATTACTTCTTTATTAGAAGGAGCTGTTAAAAGAGGAACTGGAAAAAAATTAAAGAATTTAAACTTGAATTTAGCAGGCAAAACTGGGACTACTAATAAAAATACTGATGCATGGTTTATTGGGTTTACTTCTAACTTAGTAGTAGGAGTTTATGTTGGTATGGATAATCCTCAACCTTTAGGTAAATTTGAGACAGGATCAAAAACTGCTTTACCTGTATTTAAAAATTTTATTAAAAAAGCGATCAAAAAGTCTGAAGCAAGACCATTTAAAGTTGCTGAAGGAATTACTATGATGGTAGTAGATCCTTTAACAGGACAAAAAGCAAAGTTTTCGTCAAAAGATACAATTTTAGAAGCATATAAAAGTACGAATGTGATTGATGGAGTGATTTTATATTCAAATAATAATAGATTAGATACAAATAATATATTAAAGTTTTATTAATGGATCATAGATATACAGACTTCAAAAAAGAAATAGAAAAGATCAATCAAAGAGTTAAGGAGTATCTTTGAAAAAAATGCTATTTATTTAAGGTTAAAAGATCATAATTCTAGGATGCTAGAATCTAATTTTTGGCAAGATAAAGTTAATTCAAAAAAAATCGTAAAAGAAAAAAAATTATATGAGGACTTAATAAATTCATTTGAAACTTCTGTAAAAAAATTAAAAGATTTAGATGATTTAAGTGAATTGGCGTTAGAGGAAAATAATGAAATTATTCAAAAAGAAACATTGGATAATATAAAAGAACTTAGAAAAGCTGTTAAAAAAAATGAAGTTAAGTGTTTTCTATCTAATGAGGCAGATTCTCTTGATTGTTATATTGAAATTCATGCTGGGGCTGGTGGGACTGAAAGTCAGGATTGGGCTGACATGTTAAGAAGAATGTATCTAAAGTGGTCTGACAATAAAAAATTTAAATCAAACTTAATTAGTGAACATAAAGGTGATGAAGCTGGAATAAAATCTTCCACTATTAAAATTGAGGGAGATTATGTTTTTGGCTGGTTAAAAAAAGAGTCAGGAATTCATAGGTTGGTCAGGATTTCACCTTTTGACTCTGGAGCTAGAAGACATACTAGTTTTGCAAGTATATGGGTATACCCTGTTGTTGATGAAAGTATAAATATAGAGATTCTAGATAAAGATCTAAGGATTGATACATATCGTTCTAGTGGGGCTGGAGGTCAACATGTAAACACTACAGATAGTGCTGTTAGAATTACGCATTTACCATCTAAAATAGTTGTACAATGTCAAAATGAAAGATCTCAACATAAAAATAAAGAAACTTGCATGAATATGTTGAAAGCAAGACTTTATGATTTTGAAATTAAAAAAAAGGAAAAAGAAAATCAAAATTCAGAGGTACCAAAATCTGAAATTGGCTGGGGTCACCAGATAAGATCTTATGTGTTACAGCCATATAGACTGGTTAAGGATAATAGAACTAATTTTGAAAATACAAGTCCAGACAAAGTTCTAGATGGTGAAATTGATGATTTTTTAGAACACTCATTATATCAAATTAAATGAAAATAATTTTAAAAATCTTTATATCAATAATTCTAATACTTTTAATCGTAACAACTTATTTAAGCACTATAGGAATTGAAACAGATAGGTTTAACAACCAAATAAAAGATAAGATTAAAAGTATCGATAAAAAAACTGAAATTGAATTAAGTAAAATTAAGTTAATTTTAGATCCATTTAAATTAAAACTTAATATCAAAACAATTGGATCAAAATTAATAAATCAAAATGGAACAGTAGAAATAGAAAGTTTAAAAACTCAAATTTCTATTCAATCATTAATTGAAAATAAATTTTCTATTGAAAGTTTGGAAATATCTACAAAATCATTAGAAGTAAGAAACTTGATTTCATTTTTAAGATCTTTTAGAAACTCACCAGAATTATTTTTATTAGAGAAAACTATTAAAAATGGTTATTTAATTGGTGATATTAAATTGGAATTCGACTCTAATGGTAATATTAAAAATAATTATGAGATAAATGGTTTCTTGAGAGACACTAGATTAACTGTACTTAAAGAATATAACCTTCAAAAATTAGATTTAATATTTAATTATAAAAAAGAAAACCTATTATTAAGTGATATATCTTTTACTCTTAATGATTTAAAATTTTTATCTGAAAATATATCATTAAAAAAAGATAAAGATGATTTTTCAGTTAGTGGTGAAATAAAACATAAAGAATTAGTCTTAAATGAAAAAAACCTTGATTTGTTTATTAAACCATTTTTTTCAAATATTGATTTTGAAAAATTTAGATTTAGTTCTAAAAATAGATTTTCATTTAAGACAAATAAAAAATTTGAATTTCATAATTTCACTTTAGAATCTGATACATTAATTGATGAATTGTCTGTAATTAACAAATTCAAGTTAAAAAATTTTTTTCCAAATATAAAAGAAAATTTTAATTTATCAGATCACAAGTTATCAATCAAATATCTTAAAAATAAGATATATATAAATGGAAAAGGCAACATTTTAATACAAGATAATAAAGATACCCTTACATATTCTATTGCTAAGAAAAATGATATTTTGGATTTTAAAACTTCTTTAAAATTAAATGACAATCCTTTTAATATAGAGTCTTTAAATTATAAAAAAGAGAATGTTTTAATACAATTAGAAGGATCAAAAAATAAAAAAAATGAAATTAAAATTAAAGATTTTATTATAGATGAAAAAGAAAATAGAATTAGAGCTCAAAATATTAAATTTAATAAGAATCTTGAAATAGTAAAGCTTGGAACAGTTTCTTTAAAATATACAGATCAAGAAAATCAGAAAAATCAGATTAAATTTTATCCAATGAAGAATAAGTATGTTTTAAAAGGACCTTCATTTAATGTAAATAGTCTTATTGATGATTTATTATTTGAGGATAAAAATTCTAATTTTTTTAATATTGATACTAGAATTGAAGTTAGTATTGATAAAATTTTTTTAGATAATGAGTATGATCTATTTAATTTTAATGGGAATATATTCTTCAAAAATAAAGAGATTGTAAAAGCTAACTTAAATGGAAGTTTTTCTAATAATAAAAAGTTAAATTTTACTATCAATACTAATGACAACAGTAAGATTACAACTCTTTATATTGATAAAGCTGAACCAATTGTTAAAAGATATAAATTTATTAAGGGTTTTGATAATGGAATACTTGATTTCTATAGCTCAAAAAAGTTTAGTGAAACCACATCAACACTAAAGATATACGATTTCAATTTAAAAGAATTACCTGCATTAACGAAAATCTTAACTCTTGCTTCTTTGCAAGGTATTGCTGACATATTATCGGGTGAAGGTATAGGATTTGATGAATTTGAGATGAAATTTAAAAGCAATAAAGATGGGATGATCATTGATGAAATTTATGCAATTGGCCCAGCAATTTCTATTTTAATGGATGGTTATGTTGAAAAAGATAAACTTATAAGCCTTAGAGGAACCTTAGTTCCAGCCACTACAGTAAATAAGTTTATAGGATCTTTACCTGTGTTAGGTAAAATATTAGTTGGTTCTAAAACTGGGGAAGGGGTTTTTGGTGTAAGTTTTAAAATAAAAGGCCCTCCTAAAAAACTTGAAACTTCTGTAAATCCTATCAAAACACTCACTCCAAGATTTATTACAAGAACTTTAGAAAAAATTAAAAAAAACTAGTCTTTTTCAATTTTAATATGTCTTTTTTTTCCAATAGAAAGTTTTAAATAATTATTTTGGAATAATTTATCGCTAATAATAAAATTTTCATTAGATATCATTTCATTATTTAATTTTATGGCATTCCCTTTGATTAATCTCCTTATCTCACTTTTAGACTTTTCCAACTTTGATAAAATTATTAAATCCAAAACAGTTATCGTTTGATTAATATTCTTGGCTTTAATTTTTATTGTAGGCAAATTAGAACCAAGCAAATTTCCAGAGAAAGCTTCTTTGGCAGCCTGTTCAGAATTTTGAGCAGCTTTTTTACCGTGAAGCATCGCTGTTGCTTCATTTGCTAATCTAATCTTTAGTCTATTTATATCTTCACCTTTAATTTTGTCTATTTCTTCGATACTTAAATCTGTAAATATTTTCAAAAATTTTATTACATCTTTATCATCAATATTTCTCCAGAATTGCCAATAATTATAAGATGATAACATCTTTTTATCTAACCAAATTGCACCAGTTTCTGTTTTTCCCATTTTAGCTCCTGATGCTAAAGTAATCAGAGGCGTAGTCAAACCATAGGCTTGTTTGCTTGAGTATCTTTTAATAAGTTCGGTACCATTAACTATATTTCCCCACTGATCAGAACCACCAATTTGCAAAGAACAATTTTCTTTTTTATTTAATTCTAAAAAATCATAAGCTTGAAGAATCATATAATTAAACTCCATATAACTTAACGATTGTTCTCTATCTAATCTAGCCTTAACACTTTCAAAAGTAAGCATTTTATTGATAGTGAAGTGTTTGCCAATATCTCTTAGGAATGAAATATAATTCAAGCCTTTAAGCCAAGAATAATTATTTACAAAAATAGGTTTAGTTTTTGGATTCTTATTATCTAAAAAATTTTTTAATATTTTTTCAATACTTTTAATATTTTTTTCTATTTCCTTTTCAGTTAAAATTTTTCTCGTTTTATCTTTACCAGATGGATCACCAATCCTTGTTGTCCCACCACCTAATAATACAATAGGTCTGTGTCCGTGTTTTTGTAGAAGTCTCAAACACATTATCTGAAGTAAACTTCCAACGTGTAGACTTTCTGCAGTACAATCGAAACCGATGTAACCTTTAATTTTTTCTTTTTCCAGTAGTTTTGATAAATCTTCTTCGTTGGTACATTGATAGAAATAACCCCTATCTTTAAATTCTTTTAAAAATTTATTCATAAGCTTATAGTTATACAATATACAAATTTTATTAAAAAAAAATAAGAATGGGAAAGATATTTACAGCATTAGGATTAATGAGTGGCACATCAGGAGATGGTGTAGATGCCTCTATTATTAGCTCTAATGGAGTAGATAATTACAGCAATATATTAAATAAGTATTTTAAATACGATCAAAAAATATACGAAAAACTTCACTATTTAAAAGCTAAGATTTCTCAATTAAAAGATCTAAAAAAAAATGAAAAAGAAATCTATTCTCTTGAAAAAGATATAACCCTATTTCACGCTAAGATTACTAATGAGATTTTACAGTCCATTGATAAAAATATTGACTTTATAGGTTTCCATGGGCAAACAATATATCATAATTCAATAGAAAAAATTTCCAAACAAATTGGAGATGGTAACTTATTATCTCAACTTTCTAAAAAAAAAGTAGTCTATAATTTTAGAAAAAATGATATTCAAAATGGTGGCGAAGGAGCTCCTTTAGCCCCAGTTTTTCACAAATTAATCATCAAACAAAACAAGATTGATCTACCAGTTTGTATTTTAAACATAGGTGGTATTGCAAATGCAACATTAATAAATGATTATGATAAAGATAGTTTTTTAAGTAGAGACTTAGGTCCAGGCAATTGTTTAATAGATGAATGGGTAAGAAATAATATTAAGAAGAAATTTGATTTTAATGGAGATATCGCAAAAAGAGGAAAAATAAATGATTTAATTCTTAATCAAGCTCTAGAAAATTTTGAAAATAGGCCTAATCAAAAAATTTCATCATTTGACACAAAAGATTTCAGTTTAGGATTTGTCAGAGGTCTTGATTTAGATGATGGAGCGGCAACTCTCACTGAGTTTACAGCAAGAATAATAGGAATTGAACTTTTAAATTTTTTGGCAGATGTAAAAGATGAACTTTGCAAAATTTTAATTTGTGGAGGAGGAAGAAAAAATATTTATTTAATAGATAGAATAAAAAATACAATGCCTAAAAATTTGATTATCCAACCAATTGATGATTATGGTTTTGATGGAGATTATATAGAGTCAGAGGCATTTGCGTATCTTGCTATAAGATCTTTTTTAAATTTACCTATTTCTTTTCCAGGTACTACTAAATGTAAATCACCAACTACTGGTGGAGTTTTAATTAAAAATTTTTAATAAAGTGCAGTTTCTTTTTTAATATACTTATCCAAACTTTTTACCAAGGAAGATTCATTTTTTGAAAAAAAATGATTAGCATCATTTATTGATTGGAATTCTACTTTAATTCCTTTTTGAGCACTTAATCTTTTATCGAGTTCATTTATATGTTCTACAGGCACAAGTTCATCCTTTTTACCGTACACCATAAGACCAGAAGTTGGGCATGGAGATAAAAATGAAAAATCATAAACATTAGGCTGTGGTGAAATTGCTATAAATCTATTTATTTCTGGTCGTCTCATTAGTAGTTGCATTGCGATTAAAGATCCAAATGAAAATCCTGAAACCCAACATTGTGAGTTATCAAAATTTTCTCTTTCTAACCAATCTAAAGCTGCAGCAGCGTCAGCTAATTCACCTTGACCATTATCAAATTCACCATCACTTTTACCAACTCCTCTAAAATTTACTCGACAAACAGAAAAATCATTATCCATAAACGTATGAAAGGTTTCAACAACAACTTTATTGTTCATCGTTCCTCCGTATTGTGGATGTGGTTGTAGAACCAATGCTACTGGTGAAGTACTTTTTTTACTTTTAAAATATTTGGCCTCTAATCTTCCAGCAGGACCAGGAATGAAAATTTCTAAAATTTTGTTATCCATAATTGTTATTGATTATTATTCTCAAAAAAAAATTAGGTTTATCACAACTGCGTGACAAAATGTTAGCTTTTTTTTATCTTAGATACTTGACTATTTTAGTCGGGTTTATATATATCCCCGTAAAATAAGGATTTATGAAGCTTACATCAAAAGGTAGATATGCGGTAATGGCTTTAGTAGACCTGGCTAGATTTAATAATATCAATCCAGTTTCTCTAAGAGACATCTCACTAAGACAAGGAATTTCCTTGGATTATTTAGAACAAATATTTTCAAAGTTAAGAAAAAAAGAAATAGTTCAAAGCGTAAGAGGCACTCAAGGAGGATATATTTTAAATAAAAAAGCTAAAGAAATTAAGCTTATAAATATTTTTGAGGCAGTAGATGAAAAAGTAAAAACAGTTCAATGTAAAAAAGAATCGAAAAAAGGATGTAATGGCAAAGCTGTAAAATGCCTTACTCATAATCTTTGGGATGAACTTGAAAATCATATTAATAATTTTTTCGATAAAAAAAGTTTAGAAGATTTAGTTAAAGATAATTCTGAAAGAAGAGTTTAAAATGGATAAAAGAGAAAAAGATATAGAAAAGTTAAAAGATTATAAGTATGGTTTTTCAACAGATATAGAAAATATCAGAGCACCCAAGGGTTTAAATGAAGATGTAATTAAATTTATTTCAAATATTAAAAAGGAACCAAAATGGATGTTAGATTTTAGATTAAAATCATTCGAAAGATTTAAAAAATTAAAAGAACCTAATTGGCAAAAACCAAAATATCCAAAAATAGATTACCAAGATTTATATTATTATTCAGCACCTAAAAGTATGAGCGAAAAACCAAAAAGTCTAGATGAACTTGATCCTAAACTTTTAGAAACTTATAAAAAGCTTGGTATACCATTGCAAGAACAAGCAAGATTAAATGGTATTGCTGTTGATGCTGTTTTTGACTCTGTTTCTGTTGCAACAACTTTTAAAGATGAATTAACTAAACAGGGAATAATTTTTTGCTCTATGTCTGAAGCTATTCAAAAACACCCTGATCTAGTAAAAAAATATTTAGGAACTGTTATACCAACAACAGATCATTTCTTTGCAACTTTAAATTCTGCTGTATTTACTGATGGTTCATTCGTTTACATTCCAGAAGGAATTAAATGCCCAATGGAACTATCAACTTATTTTAGAATTAATGCATCAGAGACAGGACAATTTGAGAGAACTTTGATTATAGCGGATAAAGGAAGTTATGTAAGTTATTTAGAAGGGTGTACGGCACCAATGAGAGATGAAAACCAACTACACGCTGCTAATGTAGAATTAATTGCACTTGACGATGCTGAGATAAAATATTCAACAGTACAAAATTGGTATCCAGGAGATGAAAATGGTAAGGGAGGAATATATAATTTTGTAACTAAAAGAGGGTTGTGCAAAGGCAAAAATTCTAAAATTTCTTGGACACAAGTAGAAACGGGCTCAGCTATAACTTGGAAATATCCTAGCTGTATATTAAAAGGAGATAATTCAATAGGTGAATTTTATTCAATCGCGATAACTAATAATCATCAAAAAGCCGATACTGGAACTAAGATGATACATTTAGGAAAAAATACAAAGAGTAAGATTATATCAAAAGGTATTAGTGCAGGATTTTCAGATATGACTTACAGAGGATTAGTTGACATTAATTCAAAAGCGAAAAATTCAAGTAATTATACTCAGTGTGATTCTTTATTAATGGGAAATAAGTGTGGAGCCCATACTGTGCCATATATTAAAAATAAAAATTTTGACTCGAATATAGCTCACGAAGCTACGACTTCTAAAATAAGTGAAGAACAATTACATTATTGTCAGCAAAGAGGTTTAAATCCTGAGGAGGCTGTTGGATTAATCGTAAACGGATTTTGTAAAGAAGTACTTCAACAATTACCAATGGAGTTTGCTGTAGAGGCTCAAAAACTAGTGGGTATTAGCTTGGAAGGGAGCGTTGGTTAATGTTAAAAATAAATAATTTAAGCGCAAACATTGAGGATAAATCAATTCTAAAAGATTTTTCACTTAATATTAATCCTGGTGAAGTACACGCAATTATGGGTCCTAATGGTTCAGGTAAAAGTACATTATCAAACATTTTATCTGGCAAAAAAGGATATGAAATATCTGGAGAAGTACTTTTTGAGAATAGTAATTTATTTGAGCTTGAAACTGAGGAAAGAGCACATAAAGGAATATTTTTAGCATTTCAATATCCTTTAGAAATTCCAGGTGTAAATACCAATATCTTTTTAAAAACCTCTTTAAACGCCATAAGAAAAGCAAAAGGAGAAAAAGAACTTGATGCAATTGAATTTTTAAAACTTGTAAAAGAAAAAGCGAGAGAATTAAAATTTGATGAGGAAAAATTAAATAGACAGTTAAATGTTGGTTTTTCTGGGGGTGAAAAAAAGAAAAATGAAATTTTACAAATGTCGATGTTATCACCCAAGTTATCTATTTTAGATGAAACTGATTCAGGGCTAGATATTGATGCTTTAAAGGTCGTATCTGATGGAGTGAACACATTGAGGAGTAAAGATAATTCTTTCTTAATAATTACTCACTATCAAAGATTGCTAGACTACATAAAACCAGATTTTGTTCATGTATTAATGAATGGAAAAATAATCAAATCTGGAGGACCAGAACTTGCATTAGAATTAGAAAAAAAAGGATACGAAAATTTCAATTAAATGACTGAACAAATTAAAACAGATTTTGAAAAAATAGTTAAAACCTCAGCTTTTTCTAAAAAAGATGTTGAATTAAAAAAAATGTATTTAAATAAATTTTTAGAAACTGGTTTTCCAACTAGAAAACTTGAAAACTGGAAATTTTCAGACCTAAGCCAAATTATTAAAAAAAATATTGGTGAATTAAGTTTTTATAACGATTATTCTTTCCCTAACAAAGTTGACACCTCAATTTTTGTAGAAGGTTTAGAACATAATAAAATTGTCTTCATAAATGGAAGAGTGGAGAAGGTTGATTTTACTCATGAAGATCATGATAAGATTGAAATTAATGATGATTTCAAATTTGTGAATAGATTAGAAGATAATAATTCTCTCTTATCTTTAAATAATGCTTTAACAAATAAATGTTACAAAATTACTGTAAAAAAGAACTATTCTTTGAAAAAACCTCTTGTTGTTTATCACTCTACAAATAATGAAATTACATCTAGAAATTTAAATTTAAAACTAGAATTTCAACTAGAACAAAATAGTTCTTTAAGATTAATAGACTTGTTTAACGATAGAGCAGAAAATAATTTCATCAATATTTTTTATAATTTTGATTTAAAAGAAAATGCTATTTTAAAAAATTATAAGATTGATAAAGTACAAAATAAAAATATCAGATATTCTTATAATAATATTGAACAAGACAATAACAGTGTTTCAGAGACTTTTGTTCTATCTTCAGGATCGAATTTTTCAAAAAATGAAATTAATTGTAACTTAAAAGGAGAATATTCTTCAGCATTTGTAAATGGTATTTTCTCATTAAATGATGGACAACATCATGAAGTAAGAACAATAATTAACCATTTGGTTGAAAATACAAAAAGTTATCAATTGATAAAAAGTGTTTTAGGAAAAAATTCAAAATCTGCCTATCAAGGTAAAATATTTGTAGACTCAAAAGCACAAAAAACTGACGGATATCAATTAAGTAAAGCAATTTTACTCGATGAAACTTCTGAATTTAACGCTAAGCCTGAACTAGAAATATATGCTGATGATGTAAAATGCTCTCATGGATCTGCATCAGGAAGTCTTGATGAAAATTCAATATTTTATTTAATGTCTAGAGGATTAAATTATCAACAGTCAAAAGAACTTTTGATTAATGGTTTTCTGTTAGATGTGGTTGAAAAAATAACAGATACAGAAATTAAAAATTTAGTTAAAAATATGATTGGATTAAAAGAATGAATATTGACGATATTAAAAAAGAATTTCCTATATTTGATGAAAAAATACAAAATAATGATTTAGTCTATTTAGATAGTGCTAACTCTTCCCAAAAACCCAAAGTAGTTATTGATAGGATAAATGAGTTTTATACAAAACAATTTTCTAATGTAGGAAGAAGCATCCATTATTTAGCTGTAGCTGCCACTAATTTATATGAAAATACAAGATCATCAGTTCAAAAATATATAAATGCAAAAGATAAAAATGAGATTGTTTTTACAAAAGGCGCAACTGAAGCACTTAATTTGGTAGCAAATACTTTAGGACAAAAATACTTAAATGAGGGGGATGAAATATTATTAACTGAACTAGAACATCATTCTAATTATGTGCCATGGCATTATTTGAGAAAATCAAAAAATATAAAGATTAATTTTGCAGAAATTAATGATGAAGGTGAAATTCCAATTGAGAATATTGAAAAAATGATAACACCAAAAACTAAGATAATAGCAGTTAATCATTTATCAAATGTTACGGGGGCAATACTTCCAATCAAAGAGATAGCTGAACTTGCTCACTCCAAAGGAATTATAGTAGTAGTAGATGGGTGTCAGGGTGCCCCACATTTAAAAATAGATGTACAAGATCTTGATTGTGATTTTTATGCAATCTCATGTCATAAAATGTATGGACCAACAGGATTAGGAATTTTATATGGTAAAAAAAAATGGCTTGAGGAATTACCACCTTATCAAGGTGGAGGAGGAATGATTAAAGAAGTAAAGAAAGATAGAATTACTTATGGAGATTTACCAAATAAATATGAAGCAGGAACAATGGCTACTGCACAAGTAATAGCATTTGATCAATCAATCAAATTTTTGGAAAATATTGGTATTGAAAATATAATAAAACATGAAAGAGAATTAATTGAGTACGGTCAAGAAGTTTTAAGAAAAAATAACTCAGTAAAAATAATTGGTAACCCAAAAAATAAAGGTGGAGTTTTATCATTTATGATTGAAGGTGTACACCCACACGATATTGCTACAATTTTAGATGAGGACGGTGTAGCAATTAGAGCTGGCCATCATTGTTGTCAAATACTTCATGATAAATTAGAAATACCAGCAAGTGCCAGAGCCTCAGTTGGTGTGTACAATACAAAAGAAGATTTTGACCAACTAAATGAGTCAATTAATAAATGTAAAAAGATTTTTGATTTAAAATGAATTTAAAAGAATTATATCAAGAAATAATATTAGAACATGGCAAGAATCCCAGAAACTTAGGTAAGACTGATAACTTTAATAAAGATGCTAAAGGAAATAATCCATTATGTGGAGATAATGTACATATTTATTTAAAATTAAATGATCAAAGAAAAGTAGAAGACATTTCTTTTGAAGGCAGTGGTTGTGCTATTTCAATGGCATCAGCTTCAATTATGACAGATTTAATGAAAGGTAAGAGCGATAATGAAGCTAAAGAAATTATTGAAGATTTTTTAGGAATGATAAAAGAAAACCCCGAACTTAAATCTAATATATTAAAGGATGATGATAAAACAAAGTTGATGTGTTTGTCAGGTGTTAAACAATACCCAATGAGAGTAAAATGTGCTACATTATCTTGGCATACATTAGTCTCAGCAATGGAGAACAATGGTAAAGAAATTAGTACAGAAAAATGATATTTTATGGAAATAAAAGATAAAATAATTGAAGAAATAAAAAAGATTTATGACCCTGAGCTTCCAGTGAATATTTATGATCTAGGTCTAATTTATGATGTTCAAGTAAATCAAAAAAAAGCAAAAATTAAAATGACATTAACCACTCCAAACTGTCCTGTAGCTGAAAGCTTACCTAAAGAGGTAAAAGAAGGTGCTATGCAAGTAGAAGAGATAGAGGACGTTGACTTAGAATTAGTATGGGATCCACCTTGGACAAAAGATATGATGTCTGATGCTGCTAAATTGGAGTTGAATTTATAATGAATTCAATAATTAAATTAAGTGACAATGCTGCCTCAAGAATAAAAGAAATAATGTCTAGTGCTGAAAAAAATGCAATAGGAGTGAGAGTTTCTGTAAAGTCTGGAGGATGTGCTGGGATGTCATATGTTATGGAGTACTCAAAAGAGATTAATCCTAATGATGAGGTAATAGAAGATAAAGGCGTTAAAGTTTATATCGACTCAGCTGCAGTTATGTATCTTTTAGGAACAGAAATGGATTATAAGAAAGAGGACTTTTCCTCAACATTTGTTTTTAATAACCCAAATGAAACCGAGCGTTGTGGCTGCGGAGAGTCATTTAAAATATAGTCCCATTTTGAACATATCAGCATTGCAATAAATGCATAGATAGGATATATTCTATGTATGAACGTTTTTGAATTTAGAAATTTGCTAAATAGTGAAGACAGAAAAGAAAAGAGAAAAGGTTTTATAAGATCTCTTATTAAGTCTGTAGAAACTGGAGCAAACGGAACTCAAGATTACATTGTTAAAAGAGGTTCAGGCAAAAATAAAATTGCTAAAACTAGACAGTAATATTTAACAGCTGTAATACATTTCGAACTCAATCGGATGAGGAGTGTGTTCAAAATTATGTATTTCTTCAAATTTTAATGCGATGTAAGCATCTATTTGATCATCGGTAAAAACATTTCCTTCTTTTAAAAAATCTCTATCTTTATCTAAACTTTCCATAGCTTCCCTTAGAGATCCACAAACAGTTGGAATTTTTTTAACTTCATCCTCTGATAATGCATAAAGATCTTTATCGAATGATTTACCTGGATCAATTTTATTTTTAATTCCATCCAAACCAGCCATAAGCATAGCAGCAAAAGTTAAATAAGGGTTACCTGCTGCATCACCGAATCTAATTTCACATCTTGCAGCTTTTTTACTTAAAGTAATAGGAATTCTACATGATGCTGATCTGTTTCTTGCTGAGTAAGCTAATAAAACAGGAGCTTCAAATCCTGGAATTAATCTTTTGTAGCTATTAGTTGTTGCATTTGAAAATGCATTTATAGCTTTAGCGTGTTTTAAAATTCCACCAATATAATGTAATGCAGTTTCTGATAAACCAGCATACTTATCACCAGAAAATAATGCAGTGTCACCCTTCCAAATTGATTGGTGTACGTGCATTCCTGAACCGTTATCACCTTTAACAGGTTTAGGCATAAAAGTTGCAGTTTTACCAAATGAATGAGAAACCATATGAACAGCATATTTATATAATTGTAAATTATCTGCTTGATCTACTAAGGTTCCAAAATACATTCCAAGCTCATGTTGACTTGGGGCAACTTCATGGTGATGTTTTTCAACTTTAATACCCATGTCCTTCATTGCTTTCAAATATTCACTTCTCATATCTTGTTCACTATCGACTGGTGGAACTGGGAAGTAACCACCTTTAATTCCCGGTCTATGACCCATGTTTCCATTTTCATACTCTCTTCCAGAATTATAAGGGCCTTCCTTACTATCAATTTTAAAACCTGTTTCATTCATATCATTTTTAAATCTTACATCATCAAATACGAAAAATTCTGCTTCTGGTCCAAAAAATGCCTTATCTCCAATACCCGAACTTTTCAGGTAAGCTTCAGCTTTTTTAGCTGTTCCTCTTGGATCTCTTTCATAAGGATCTTTTTTAATTGCATCTAAAATATCACAAAAAAGATTCATAGTGTTATGAGATGTAAAAGGATCTACAATTGCTCTTGATAAATCAGGCTTAAGTATCATGTCAGACTCATTAATAGCTTTCCAACCTGCTATAGATGAACCATCAAAAAATATACCTTCATTCAACATTTCATCATCAACCATTTTAGCATCCATGGTTACATGCTGAAGTTTACCTCTTGGATCCGTAAATCTTAAATCTACGTATTCTATGTCTTTATCTTTGATAGTTTTTAATACATCTTTTGCGCTCATGTGATCTCCTTTATAATTCTGGGTCTTGTGATACCAAATAAAGACTGTTAAAGAATGTTCTTTTACTTAATAACACCTATGCATTTTTTACATGAGTGTATAATTAAATGTTAAAAATAACTAACAATTATAAGTTGAATAATGACTTTATTACTCAAAGAGCCTGTCAAAAGAGTTGAAAAATTACTGAAGAAATTTGATCAAAATCAGAGAGTGATTTTACTTGATAGTTCAGCAAGGACGGCTTTAGAAGCTGCTTCATCTTTAGGTTGTGAAGTTGGTTCAATTGTTAAAAGTTTACTTTTTAAAACAGAAAAAAATTATACTCTGTGTCTTGTAGCTGGAGATAAAAAAGCTTCTTTAAATAAAATTAAAAAAATTCTCAATATAAAAGATGCATCTATGGCCTCAGCTGATGATGTAAAAAATGTTACAGGTTTCACAATAGGCGGTGTCTCTCCAATTGGTCATTTAAATGAAACTAGTATTCTTATTGATAGTTCTTTAGAGAGATTTAATTATTTATTCGCTGCAGCAGGCCATCCTAATTGTGTATTCAAAATTAGCTTCAAAGACTTAAATAAAATTACTAAAGGATCAATTAAAGAGTTAATAGAATGAGACAACCAAAATTACTAGATTATATATTATTAGTTTTGTTAGCATTGATTTGGGCTTCAGCTTTTTTTAATATTAAAATTGCTACTTACTCTTTTGGACCAGTGACGATTGCTTTTCTCAGAGTCTTTTTTGGAGCCATACCTGTTTTACTGCTTTGTTATTATAAAGATATTAAGATAGAAGCATTTTCAAAAGATTGGTATTGGTTTGCATTAATAGGATTCATTAATTTAGTAGCTCCTTTTTTTCTCATTGCGTATGGAATTAAATCAGTCCAGAGTAATCTTGCAGCAATTCTTATGTCTACTACACCTCTTAGTTCGACTGTGCTAGGTCATTTTTATACAAAAAATGAAAAATTTAATTTTATAAAAACTTTTGGAATATTGATTGGCTTCTCTGGTATACTTTTTTTATTTTCAGACAACTTATTAATTGATGAAAATAACTTTGTATCAGCACTTTTAATTCTTTTAGGCTCTACATGTTATGTAATTGGTGGAGTTTTAACTTTGAAAATCAGCAAGAAAAAGAATGAAAATGTAACTGGTTCAATTTTAATTTGGGCTACAATTATTCTAATTCCATTGGTAGGTTTTATTGAACAACCTTGGAATGTATCTCCAAGACTGGACTCAACTATTTCTGTAATATATTTAGGACTTGTTTCAACAGGTCTAGCTTGGTTACTTAGATTTAGAGTTTTAGTTAATAATGGATTAATTTTTCAATCTCAAGTTTCCTATTTAATTCCTATTTTTGGTACTATTTTAAGTTACATATTCTTGAAAGAATTGATTACCACTAAAGTATTAATTTCTTTAATAGCAGTTTCAGTTGGTATTTATTTTGTTAGAAAAGCAGACAACAAATAATTACTTAAGTGATGCAAATGATTTAATATGTGCTGGAGTAGTTTCACAACAACCACCTAAAATTGTAGCTCCAGTGTCTTTAAACTCTTTTACAAACTCAAGCATTTTATTAGGAGATAAATCCTTTCTTTTACCTAAAAACTCATTTGGTTGTAAGAAATCATTTTTATTACAAGTTTTGTTATTACTAGATAATGGTGCAGTTTTTAAATATCCATTTAATTTAAATCCAAATGGAACTCCCAAGCTTTTAATTTCATTTAAATTTAATTTATAATTTTCAGGGGAAACACAAGACAGAATAACACCAAGTAATTTTTGATTTTTTAATTTATCTATTAGTTCTGAAATTTTTTCACCACTAGGTAATTTCGTGCCTTCAGAAATATGTACCCCTATCAAATAAGGTTTATTGAATTCTTCAATACTTTGGGTTGCAACATTTATCTCCTTAATACTGCTTAAAACGTCAAAATAAAAAAAGTCAACAAATGGGTTTATTAACTTTGCTTGATTATAAAAATCATCTTTTATTATATCTTCAGATCTATCGTCAGCTTTATAAGTCGAATTTTGAGGAGGAAGGCCCCCAGCAATCAAGATATTTGGATAATCATCTTTTGTTTTTTTTGCAATTTCACCTGCTTTAGTATTCAGATACTTAAATTTATGCTCAACTTTATTTTCTACTAATCTAATTCTTCTAGTTGCGAATGTATTTGTAACGATAACCTCTGCTCCTGCTTTGATATAATCTAAATGGGCATTTAGTAAAAGATCATGATAATTTTCATCTAAAAGTGCACTGGCGCTCCATAAGGTTCCCTTAGGCTTCATCCCTCTGCTAAGAAGTTCTTGACCCATTCCACCATCTAATATTCTTGTTGTTTTAAAAAAATTTTTATCCATATAAAAAATATTAATAATTAAAATTGTAAACACAATATATGGTATTTTACAATTATAGGTAGAAAATAATAATTAATAAAAATAGTAACTCTAAACAATATCTAGTTAAATAACTAATGGCTATTAACAGAAAAAAAATAGCAAAACAAAAGACCAAAAATAAAAAATTAAAATTGGTCAAATCATCTAGAAAAAAAATAAAAACGAAAAAAAAAGTTGCAAAAAAAACTGCGACTAAGAAACGTTTAAAAAGATCTAGAAAAAACAATAACATAAAGTCAACTAACAATAAAAAGAGGAGAAAAAAAATGAGTGCAGAAGCAATGAAAGTATCATCTGTTTTAGATACCTCTCATTTAAAGGTAAAATTTCCATTCAAATCGAAGTATGGAAACTACATAAATGGAAAATTTGTAGAACCTTTATCAGGCAAGTATTTTGATAATCCTAGCCCGATTTCAAATGAGACTATCTGTTCAGTTGCAAGATCAAATGATAAAGATGTGGAGGCAGCATTAGATGCAGCTCACGCAGCTTTTACAACATGGGGGAAAACTGACATCACTACAAGATCAAATATAATGATGAAAATAGCTGATGTTCTTGAAAAAAATCTAAATTTATTAGCTACAGCTGAGTGTTTAGATAATGGAAAACCTATAAGAGAGTGTATGGCAGCAGATTTACCATTGGTAATTGACCACTGGAGATATTTTGCTGGAGTAATAAGAGCTGAAGAAGGTTCTGTTGCTGAGATAAGTAATTCTCAATACTCTTACAATATACCTGAACCATTAGGTGTAGTTGCACAGATTGTTCCATGGAATTTTCCATTATTAATGGCAACATGGAAATTAGCTCCAGCTTTAGCTGCAGGTAATTGTTCTGTTTTAAAACCAGCAGAACAAACACCAGCTTCAATTATGGTTATGATGGAACTGATTGGTGATTTATTGCCTCCAGGAGTTGTAAACATAGTAAGCGGTTTTGGATTAGAAGCAGGTAAACCTTTAGCATCTTCAAAAAGAATTGCTAAAGTTGCTTTTACTGGTGAAACTTCTACTGGAAGATTAATCATGCAGTATGCTGCTCAAAACATTATTCCTATCACATTGGAATTAGGTGGAAAATCTCCAAATATATTCTTTGAAGATATCATGGAAAAAGATGATGACTTCTTAGATAAATGTGTTGAAGGTTTTGTAATGTTTAATCTAAACCAAGGTGAGGTATGTACTTGTCCAAGTAGAGCATTAGTTCAAGAGTCTATCTATGATAAATTTATGGAGAAATGCATTGCTCGAACTAAAGCAGTTGTTCAGGATAATCCACTGAAAATGGAAACCATGATTGGAGCCCAAGCTTCAGTTGAGCAGATGGAAAAGATTAAATCTTATCTTGATCTTGGTAAAAAAGAAGGTGCAAAAGTTCTTGCAGGTGGTGCTGTTGGTAAACTTAATAGTGGATTGGAAAAAGGAAATTATATCCAGCCTACAATTTTTGAAACCAACAACAAATCTCGTATTTCTCAAGAAGAAATATTTGGCCCTGTAGTATCTGTAATTAAATTTAAAGATGAGGCAGAAGCATTAGAAATTGCTAATGACACTCTTTATGGTTTAGGTGCAGGTGTTTGGACTAGAAATGGTAATATTGCTTACAGAATGGGTAGAGCAATACAAGCAGGAATTGTGTGGACTAATTGTTATCACGCATATCCAGCTCACTCACCATTTGGTGGTTACAAACAATCAGGAGTTGGAAGAGAGACTCATAAAATGATGCTTAGTCATTATAGACAGAATAAGAACTTACACGT
The DNA here is from genome assembly GCA_902555725.1 of uncultured Pelagibacteraceae bacterium. Lineage (GTDB taxonomy): Bacteria > Pseudomonadota > Alphaproteobacteria > Pelagibacterales > Pelagibacteraceae > Pelagibacter. The sequence continues at coordinate 79,568 of CACDTN010000004.1, read as the reverse complement.
GTCTTATGCTGAAAAGAAATTAGGCTTCTTTTAAATAAATAATATATACTGGTCCATGATTCGTAATCATGGGCCAGAGATTAAAAATGAAAGTATCAGCAACTCACTCAGCACTAAATTTATTATCAGAACTCCAAGAAAGATATGGAGAAAAATTAATGTTTCATCAATCTGGAGGATGTTGTGATGGAAGTGCACCAATGTGTTTTCAAGAGGGTGAATTTCCTTTAGGAGATAATGATATAAAATTAGGGGAAATTGGTGGTGTTCCTTTTTATATGAATGCTGACCAATACGAAAAATGGAAACACACAGATCTCACAATTGATGCAGTCAAGGGCATTGGTGGAATGTTTTCTTTAGACAACGGTACAGGACGAAGATTTTTAACAAAATCTGAAATATGTCTCATAGTAGACAACGATAATCCAAATCATTAAATAAAAATTAAAATCCTAATAGTCATGTCAGTTTTTTTAAGTTCTCAAAAAATAATTAAGGATTGGATTGATTACAATAATCATATGAATGTTTCTTATTATCTTTTGATATTTGATAAATTTGGGGCAGATGTTTTAAATGATACTTTTAAAATGGGTGAACACTCAGCAAAAACTACTGGAAAAAGTACAATGATTGTAGAAACCAATATTACTTATAATCAAGAATTAAAAATTGATGATGTTGTTAATGTAAATTTAGTTTACTTCGATCATGATAAAAAAAGACTTCAGTACAAAATGGAAATAATCCACAAAGAAAAGAAATTTTTATCATCAACCATTGAGGTGCTTGCATTGTATGTTGACCTTAATACAAGAAAAGTTGCTGAATTTGAGAGTGAAAAAATCCAAATAATGGATGATTACATTAAAAGTAATTTAGAAAACTTTGACAATAAAGATTTAAAATTTTCTTCAAAACTAAAAAAATAAAATAATTTACTTCCAGCCCGCGTACTGGAAGTATAAATTAATTATTGTCCTGGTGCTTTGTATTGACCAGAAGCAACTTCACTTGCTTTAGTTGTTGCTTTAGTAAAATCTATTGCTTCTAGCATAGTTAAGTTTTTAACTGCACCTGATGCTTCTACTACAAGTTTCACAGCTGCAAAGTCTTCGAAACTGTTTAACTCATTCACAACTACAAAGTCATAAGATCCTCTAACAATATCCATACTATGCATTGTACCACCCATAGCTTTTGTCAATTGTTCCACAACTGCTTTTCTATCAGTTTTTGGGTCTTTTAAAAAACCCTGAAATGCTTTTTCAGTGTAGTTTCCCATTATGTATGCTTTCATACAACTCCTTTTGTTTTATTTTTAAAATACCATTGTAACAATTTTTTTTAATGTGTAAAAATTACATAGTGGACACAACCAGAGGTAATGTTAAGTTAGAATTATGTACGAAAAATTTGGTCAATTCATTGATGGAAAATGGCAACAATCATCTGACAATGGAACTTATGAGGTAATAAATCCTGCTACTGAAGAAGTGATTGGTAAGGCTTCTAAGGCTACTCCCCAAGATGTTGATAGAGCGTTAAATTCTGCGAAAAAAGGATTAGAGGTTTGGAGGAAAACTGCTCCTTGGCAAAGATCTTATATAATCAGACGAATTGCTGACAAGATGAGAGAAAAACAAGATGTACTTGCTAAGTGGATGACTTTAGAAGTTGGCAAACCATTAGCAGAAGCAAAAGGAGAGATTAATGGTGCTGCAGATATTTTTGAATGGAATGCAGAAGAAACAAAAAGAATTTTTGGTCAAACTGTTGAAAGTAGATTTGAAGACACAAGAGTTCATGTTTACTATCAACCAGTAGGAGTGGTAGCAGCGTTATCTCCTTGGAATTTTCCTGCAGTATTATCTGCTAGAAAAATAGCAACTGCTTTAGCGGCAGGTTGTTCTGTAATCATAAAACCAGATGTTATTACTCCAGGGGTTGTTATGGAAATGGTAGATATTTGTAATGAATGTGGAGTTCCCCCAGGTGTTATAAATTTATTGTCAGGAGATCCTCCGAGTATTGCTCAACAATTAATTGCTTCAGATATAATTAAAAAAATATCTATAACTGGTTCCTCAAGAGTAGGAAAATTAATATTAAAACAAGCTGCTGATAAAGTTCAGAGAGTAACTATGGAGTTAAGTGGCCACTCACCTTTTATAGTATTTAAGGATGCAGATATAAAAAAAGCTACAGATATGGCAATTGCAGCAAAATTTAGAAATAATGGTCAAGTATGTATATCTCCAAATAGATTTTATATCCAAGAAGAAAAAAAAGATGAATTTGTTAATTTATTTGTAGAAAAAACAAAAAAATTAAAAATTGGCAATGGTATGGATCCAGATACTCAACTAGGACCCTTAACAACTCAAAAGAGATTGAATGAGATTGAAGCTCTAGTTGAAAAAACCAAAAAAGAAGGAGCTAAGGTTTTACTTGGTGGGAAAAGACCAGCAGGCTTTAACAAAGGATTTTTTTATGAACCAACAGTATTTGATGATGTTAAAGATAATTTTACCATAATGAAAGAAGAACCTTTTGGACCATTAGTTCCAATGCTCTCTTTTAAATCTTTTGATGAAGTTATTGAAAGAGCTAATAATCATGAACTTGGATTAAGTAGTTATGTTTGTACAAACTCTATGGAAACAGCTCATTTAGCTTCAGAACAATTGGAAACTGGAACAGTAGGAGTAAATACTGGTTTCATAGCTATTGCTGAAGCTCCTTTTGGTGGAATTAAACAAAGTGGATACGGTAGAGAAGGTGGTTCTATGGCTATAAAGGATTATTTGAATGTGAAATATACTCACATGGGTATTAAAGGTTAATTAACTACTCCACAATTTTAAAATCAGATTTATATTTTTCATTTATAGAAATCCCTAGTCCTGGAGTATTATCATCTAAATTAATAAAACCATTTTTGGGTTCAGGTTCCCCTTTAAATAAATAATAAAACAACTCATTTCCTATCTCAACTTGGTGAACAGGAAAAAATTCTGAAAAAGGACAGTTGTTATGCGCCATTGTTAAATGATAGTTATGCATCTGACCTGCATGAGGAATTACAGGCACGCCATACTTTTCTGCTAAAGTATTTATTTTATGTCCAGGTGTTATACCTCCAACTCTATTTGCATCATATTGAATAAAACTGACTGCTTTAAGTTCTAATAAATGTTTAAAGCCCAAATAACTGAACTCATGCTCACCTCCTGCAATAGGAACATCTCCCATGGCATTTAATTCTGCATATCCAGGAATATCATCAGGTATTACTGGCTCTTCTAACCATTTTGGTTTGAATTTTATTAGCTCAGGTATTATTTTTTTTGAATATTCTAGGTCCCATCCCATATAAGCTTCAAGCATAAGATCAGTTTCATATCCAACCACTTCTCTAACAGCATTTACTAATTCAATATTTTTTTTTATTCCTTCCGAACCGTCTTTAGGTCCCCAACCAAAGCGCATTTTAAACATTTTAAAACCTTCATTTAAATATTTTTCAGCTTCTATTTGTAAATCTTTTATTGGTTGGCTATATAATTTTGAGGCATATACTGGAATCTTATCTTTGGTTCTACCTCCGAGCAATTCAAATACTGGTTTTTTTTTTAATTTACCCATTAAGTCCCAAATTCCAAGATCGATTGCTGAAATTCCAATCATTCCGATTCCTTTTCTTCCCCATGCCATAGTGCTTCTATACATTTTATCCCATAAATAATCATAATCAAAAGGGTCTTCACCAATTACTAAATCTTTTAAATAACAATCAATTGCTTTTTTTGTTACTTCTGGTGCGAGCGCGGCATTACCTAAGCCTACTGTTCCGTCATCAGCTATAACTTCGCATACCATCCATTGATGAAATCTAAATGATTTCATCTTATCTCCAGACTCTCTAAGAGCATCAGTTGGGTTTGTACAAAAATTTTGAGCTGGTGGAACTATTTCACCTGTCCATTTATAAATGGAAGTTTTAATGTCTTTAATTTTTGTCATTGTTTAGATTTATTTTCTGCCATCGTTAGTGCTATCTTAAATGATTGCAATGTAGGTTCTAAGTTTGCTTTATTTTTTCCTGCAATGTCAAAAGCAGTACCATGAGCTGGTGTAGTAATAGGTAGTGGCAAACCACCTTGAACGGTAACACCTCTATCAAAACCAAACGCTTTGAGTCCAGATTGTAGTGCATCGTGATACATGCCAACTATACAATCATGATTTTTATTTTTATAAGCTGTAATAAAAGAAGTATCACATGGCAAAGGACCATCTGCATTAATACCTTGTTTTTTTGCCTCTTCTATTGCTGGAATTATTTCATTTTTTTCTTCAATACCAAACTCTGCATGAGGATTTAAAGCTTGTACAGCTACACGAGGATTTTTAATTCCATTAAGTTTCATTGCATTATTTATAAGTTTTATTGGTTTAATAATGTTTTCTTTCTTAACATGATCAGGTACCTCTCTAATAGGTATGTGCGAAGTTACTCTAGCAGTCCAAAAGTTGTCTACAACATTAAATTCACAGAAAAAATTTTTTACATCTAATTTTTCAGCCATCAAATGAAGTTCATCAGAATGAGTATTTCCGCCCAACTTCATACTTGTCTTATTAAATGGGCCAAAGTTAATAGCATCTATTTTATTTTGTTTCGCAAGATCTAATGCTAAGTTAAGAGCCTCTAGAACACTTTCTCCTGACTCTCTTGAGCATTCAGATAAATTATATTTATGATTTTTACCTTTTGAGATATCTAAAAAAAATTTATTTCCTTCATCAAAATTTATCTGTTCAAAATTTTCAACAAATTTTAAATCTTGTGATTTTCCAGAAATCTTATTTCCTTCTTCTAAAATTTTTTTTTCACCAATTAAAACTATGTTTGCTTTGTTGATAATTTCTTCACATAGTAATTTTGAGACCAATTCGGGTCCAATACCTGATGGATCACCTAATAATATAGCAATTTTAATTTTATTTTTACTCATTTTGTTCTTAAACTTTGTAACAGATTATGCTTAAATATTTAATTATAAATTAACCAAAGAGGGAAATAATGAAAAAAAGTTTTAAACTTTTCTTAGCCGCTGCATTCTTTGTGACTGAATTTTTTGTTATAGCAATACCTTTAATGACTGTATCTGCAAGAGCAGATGGTGCTATACAAGCAATTACTCACGCTGGATTTGGTGGTGGTACTGACGTTACTACTAGAATGATGCTTTTAAGAGCAAGAAGAGTTCTTAAACAAGACATGCAATTAGTTAACAAAAAAGGTGGTGGTGGAGCTGTTTCTATGGATTATATGATGAGCTTACCAGCTGATGGTCAACACACTCTAACATGGACTACTGGTCATGCTGTTTCTATGGCCTTAGGAAAAACTAAGGTTAAAATTAGCGACATGCAACCTCTAGCTAGAGGTACTGATGACCCACAATTATTTGTTGTTAACTGTAAATCTGACATCAAAGATGCTAAAAAATTTATTAGCGTTCAAAAATCAAAATCACTTAAATACGGAACAACTCACGTTGGTGGTATTGATGATGTTAGTGCAATTGCTTTCACAAAAAAAGGTGGATTAAAAGATCCAACTATTGTTGCCTACAAAGGTGTAGCACCAATTAAAACAAACTTAGTCAAAGGAGATATTGATGTAGGTGTTTTAAATTTAGGTGAAGCATTGACAGAAATTAATGACGGAACTTTATGTGTTTCTGTTGTATTAGCAAATAATAGAATGGCTAAAATTGGAGATTCTCCAACAGCAAAAGAATTAGGTATACCTGTTTCTTTATCTACTGTTAGAGGATTTGTAACTAAAAAAGGAGCTCCAGCTGCAAGAGTAAAAGAATTAGAAGCTGGAATGATGAAAGCTATGAGTCACAACTATTACAAAAATTTCTTAACTGAAATTGGACTTGATGAATCAAGTGTAGTTGGTGCTGATGAATGGGGTAAGCAAATGGAAGAAATGCTTACTGAAATGACTGCACAGCTTAAAGCTTTAGGTTACATAAAGTAATTAAAAAAAATAAGTACATTTAAAATGAGTAATGTACAAAAGCAAAAAAGGGCAAACAAAAGTTTGCCCTTTTTTTTTAAAGACGAATTTAAAGTTTCTTTTACAATAATCCTCGTTTCTACTATTTTACTAATTAGCACATTTACTTTTGATATTGTACCACCAATTCTAAATAGAGGTATACAGCCAGCTACCTTTCCAAAAGGATTATTGCTTTTAATAATTGGTTTAACTTTAATAGTTTTTTATTTGTCTATTAAAAAGCCTTGGAAAATTGAAAAAAAACTACCTAAAACTTTTTTCTTAACTTTACTAAGTTTTATATTATTTGTTATTGTTTCAAAAACACTAGACTTTTTTTTAGCGATATCATTATTATCAATTTTTGTTTCTTATTGTTGGGGTGAAAGAAGAATATTTTATTTGATATTAGTGAGTATAATTTTTCCAATAATTGTTTTCATTTTTTTTGAAACAATTTTGGGTTTAAGATTTCCCCCAGGTATAATTACTAATATTTATTATCAAGTTTAAAATGGAAAACCTTTCTTTAATGTTTGCACCATTAATGAGTTCAAAATTAATGATTGTTTTAGTTTTTGGAACATTATTTGGTTTGATACTTGGAGTATTACCTGGTCTTGGGCCAACTACAGGTGGTGCATTAATTTTACCTTTTACTATGACCTTGGACCCTTTATCAGCGATTGTTTTACTAACGGCAATTTATTGTTCAGCTACTTATGGTGGAGCGATTACAGCAGTCCTGATCAATACTCCAGGAACACCAGCGGCGGCTGCAACTTGTCTTGATGGTTATCCACTTGCTCAAAAAGGAGAAGCTGGAAGAGCTTTAGGCATGGCAACAGTATCTAGTACCATTGGAGGTATCTTTAGTGTGGTCGTTTTAGTTTTTTTTGCACCTTTACTTGCACAGCTTGCTTATGAGTTTGGACAGCCTGAATATTTTGCTTTAGCAATTTTTGGTTTAACTATGCTCGCATCTATCGGTGAAGGAAGCCCAATTAAGAACTTAATAGCTGGAGCATTTGGAATATTAATATCTACAATTGGTAAAGATTTTATGACTTCAATTGAAAGATTTACCTATGGAATTAATGAATTATCAGAAGGAATAGGTTTTATCCCTGTAGTTGTGGGATTGTTTGCAATAAGTGAAATGTTAACTCAGTCAACTTTATTGGATCAAGTTTTTAAAAGAGTAGCATTAAAAGCAGTAAAACTACCATCACTATTGGATTACAAAAAAACTTGGAAAACCATATTAAGATCTTCAGGAATTGGATCTTTTATTGGAGTATTACCAGCAGAAGGAGGAACAGTTGCATCTCTTATAGGATATTCTGAAGCAAAAAGATGGTCTAAAAATCCTGAGGAATTTGGAAAAGGTTCAGTAGAAGGGATAGCAGGCGCTGAAGCAGCAAATAACGCAGCTACGGGTGGTGCTATGGTTCCTACTCTAGCATTAGGTATCCCTGGAAGTGCTACGACAGCTGTAATTTTGACTGGGTTAATAATACACGGGGTTAGACCTGGACCTGATCTATTCAGAGAGCAACCAGAATTTTTATATGGTATCTTTGGGTCAATGTTGATTGCAAATATTTTATTTTTTATATTTGGTTTTTTTGGAGCCAAAATATTTGCTCGAATTACTTTAGTACCAAATAAATTACTTTGGCCTATGATTTTTGCAGTTTCTGTGTGTGGAACTTATTCACTAAGTCAATCAATGTTAGATGTATGGATAATGTTATTCTTTGGAGTAATTGGTTTTTTTATGAGACGTTATGGTTTTTCAGTAGTTCCTGTAATAATAGGTTTAATTTTAGGAGAATTAGTTGAAGGTACCTTAAGACAATCTTTGGTAATATTTGAGGGTAATTGGTTATTGTTTTTGACTAGACCGATAGTTGTTACGTTTTTTATTTTATCTTTTATTGCATTAATTTTTCCATTATTAAGAAAGAAAAAAGTATGAATAAATATAATTTAACAAATAAAGTTGCGATAGTAACTGGTGGTGCTCAAGGCTTTGGTTTAGCTATTACAAAAAGAATTATTCAATCAGGTGGAAAAGTTGTAATTTGGGATATAGATAAAGATGAGGCTGAAAAAGCTAAAAAAGAAATTAATTCTGAAAATTTTAGTTATCAAATAGTTGATGTAACAGATTTTAAAATTGTAAAAAAATCAGTTGATGAACTCGAGGAAAAATTGGGTCAAATAGATATATTTGTGAATAACGCAGGGATGACAGGGATGAATGCTAAAGTGTGGGATTATCCTTTAGATGAATGGCAGAAAGTGATCGAATTGAATTTGAATTCAACATTTTATTGTTGCAAAGCTATTGTTCCACACATGATTAAAAACAATTACGGAAGAATTGTTAATATAGCTTCTATTGCTGGAAAAGAAGGCAACCCAAACGCTAGTGCTTATAGTACATCTAAAGCTGGTGTAATAGGATTAACAAAATCTTTAGGTAAAGAGCTTGCTGATAAAAATATCGCTGTTAATTGCGTAACACCTGCAGCAGCAAAAACGAGAATTTTTGACCAGATGACAGATGAACATATTAATTATATGCTATCCAAGATACCAAGAAATAGATTTGCAAAAATAGAAGAGCTGGCCTCTTTAGTTTGTTGGTTGGTAAGTGATGAAAACTCTTTTAGCACTGCAGGAGTTTTTGACTTAAGTGGTGGAAGAGCAACTTATTAATAAAAGGAGAAAAAATGAAGTTATGTAGAATAGGTGAAATTGGAAAAGAAAAACCAGCCATTATAGATAAGGATAATAATTATCGAGATTTATCATCATTAATTACTGATTTTAATCCTGAAACATTAAACTTTGATACGATTAATAAAATAAATAAAACTGATATTTCAAGTTTACCTAAACTAGAATCTAATACAAGAATCGGAGCCTGTGTTTCAAATCCATCAAAGTTTATTGGAATAGGATTAAATTTTAAAGATCATGCAGAAGAACAAAATTTACCAATACCAAAAGAACCAATTATATTTTCTAAATTTACTAGTTGTATAACTGGACCCAATGATCCAATTATAGTTCCAAAAGGTTCCAATCATACAGATTGGGAAGTGGAGTTAGGTTTTGTAATTGGGAAAAAAGCAATTAATGTTAGTGTAGAATCTGCTTTAGACCATGTGTTAGGATTTTTTTTGGTGAATGATGTTAGTGAGAGAGACTTTCAAAAAAATAAAGGTTTAACTTGGGATAAAGGAAAAGGTTTTGATACTTTTGGCCCTATAGGCCCTTATATAGTTACAAAGGATGAACTACCAAACTTTCAAAAACTTAATATGTTTTTAGATGTTGATGGCAAAAGAATGCAAACAGGAAATACAGAACAAATGATATTTGATATTAAAACTTTAGTTTCTTATATGAGTTCTTGTATGAGTTTGCATCCTGGAGATATTTGCTGTACTGGAACTCCACCAGGAGTTGGAGAAAACATGTCACCCCCACATTTTTTGAAGGGTGGAGAAGAAGTTGTTTTAGGTGTTGATAATCTTGGAACACAAAAACATAAAGTTTTCCCATATAAAGAATAAAATATTTTAAATTAAATTTAATGTTTGAAATAATTATTGCCTTTGGAGCTGGTTTAGTAAGCTTTCTATCCCCATGTGTCTTACCATTAATACCAGGATATATATCTTATATTTCAGGAAGCTCTATAAATGAATTAATTGAAAAAAAAAATATTAATCTAATACCAATAATATTATTTACTGTTGGATTTTCCATTGTCTTTATAATTTTTGGGGCTGCATCTACTTTCTTAGGTCAAGTATTACTTCAAAACTCTAATGAGCTTCGAATAGCAGCTGGATTAGTAATAATTCTCTTTTCACTTCACATTATTGGGATCATAAATTTAAAATTTTTAAATTATGAAAAAAGAATTGAAACTAAAACAAATAAAAATTTTTATAGTCCAATTTTAATTGGTATGGCATTTGCTTTTGGATGGACACCTTGTATAGGTCCAATATTAGGATCAATTTTAGTTCTAGCGGCCACTGAGGAAAACATAATAAAAGGAATTTTACTTTTATTCTTTTATTCCTTTGGTTTGGCAATACCATTTATTTTATCAGGTTATTTAATGCAGAAATTTTTGATATTTTCAAAAAATTTCAAAAGAAATATTAATTTAGTATCTAAAATTGGGGGAATAATTCTTTTAATTACTGGTATTTTGATATTAACTAATCAGCTGCAAGGTTTAGGATTTTATTTATTAAATATTTTTCCATTCTTACAAAACTTTGGATAATAAATTATGAAGATTTATCAAATAGACTCTAGTGCAAGAAAAGAAGGTTCGACATCAAGAGCTTTAGCTAAAAAATTATTGAATAAGATAAAAAAACCAGAAGATGAAATTATCTATAGAGATTTAGATAATGAAATGGTTTTTGTTTCTGGTTTAACCGAGTCAGGTATGAAAATTGATAAAAAAGACCAAACAGAACATCATAAAAAAATGTTTGAGTTATCAGATACATTAGTTAAAGAGCTAAAAGAAAGTGATATTATAATAATATCAGCCCCAATTTACAATTATGGTCCTCCTGCTACTCTAAAAGCTTGGTCAGATTTAGCTGCACGAATAGGAGAAACCTTTAGATTTAAACCTAATGGCAGAAGAGAGGGTCTTCTTAAGAATAAAAAAGCATATTTAGTAATTACCTCAGGAGGAACAAAACTTAATAGTGAAGAAGATTTTTTAACACCTTGGTTAAAATTTATTCTTAATTTTTTTGGAATTGATCAAGTAGAAATTATTAGCGCTGATCAAATGGCTTTGGATTATGAAAAATCTATAAGAGAAGCTGAAGCTCAAATAGATAAGATAAAAGTTTAGTGAATAATTCAATCAAAACAGACGATGTAATTTTTAATTTTTTTAAACAAATTTGTGATGAAAAAGATGATGTTAAATGTGTCGAACTTGGAAATAGTTGGATTAATGCTATGGAAACTAATTTGACTAATATGGAAGCCAACTTAGATGAAAAAGATAAAGCTAAACATAAAAAAGATATTCAAAATAATCGTAATCACTTAAACAGTCTTAAAGGTAAAAACTCATCCGAATGGCGGGAATACGCCACTAAGTGTATGGTTGAAATAATGGATAATAAAGTATAAACTAATATTAGAGGGGTGTCATAACAGACTGAGATTAAACCCTAAGAACCTGTCCGGTAATTCAGAAAGGGAGAACAATGGATAAATCATTTTTTATAAGTCAATCAACATCATTAACATTAGTAATTGTTATAAGTTTAATATTTGTTTTTTTAGGTCTTTATAATTCAAAAAAATACCGAGGATTAAATAACTATTTAATTGCTAATAGAAATATTGGACTATTTTCTTTAACAACAAGTCTAACTGCTTCAGCTTTAGGAGCATGGATTTTATTTGGCCCTGCATCTGCTTCAACATGGGGAGGAATGGGAGCTATAATAGGATATTCATTAGGTACAGCCTTTCCAATGTTTTTTTTAATATACCTTGGTAAAAAAATTAGAAAAGAATTCCCTAAAGGATCTTCACTAATTGAGTTTACAAGAAAAAAGTTTGGAGAAAGTCTATTTAAACTTATTTTGCTAATGACTATTTTTTATATGTTCATTTTTTTATGTGCTGAAGTTACTGCAGTGGCTGTCCTAATTAATTATATTTCAGGTACTGAACTTTGGATAACTGCTTTAATCGTATTATTGTCTACACTTGCTTATACTCTATATGGAGGTTTAAGAGCATCAATATTTACTGACAATATACAAATGGTTGTTATTGGAGTTTTATTACTGATTTCAGTATCATACATTACATCTTTTACAGGATCTGAATTTTCTTTTGATTTTATAAAGGAAAAAAATCCTCAACTTTTAAGCCCATCTTACTTACCTAGTTATACGGCTGGTTTAACTTTTTTTATTGCGGTAGCTGCTACAAACTTATTTCACCAAGGAAATTGGCAAAGAGTATATGCTGCAAAAAATTATGAAACTTTAAAAAAAAGTTTAATTATATCTTTCTTTATAATTATACCTGTAGTTTTTTATATGGGGTTTACAGGAATGGTTGCTTTCTCCATAGATCCAACTACTAGACCAGATCTTGGTTTTTTTACATTGTTACTAAAAGAACAAACGGAATTACTTTCTATTGTTGTGATTATATTGGGTTTGGCATTAACTATCTCTACTGTAGATACTTTGGTAAATGCAATATCAAGTTTGATTGTTGTGGATGGTAAAGCAACATTTAATTTAGAAAAAAAAACAAATTACCTAAACGTTTCTAAATATATAATTTTGTTTTTATCTCTAATTTCTTTTATCGTTGCTTCCAAAGGATTTGATATTTTATATCTATTCTTATTAGCTGATTTATTCTGTTGTGCTTTTGTCTTAACGGTTTTCTATAGTTTCTATAATAAAAATATTAATGAAAAGACTGCCTATGTATCAATTATTATTGGATTAATAGGAGGTTTTTTAATGTTTCCTGCTCCTGATTTTTCCAAAAGCTTATTAGTTGGAATCCTTTTACCAAAAGAATTATTCACACCTATTGTGTCACAGTCTTTATTATTCTTGTCTTTTGTAACTGCAACTTTTTTACCATTAATAGTTTTTAAAGTTAAAAAGTTTTAATATTAGTCGATTGTATTAGGAGAATTAATGTCTATATATCTGACTCAATGTCAGATAATCAAATAGTAATTAATGATCTCTCAAAAGTATATGATAATGGTTTTGATGCACTTAAAAAAGTTAGTCTTAAAGTTAAACAAGGTGAAATTCTTGCGATGCTTGGACCAAATGGTGCAGGTAAGACAACTTTAATTAGTATAATTTGTGGGATTGTTACCCCCTCATCTGGCACTGTTTCAGTTGATGGATTTGATATAATTAAAAATTATCGTGAAACAAGATCTAGAATAGGAATGGTTCCCCAAGAATTAAATTTAGAGTCCTTTGAAACAGTTTTCGATACAGTGTCATATTCTAGAGGTTTATATGGCAAATCACCTAAACCAGAACACATAGAAAAGATTTTAAAAGACCTAAGCTTATGGGATAAAAAAGATCAAAGATTAAGACAATTGTCTGGTGGAATGAAAAGAAGAGTTTTAATTGCCAAAGCCTTATCTCATGAACCAAAAATATTATTTTTAGATGAGCCTACAGCCGGAGTTGATGTTGAACTCAGGAGAGATATGTGGATGGTTGTTGATGATTTAAGAAAAACAGGAGTCACTATTATCTTAACTACACATTATATTGAAGAAGCTGAAGCTATTGCAGATCGTGTAGCTGTAATCAATCAAGGTGAAATTATCGTTGTCGAAGATAAAAAAGAATTAATTAAAAAGATGGGCCATAAAAAATTAAATATTGAATTACAAAAAAAAATTACAGAAGTTCCCAAAGAATTAATTAAATATAATCTTGAAATTGATGAAGAACATATGTCTTTAATCTATACTTATAATGTTGGAGCTGAAAAAACTGGTATTACTGATTTATTGCAGGATTTAAAAGATACAGGCTTAAAGTTAAGAGATTTAAAAACTGAACAAAGTAATCTAGAGAAAATTTTTGTTAATTTAGTAAGGGAGAATAATGAAATTTAATTATTATGGTTTTAAAGCTATATATGTTCATGAGATGAACAGATTCTTAAGAACTGTGGGTCAATCTCTTCTCTCACCAGTAATATCCACATCATTATACTTTGTCGTTTTTGGTTCAGTGATTGGTGGTTATATTCAAAAAATTGATGGTGTAAGCTATGGTTCATATATCGTTCCAGGTTTATTGATGCTAACGTTACTTACTCAATCAATAAGTAATACTTCTTTTGGAATATTTTTTCCAAAATTTAATGGGACTATTAATGAGATTTTAGCAGCGCCTATTTCAACACTTGAAACTGTTTTGGCTTTTGTTGGAGCAGGGGCCACCAAAACTTTAATCGTCGGTGCTGTTATTTACGCCACTGCTTCATTTTTTGCTGAGGTAACTGTTGAATATCCAATGTTAATGATATTCTTGTTAATTTTGGTCTCTTTCACTTTTGCATTATTTGGTTTTTTAATTGGTGTTGTTAGTAAAAACTTTGAACAAATGTCTATCATTCCATCATTAGTTATTACACCAATGGTTTTTTTAGGGGGAAGCTTATACTCTTTAGACATGTTACCACCTTTCTGGCAAACTGTTTCTTATTTTAATCCAGTGGTTTATCTAATTGATGGCTTAAGATTTTCATTTTATGGAATATCAGATTTTAATATTTGGATAAGTGTAGGATCCATGGTGTCATTTTTAGTGATATGTGTAATCGCAGTCTCAATATTATTGAAAAAAGGGTATAATATTAAATCTTAAGAAGAAGCAATTTTTTTCTTTGGATCGTAAAAAGGCTTTTCAATTATTTTAGAATTAATTTCTCTATTACTAATAATCTTTAAATTATTCCCAATATCAGAATGATTAATTTCAACCATCGCCAATGCAATATTCTTTTTTAGTCTAGGTGAATAAACTGCAGAGGTCACTTTACCAATTTTTTTTTGATCTTTATATATAGGCCAAAAAGTTGTATTCGGACCTTTCAATGGCTCACAATTTAACTCTAAACCAACTTGTTTTCTTTTAATTCCCTCTTGTTTAATCTTTTTTAAAGCTTCTTTACCAATGAAGTTAATGTCACTATCTAAATTAACTAACCTACCTAAACCTAATTCAAAGGGATTGGTTTCTATATCTGCATCAGCATGATAAGAAAGCATTCCACCCTCAATTCTTCTAATAGAAGATGTATGCCCAGGCATTAATCCATGTTCTTTCCCTGCTTGCATTATTTTTTCATAAAGATCATTTCCTCTAGTCCCATCTCTTAAGAATATTTCATATCCAAATTCACTAGACCAACCAGTTCTTGAAACAACTAATGGAATTCCATCCAGCTTACATTCCTTAAACCAATAATATTTAAGATTTTTAATATCTTCACCAAAAAGTTTAATCATTATCTTAGCTGAAGTAGGGCCTTGGAGTTGTAGAGGTGATACATCAGGTTCATTAATTTTAACATTCAAACCTGAATTAACAGCTACTCCCTGCGCCCACAACAAAACATCACTGTCAGCAAGTGATAACCAAAAATGATTTTCTCCTAATCTTAAAAGTACAGGATCATTAATTATTCCGCCTTTATCATTTACAATTAAAACATATTTGCACTGACCAATTGATAACTTAGAAAGGTCCCTCGGAGTAAGTAATTGAATGAATTTATATGCATCTGGTCCAGTAATTTCTACTTGTCGTTCAACAGCGACATCACAAAGTATAGATTTTTCTATTAAATTCCAAAAATTTTGTTCAGGATTTCCAAAATCTCTTGGAATGTACATATGATTATACACAGAAAATCCTGTTGCTCCCCATTTTACGGTAGAGTCAAAATATGGAGATTTTCTAATTTGAGTCCCAAAACCGAAGTTTTTATTTATCATCTATTATTTGAAAATTTTTTTTAATTTTTTGTAATTGTCTACGTTATCTACAGTATACCATTTTTTTGGCATAACATCAGAAACATATAGCTGTTTAATTTTTATTAATCTTTTCCAAAGAATATTAAAATCGTCTGTTGACTTAATCTTATCATTTATTTTTTTTGGATTTAATACTTGAATACCAGTACAATAAATATCTGATTTAACCTTTCTTGATAATCCTTGAATAATATTTTTTTTTCTAAATATGTAGTCTCCTGCTAAACCTTTAATTGGCTTTGTAGGTATTATCATGCAAATAGGCTGACCTTTTTTATAATAGTCTTTCTCAATTTTTTTAAAATCGATACTAGTAACATTATCACAAGTAAGAACGTACAAGGGTGAGTCAAAAGATTTAAATATTGAATTAAAAATCCACCATGAGTTTCCTTTTTTATCTGTATTAATGATAGATGATACTTTTTCTTCTATTAGATGCTTAGCGAGTATCGGGCCTTTATAACCTACTGAAATATGGATGAAATCTATATATTTTTTAAGTTTTTTTATTCCATTTGCTATTAATGATGATTGTTTAAATTTTATTAATCCTTTAGGTATTTTTCTTGTTAAAGGTCTTAGTCGAGTTCCACGACCAGCTGCCATAATAAAAGCATGATTAATTTTTTTAGAGTTCATTAGATCTTAGTCCAAATTGAATTATCTTTTCTATTTCAGACTGTAATAATTTTTTAGCATCTTTTGAAGAAACAATTTTTTTGAGTGGATTTTTTGATAATTTATTAAAATTTATAACAAAATATTTTTTACCTTTAATTTTTAAAACTTCAGCATATTTTAATTCGTCTTCGCCAATTAAATATTCATCTAATCTATCCCCTTTTCTTGTTTGAATTATTTTATAATTTCCACCAAATTTTTTAATCCAGACTTTTAAAATATCTATCATTTTTGATGATTTCATTTCAGCAGAAAGAATTTTACCAGCTAATTTATTTTTTAATTTTAATGCTTGATCGATTAGACTTACAGCTTCTTCAACTGAGAAAAAAAATCTTCTCATGTTTGGTCCTGTAGTTAAAATAGTTTTGTTTTTATTGAACATTTGTTTCCAAATAGGAAGTACTGAACCTGTTGACCATGTCACATTTCCATATCTAACACATATAAATTTTGTTTTACCATACGGCTCAATAGATGAGAAAAGTCTTTCCATACATGATTTACTTAAACCATAAATATTTTTGATAGGTGGCGATGCCTTATCTGTTGATACACCAATAACTGTAGGAACTTTTTTATTTATGCATGCTCTTGCTATGTTAGCTGATCCAACAATATTTATATCAATACATTCAAAAGGAAATTTTTCAGATAAATCAACAAATTTAGTAGCAGCCGCATGAATAACAATGTCAGGCTTAGAATAGTTTAAACAATCGTTTACAGATTCAATATTAGAAACATCAAGAGGAACTACTTCACAATTTGTTAAGTTTTTTACTAAAAAATTTTGTTTATTGTTTCTTGCACCAATAAAGACTTTATATTTCTTTTTGTAAAAAAGTGCTAAATTCCTACCAAGATATCCTGTTCCACCCGTTATTAATATTTTTTTCATTATTAAAAATGTTAAATTTGTTTATAATTTTAATTTTAAAAATGTCTATATCTATTCATATACCTTTTTACAATCCAAATCCTGAAAAAAAAGAGGGATATAGAAACTTAACTAGATTTGATTATTTAAAGGAAAATATTTTAAATCTAAAAAAACTTTCTCTTCCAACAGATATATTTATACATACCCATAATAATTTTTTAAATGATAAAGAATTAGATGCCAATATAATTAATCATCAAATTAATAATGATGATTTGGAAAAAGGTTATTTGACTTGGCTAACTAGACCAGAAATGCAAAAACAAAAAGATAACTATAATTATTTTATGTACTTAGAACATGACATTAAATTTACTGAAAAAAATTTACAATATTATCTAAAATACCAAAAAAACTTGTCAGATAATAAATTTAATTTAGGCTTTTTGATATATGAAAAAAACAATGAAGATAATGAGAGGTATAGTATTCATATCACAGAAAAATTGAATAAATTTTTTAAATTAAATTCTCAAAATTTTATTATAAATGATTTAGATAACTATTGTTGTTTTTGGATATATGATCAAAATCAATTTGATTATTTTATTAATTCAAAATGGTGGAATTTCAAAAAAAAAGTTCACAATTTTAGACACAATTATGGAATAACTGAAAGATCTTCAATAGGACTCAATGCCTTAAATATAAACTATTTTAAGGCAACTCTGTTACCTGAAATAAATAGTAAACTTGACCCTCATTGCTTCATTGAGCACATTACTAATAATTATTATTATAAGTTTCCAGAATTTAAGGGAAAAAATTTTAAAGACATAAGGGGCGCATGTACTTTTAAAATTGATGAAATCATTGATTTAAATAAATATAAAAATGAGACTATTATCAGTTTATATTTAAAAAGATTATTCAACATTATCTCATGGAAACTAAGATTTATAACAAGATTATTTAAAAAAAGATAATTTAAAAACAAAATGAATAATCTAACTGACCCATTTAAGGGACAGTTAGATAACTATTTTATTAAGAGGAACGTGTTTTTAGAATTGCTCGGACTCGGTTGAACCTGCCATTGCTGTTGTTGAACTTTTACCACTGCTTATAGTGTTAGAAACAGCGTCAAAATAAGAAGTACCAACTTCTCTTTGATGTTTGACACTTGTGTAACCATCTTTCTCACGAGCAAATTCTTGTTCTTGAATTTTTGAATAAGCTGTCATGCCTTCGCTTTTATATTTTTCAGCTAATTCAAAAATAGCGATATTTTGAGTATGAAATCCAGCTAATGTAATGAATTGAAATTTATATCCCATTTTACTTATTTCTTGTTGAAAAGTCGCAATCTCGCTATCAGACAAATGTTTTTTCCAATTAAATGATGGTGAACAATTATAGGCTAAAAGCTTTCCAGGAAATTTTTCATGAATTGCATCAGCAAATTTTTTAGCTTCTTCAAGATTAGGAGTTGCAGTTTCACACCAAATTAAATCTGAATAAGGTGCATAAGCTAAACCTCTTGATATTGCTTGATCAATGCCTGCTTTTACATAATAAAAACCTTCTGGAGATCTTTCACCAGTAAGAAAAGCTTTATCATTTTCATCATGATCATTAGTAATTAGTTTAGCGGCATTAGCATCAGTTCTTGCTAAAATAATTAATGGTACATCTGCAATATCTGCAGCTAGTCTTGCTGCCTTTAAATTTTTGATCATCGTACCAGTTGGTACAAGTACTTTTCCACCCATATGACCACATTTTTTTTCACTGGCTAATTGATCTTCAAAGTGAACACCAGCAGCACCTGCTTTAATAAATTTTTTTGCAAGTTCAAATACATTTAATGGTCCACCAAAACCTGCTTCTCCATCTGCAATAATTGGTAGCATATAATCAACTCTTTTTTCTGTCTTCATATCACCATCTTTTAATTCCATATGTTGAATTTGATCAGCTCTTATTAAAGCATTATTCATTGACTCAACCAATTTTGGAGCACTGTCATATGGATATAGAGATTGATCAGGATACATCTCTCCAGCACTGTTAGCATCTGCTGCAACCTGCCAGCCACTTAAATAAATCGCTTTTAATCCAGCTTTTGCGTGTTGAACTGCGTGGTTACCGGATAAAGATCCTAATGTATTCACATAAGGTTCCGAATTAAGTAGTTTCCACAATTTAGTAGATTGTTGTTTACATATAGAATATTCAATTTTTATGGATCCTCTAAGTCTTTCAACTTCTTCAGGAGTATAGTCTCTTTTTATTCCTGCAAATCTTTTTAAGTCATATGAGATATTTTCTGCACTCATTATAATAATCCTGTTATGTTAAAGTCTTAGTAAGAAATGAATCAAAGTCGAATGAATTAGAACTAGTTTGAGTCGTTTAGAGTCTCAACTAGATCTTGCATTCCACTTGAACCCCAATCACAATGATCATCTCTCATGTAGATCCCTCTGCTATTGTGTCTAGCAAGGTCTTCATGTCTTATGATTTGAGCCTCATTTTCACTGTTTTTTAATTTTTCGTCCATGTAAACTTTATAATTTACAGGATTTACAAAATCTATAAAAAAGTGTAAAAGTGTTGTAAATTAAAGAAAAATTTTGTAAAAATAAATTTACAAAATTTACAAATAGAAAATATGAGTCAACTAGATCTAAAAATTGGGCCAAAAATCAAGGCTTTTCGAAGACAATTAGGTCTTCAAGCAAATAAACTCGCTGAGGAGTTAAGTATTTCACCAAGTTACTTAAATTTAATTGAAGGCGGAAAACGGAAAATTGATGGAGATCTTCTCTTAAAAATTTGTGAAAAACTTAACATTGAACTTTCGCAATTAACTTCAAAAACAGATTTAAACTTAGAAAATACTTTGTCTGAAATCCTTGATGATGAATTATTTGAGGATTTAGATATCTTAGGCCCAGAGGTAAAAGATCTTGTGGGAACAAATCCTAAAATTGGTAAAGCAATAGTAAGACTAGGGGACATTTTAAAAAAAAAAGATCACGAATTAATTAATAAGATTGAAAAAATATCTGGTAAAATTGTTGATGGTAGAAAAAGTTCATTTCCAGGAGAAGTTATTTCTGATTTTTTACAAAAAAATAAAAACTATTTTCCTAAATTAGAGGAATTTGCAAACAAGGTATTTGAAAAAGTTCAAAAAAATAATCGAACTAGATATATAGCTCTCTGTGAATACTTAAAAACAGAATTTGGAATTACCGTAAAAGATGTAATTCCTGAAGAGGATAAACCTTTTTCAAAAATTTATCATAAAAATAAAAAAGAATTATTACTTAGTGATTATAGTTCTTTGGAGACAAAAAAACTTCATGCAGCTGCTCAAATTGCTCAAGAAGGAGCTACTAAAGAGATTGAAGACTACTTGGCTACTTTCACGTTTCCTTCTGAGGAGTCTAAAAAATTAACAAAAGTAGCTTTATTGAATTATTGTGGAGCTGCAATATTAATGCCCTATAAACCTTTCCACACTGAATGCAAAAAACTTAAATATGATTTAGAGCTTTTGCAAAATACTTTTGCAACATCTTTTGAACAAGTTACCCATAGAGTTACTTGTTTACAAGATCCTAAATTACCAGGAATTCCATTCCATTTTCTAAGAGTAGATATGGCTGGGAATATTTCAAAAAGATTTTCTTTATCTGGAATTGAAATTCCTAGGTATGGAGGAGCATGCCCAAGGTGGAATGTTTATTCTGCATTTACAAGACCAGGAGTAATTCAAGCTGCAGTGAGCAAAATGACCAATGGAGAAAAATATGTTTGTATTGCAAGAACTGTTGAAAAAGGAATTGGAAGATTTGGTCAATCTAAAAGTATTTTATCTATTGGATTAGGATGTGATGCCAAATATGCAAAAGATTTTGTTTATACAGAAAACATTAATGTAACAGATAAAACTACTGAAATACCAATCGGTGTTTCTTGTAGAACATGTGATAGATTAGACTGTTCACAAAGAGCCTTTCCTCCTTTACATAAGAAATTTGATGTTGATATTAATTCAAGAGGTGTATCAGTTTATGTTGGAGATAAGAGTTAGAAACAATGCTTAAATTTATTATTCCTGCGATAATTGTATTTTTAATAGTATTGTTTTGGGAAAAAATAAATGAGGAAATTTATAAAAGGTTAAATATCAAAATAAATTATGTTATTTTATTAATACTATCAGTCATCTTAACAACAATATTTATCTTATTGTATTATTAGCCTTTACTGAATTATCTGGATCGATTGTGTTTTTTAAAAGAAAACTTTTTAGGTCTGCTTCTATGTTTAAACTTCTTTTTACGACCAAATTTATAATCCTTTTTTTCTGAAAAAGTTTGAGAATTATTAGATTTATCTTTGTCGAAATATTTTGGATTATTGGTAGATCCAAATGGTATTTTCTTTTTTTTAAAACTTGACTTTCTTGAGTCATCTTTTTTAAAGAACTTTTTCTTACCTTTAAAATTTGATTTTCTAGAGTCATCTTTTTTAAAGAATTTTTTCTTATCTTTAAATTTCTTCTCTTTATTAAATCTTGCTTTGAACCTTTTTTTACCTTTAGAATTTCTCGATTGACCTTCTTTTGAAATTTTAAAATCTGGATTAATTAATCTACTTATAGAATTCCACATAGACCGGTCTGATGGAGTTAGAAATGTTAAAGCAGATCCATCTTTTCCAGCTCTTCCGGTTCTACCAATTCTATGAATATAGTCCTCAGGCACTTGTGGTAAGTCGTAGTTAATGACATGCTGAATTAAAGGTATGTCCAATCCTCTTGCAGCTACATCAGTTGCAATTAAAATTCTACTCTTACCATTTCTAAAATTGTTAATGACACGTTCTCTTTTACTTTGTCTTAAATTACCATGAATTGCATCTGCAGAATGACCGTCATATTTTAAACGCTTAACAATTTTATCTGCACCATGTTTAGTTTTAACAAAAACTAATATTGAACCATTTCTTTCAACTAATTGATTTATTAATTCATGATATTTTTTGTCTTGAGTTATTTGAAATGTTTCTTGTTTAATTTTTTCTATTGGTGTCGACAAAGAACCTACGGCTATTCTTTCTGGATTATTTAAATACTTTTCTGAAATTCTTAAAATATTATTGGGTAAAGTAGCCGAGAATAATAAAGTTTGATGTTGTTTAGGAATAAACTTTAAGATCAATTCAATTTGAGGAGTAAATCCCATGTCAAGCATTCTATCTGTTTCATCTAAAACTAAGTATGATACTTTTGACAAATTTAAACTTTGTCTTTTTAAATGATCATTTATTCTACCAGGGGTACCAACTATAATACGTGCTCTTTTTTTTAATTTTTTAAGTTGTTTTTGCATTCCCTCACCACCAATAAGAAGTGCATTTCCTATTCCAATTTCTCTCACATTTAATTTCAAAACAGTCTGCATCACTTGACTTGCGAGCTCTCTAGTAGGGCAGATAATTAATGCCATAGCATTTTTATCTAGAATAAGCTTATTAATCATTGGGATAGTAAAGGCTAAAGTCTTTCCGGTGCCAGTCTGTGCTGTACCTAATATATCCTTGCCCATTAAACTAATTGGAATTGATTTACTTTGAATTGGCGTAGGGGTTTTAAAATCAGCAAATTTAATGGAATTTTTGAGTTTATTATCAATCGGTAATTCGTTGAAGTCCATTATTTAGTTATTATTGTTAATTCAGCTGGATGCTTATATCTTTTTAAGACAAATACAATGAATGTTTTAAAGTTAAGAATTGTATTAAAATGGCCTATTGTGTATGTTTTTGAATTCATTTAAAATAAGGTATGTTTGATTTTATTTTACCTTTTATTGTATTGATTTTAGTAGTGGTCTTTATTCATGAATATGGTCATTACTACTTTGCTAAGAGATATGGAGTAGGAGTTACAGACTTTTCTATTGGATTTGGTCAAGAAATTTTTGGATGGAATGATAAATCTGGTACTAGATGGAAAATATGTTGGATCCCACTAGGAGGTTATGTCAAATTTTTTGGTGATCGAAATGTATTTTCTCAAGCCGATCAAGAAAAGATTATAAAGAAATATAATGAAGAAGATCGTAAAAAATTGTTTGTTTTAAAACCTTTATATCAAAGGGTTCTAATTGTATTTGGAGGTCCTCTTGCAAACTTTTTATTAGCTTTAGTTATTTTCTTCTCAATTTATACATTTATTGGAAAAGATTTTACTCCAGCAGTAATTAATGAAGTTCAAAGTAACAGCCCTGCAATGGTAGGCGGTCTAAAACAAAACGATGTAATTTTAGAAATAGATGGAAATGAGGTCCAAAGTATTATGGATGTCTCTAAATATATAATGATGTCTACTGATGACTTTATTGATTTTAAAGTAAAGCGATCTTATGATGAATTATTACTGAAAATTAAGCCTAATATAGTTTTAAGTGAGGACAATCTTGGTAATAAAATAAATAAAAGAGTAGTTGGAATTAAATTAGGTGCTCAAAATAATGAAATTAATCATGTAAAATTAGGTCCAGCAAAGGCAATTTACCATGCAGCTCATGAGGTTTATTATGTAAGCACCTCTTCATTAAAATACATAGGAGCAATGATTTTTGGTAAAGCAGATACTTCACAATTAGGAGGACCCATTAGAATTGCTAAAATTTCAGGCCAAGTTGCTGAATTTGGTTTATTAGCATTTATTAGCATGATGGCATATATTTCTATTAGCTTAGGTTTAGTAAATCTCTTCCCGATTCCAATGCTTGATGGAGGACATTTGATGTTTTACGCCTTTGAAAAAGTTTTAGGTCGACCATTATCTCAAAATACTCAAGAAGGTTTTTTTCGAATCGGCTTATTTGTATTGCTATCTTTAATGGTTTTTACAACTTTTAATGACTTAAAAGACCTTGGTTTATTCTAATAATTAAATTTTTGGTAAGGTCAAAAACATCAATAAAATCAACATTAATTCTATATTATACTAGATATTGTGTATAACTTTTTGCTTAATACTAAAAAAAGTCTTGATTTATCAATACTTTTGATAAAAATAGAAAATAACCTAATAAAACCGGAGCTAAAATGAATAAAAAACAATTAATTGTCAAGCTTTCTGGAGCTTTAAATTTGAGCAAAGCTGATGCTGAAAGAACTTTTGACACTATTACCAACACTATTTTGGACGCTTTAAAAGGTGATGATTCAGTAAAAATTGCTGGATTTGGTACTTATAAAGTGGCTAAGAGAAAAGCGAGAGTTGGAAGAAATCCTAGAACTGGTGAACAGATCCAAATTGCTGCTTCACAAAAGGTAAAATTCTTACCAGCAAAAGCTTTAAAAGAAGTATTCAACAAATAATAATTTTTAACAGCCTTAATGTGATACACACGTTAAGGCTGTTTCTATATGCAAAATCTGCATAGCCAATTTTCCTAATCAGCGTTAGTTTTCAGTTTTTTTTAAAAATATAAGTTCTCTTTTACAGGGAGGTCTTATGACTAAATTAATAAAAAAAATAAGTCTGCCATTCATGAGTTTAATGTTTTTATTAAATATGAGTAGTGCAGGTATGGCGGAGACAACAGTTTCTGCTGAAATAGGTTTTATATTTAACACCTTGCTATTTTTAATTTGTGGTTTCCTCGTCTTCTTTATGGCGTGTGGATTTGCAATGTTAGAATCTGGAATGGTTACATCTAAAAGTGTATCTGTTATCTGTGCAAAAAATATAGGTTTAATATCAATCTCTGGAATTATGTTCTGGATGTTCGGTTATAATCTAGCTTATGGAATTCCAGAAGGTGGATATATTGGAAGCTTTATTCCATGGTCAGATTCTAGTGCAGTTGATACAGGTTATGCAGATGGATCAGATTGGTATTTCCAGATGGTTTTCTGTGCAACAACAGTATCTATTGTATCAGGAACTTTAGCAGAAAGAATTAAGCTTTGGCCATTCTTTTTATTTGCAGCAATTTTATCAGGAATTATCTACCCAATAGTAATGGGTTGGCAGTGGGGTGGTGGCTGGTTAGCTGCTGCTGGTTTCTCAGATTTTGCTGGATCAACATTAGTACACTCAACTGGTGGAGCAGCAGCTTTAGCAGGTGCTTTAATGTTAGGTCCAAGACTTGGTAGATTTACTAAGTCTGGTGCTCCAGCGCCGTTGAAACCATTCGCTGCATCTTCAATTCCATTAGTAACCGTTGGAGTATTTATTCTATGGTTAGGTTGGTTTGGATTTAATGGTGGTTCTCAATTAGCTATTGGTACGGCTGATGATGCAATCGCTGTTTCAACAATATTTCTAAATACTTTCTTAGCAGGAGCAGGTGGCGTTATGGCTGCAGCAACTGTTACAAGATTGAACTTTGGAAAAACAGATGTTGTTCAAATGTTAAATGGTTGTATTGGTGGATTAGTTGCAATTACTGCTGAGCCATTAATGCCTTCACCATTAGCAGCAATTTTAATTGGTGCAGTTGGTGGTATAATCGTAGTTTATGGTACTAAACTTCTATTCTCATTAAAAATTGATGATGTAGTAGGAGCTATACCCGCTCACTTATTTGCTGGTATTTGGGGTACATTGGCTGTGCCGATTACAAATCCAGATACTTCATTTGGAACTCAATTATTAGGTGTTCTTTCGATTAACATTTTCGTTTTTGTGGTTGCTTTAATTGTATGGTCAATCATGAAATCTACAATTGGTATCAGACTAAGTAAAGAGGCTGAAACTAAAGGTACAGATGTTACGGAAACAGGCGTTATTGCATATGCAATACGTGATTAATTGTTAACAATAAAGGGATTCTACGCTCTCTGTGTATCTCCGCGATTACAATCGTAGGGTCCCTTAAAACTCTCTCTCTAGTTAGTTAAACAATAAAGCCCCCTCCCTCAGGGGGCTTTTTTTTATAAGTCGTTAATAATTTTATTTAAAACTTCATTGGGTTTAAGTTTTTTCATTCCTTCTCTATTTCGAGTCCAAATATTATCTTTGTAGTCTTGAGGCGTTATTGGTGTTATTTTACTGTATTTCAATTCGCTCACTGGATCGTTAGCAATTAAACCAAAAGTCTTCACACCTAAAGCAGCAGATAAATTTAAAGGGCCAGAGTTATTACCTATATAAAATGCGGAATTTTTAATAGCTAATATTACTCCTATTAAATCTTTATTAGAACAGTCAATAAAATATTTCTTTCCAGAGTCATTAATAATCTTTTTGGCAACATTTGATTTATCTGGTCCACAAACTAAATATATGTAATCAAACAATCCTTTCTCATATAAAAGGTCTGCTAATTTTATAAAATCTTCCTCAAACCACATTTTATAATCTTCAAAAGAATCAACACCAAATGCTATTTTTTTCCCATCAATCATCAGATCATCATTACCTACTTTAAGTCGTTCAATATTTACTTTTAAGTCGGGAAACTTATCGTTTAATATAATCGAATTAATCTTTAATAATTTTTGTGATTGCTCTGAATAGTTTAATTTCCAATCTTTTTCATCTAAGTAATTTTTAACTGTGATCCATTTTTTTTGATTTTTAAAACCTGGTCCAATTATATTTTTGATGCCAGCTAATTTTGCTGCAATTGCAGGTTTGTTTACTTTGTCTAAAATGTAAACATAATCATATTTTTCTAAATCAAATATTTTTTTTAATTTAAAAACATCTATCCAATAAGTTAAGCCTTTTCTAAATTCGTTATAATGAATCTTATTAATATGATTTAAATCTTTTAAAATATCTTTTGCTTGAGTTTTTTTTCTAACAACTAAATCAACTTTTTGATCATGGTGATCACTGATAGCCTTTATATACGGTAGCTGCCAAATTAAATCACCTAATTTATGGTGAGTATAAACTATACAAATTTTCTTATTCATTAAATTTTAATTCAATATCTGGTCCTCTTTTATGATTTTTAAAATCCAAGCCCTCTATTGGATAATTTCTTTTTGATCTTTCATCGGTTATTTCAAATTTTTTTGGGTTTATAAATGTCATTTCAATCACCTGAGGAATACCTTTTTCATCCACCATGCCGTAGTTATTTGCGTTAATGTGTATGCTTTTAAGTTTAGTATTTTCAATAAAGTTCTCAACTTTTTCTAAATTTTTTTTTAAATCGTGAAACTCTATTATAAGTAAATTTATTTTATCTAAATTCTTATCTATTTCCTTTAGAATTTTAAATTCATCTCCCTCAATGTCTATTTTTAAAATTATATTTTCATTACTACCAATTGCTTCTGAAATAGTTGCTTGGTTATTTTCATCATTTTTATGTGAAACAATCTTTTTAATATGATGTTTATTTTTTCCTCTAAAAAAATTTAGATAACTTACATACTTAAATATATCTAATATTTGTCTAGGTGTAATTTTTTTCAATAATAGGAATGCTATAAAATCTTTTTTAAACCTATTTAACCAGAAATGTCTATCAACCGTGTGATCATAAGCTTCAACCCTAGAACTGGTATTTTTGTTAAGAAAATCTTTTTCAAATTCCCAATCATCATTTAGACCACAAGTAATTATTACCTCAGATTTTTCTATTACTCTTTTATCAATAACATATCCACCATCTTTTTGAGGACCTATCCTAACCAAATTCGATTTGTCTGAATGAAAAGGTTTTAATATTTTAGGTAGCACAATTTTTATCTATGATTATATTAAAAACTATATAATAAATAAAAAAATTATGAATATAAAATCAGCACAAACTCTAGTCTCAGAAGCCCTAGCTCAAATTAAAACAATTTCAACTGATGAGGCACATAAAATGGTTAGTGAAAATCAGTGTAACTTAATCGACATAAGAGATATTCGAGAGTTAGAGAAAGAAGGAAGAGTTGAAAATTCTAATCATATACCAAGAGGCATGTTAGAGTTTTGGTTAGATCCAGATAGTGCTTACTTTAAAAAAGGTAAATTAGATCTAAATAAAGAAATGGTTTTATTTTGTGCAGGTGGTTTGAGATCTGCTTTAGCTGCAAAATCTTTAAAAGATATGGGTTTTAAAAAAGTTTCTCATATAGATGGAGGTTTTGGAGCCATTAGACAAAGTAAATTTAAAATTGTTTAAGAATTATATTCATCTAAAGCATACTCTAATCGATCTTGTCCCCAAAAAATTTTATTATTAACTACAAAAGTTGGAGCACCAAAAATATTTTTTTCAAAAGCAATATTTGTAAGTTTTTTTAATTCATCTTTAATCTCAACATTTTGTATTTTTTCAAAATATTTTTCTTTATCTATACCTAAATTTTCTAAAACTTTATTAACATTTTCTTGACTGGAAATATCAATGTTATTTTTCCAGTAAGCATTAAAAAATAAATCAAAACATTTTTTTTTTAATTCTTCATTAATTGCAAGATATCCACGCATCAAGTAAAGTGAATTAATTGGAAATTTTGTATTCCAAATAAATGGAATGTTATTTTTTTTTGCAATTAAATTACAGTCAAATTTCATATTCTTTAATTTGCGTTCATTAAAAGCGGGAGCAGTAATACCCCCAAGATTATGAAGTCCACCTAATAATATAGGTTTATAATTTATATTTATTTCTTCATAATTTTTTAAAGTCTTTAATTTATGAATAGCTAAATATGAATAAGGGCTAATAAAATCAAAGTAAAAATCAATAGATTTAGTCATGGAGATTTATACTTTTGGCATGAAAAATTTTTATTAGCCAATACACAAACAAACCTAACGGACCAATTAAATACGTAACAATCAGGGGTACCGATAAAAGAATTTTGTTAATTGAAAATTTTTGAGAGTCTTTAACCATCCAACCACCTGTAAAAAGATTAATTGCAATAAAATGTATCCAAAAAAACATAATATAAAAATTGTTAGTGAATAATTCAGATAAACCTTCAAGTCCGAGATAAAGTTTAAAATTACCAACAAAATCATAAGAGATTAGATGTGATTTATAAAGTATGAAAATATAAGCCCCGCTTAGTAAAATGATAGGTAGTATCGAAGTTACAAAGAATCTACATAAATATGACTGAGGAAAAAAAATTAACATTAACCAAAAAGGGATAACTCCTAAATTCACCCAATAGTAGAGCATTTCAATTGTAAAATAATTATAAATTTGTTCGATCATTTCAAAATATATTATAGTAAATCTATTCATGATTCCTATAAGAAATCGAAAAAAAACTTTGAAGGTAACTGTCGAGGAAATGAGAAATTTTGCGTTTGCCTATGTTGAAAAGTATGCTCCCTCAAAACAACAACTAAAGACTTACCTTTTAAAGAAATATCTTAAAACTTCGGTACCAAATGTTAAAAAACAAGATGTGACGAATTTAATAGACATTGTTCTTTCAGATCTAGAAAAAAGTAAATTTATAAATGATAAATTT
Source organism: uncultured Pelagibacteraceae bacterium (assembly GCA_902555725.1). Lineage (GTDB taxonomy): Bacteria > Pseudomonadota > Alphaproteobacteria > Pelagibacterales > Pelagibacteraceae > Pelagibacter. The sequence continues at coordinate 49,808 of CACDTN010000004.1, read as the reverse complement.
TATTCAGACAGCAAAGCAAAAAGTATGATTCAGAGAGGAAATTCAATTAATAAAATAAGAAGTTATCTAGTTGGCAAAGGTATAAATGATGAATTCATAAAAGATACAGTTAATAAGATTAAAGATGAAAACTCAGATCAAGATTTTTTCTCTGCGATAAAAATATGTAAAAAAAAAAGAATTGGTCCTGCTAGAACAGAGGATAATAGACCCTTATTTTATAAAAAAGATATTTCTTTGTTAGCAAGAAATGGTTTTGACTTTGAAACATCAAAAAAAATTATGGATATAGATAAAGATGATTATTTAAAAATAATAAAATTACTTTAAATTTTTATCTTTTTCTTTTTTAACTAAAAAATTAATTTTGTTTTTGATATAATTTTTAACAAATACAAATGTAATTAATCCAAAAATTGAAACTGATACTATTATAATAAGTATTATTCTTAGTTGTTCATCCATTACAATATATTTTTACTTTTTAGAATTAAGCTTGGGTTTTTAAAATCTCTTTTTCCATATTTTATCTCTTTATTGTTAAAATCTGTTACAATACCACCAGCATGTTTTAGAATTGCATGACCAGCCGCAATATCCCATTCACAAGCTCTTGGTTCAGCAACATATCCATCATATTCTCCTGCAGCAATTACACAAAATTTTAGTGAACTCTTCATTCTTACGAATTTTTTAACATTAAGTTTTTTGTGAATTGCTTCTATCTCTGGTTTTATTTTGTTTGAGTAAGAGACAAATTTAATTTCATTTTTGTTAAAGTTCTTAGAACAACTTAATTTAATAGTTTTTCCATCTATGATTTCAAAAGCTAAATTATTACCATAAGAATAAAACATTCTTTTTTTAGAAGGTGCATTTATCAATCCTATAACTGGATTATTGTTAATTATAAGACCGGCATTAATTGTAAACTCTTCTAAGTTATTAATATAATCATAAGTACCATCTATTGGATCAATTAACCAAAAATCCTTTAAATTTTTTATAGACTTATTGTCAGAAGTTTCTTCTGAAACAATTGGTATTTTAGGAGTAATATTTTTTATTTTATTAGTAATAATTTTATTGACTTCTAGATCACCATTACTAACAGGTGTATTGTCTGACTTTATTTCTTTAATTAACCCTTTTTCTCGAAGTTTTAACGAAATTTCTCCAGCATATAAAAAGGTATCAATTAATTCTTCAGTAATTTTTTTTAAATTTAATTCAGTCATTTAATTTTACTAATTCTATATTTCTGGCATTTATCACTTTTTTTCCAGCATTTTCAAAATTTACAGTTACTTTATCTTTAATTATTGATTGAACTTGACCTATACCCCATTCTTTATTAGTAGGATTTTCAACTTTGTCACCTGGCTCATAATCTAAAATCATTTAATTTAACTTATATTAGAAATAAGTATAAATACCATCAAATGAATAATGATTTAAATTCTATTGGTTTGGATAAAAAACCCTCAGACACAACAGTAGTTGTTGCAATGTCAGGTGGAGTAGATTCTTCAACTGTTGCCGGCATGATGAAGAAAGAAGGTTTTAATGTAATAGGTATAACATTAAAGCTCTATGATGACGGTAAAGAGGTTGCAGCTTCAAAACAATGCTGTTCAGGACAAGACATAATGGATGCAAAAAGAGTTGCTCAAAAATTAAATATAGAACATAAGGTTTTATATTATCAAAATAAATTTAAACAGGGTGTAATAGACAATTTTGTTGAAAGTTATTTGAAAGGTGAGACACCAATACCTTGTGTTCAGTGTAATCAAACAGTTAAATTTAAAGATTTGTTTGAAGTTTCAAAAGATTTGAAAGCTGATGCATTAATTACAGGTCATTATGTTAAAAGTATTACAAAAAACAATTCAACAGATATGTACAGAGCTATTGATCAGAATAGGGATCAAAGTTACTTTTTATTTAATACTACCAAAGAACAACTTGACTATTTAAGATTTCCTTTAGGTGGTTTGCTAAAAAATCAAACTAGAGATATTGCTAAAAAATTAAATTTAAATGTTGCAGATAAACCAGATAGTCAAGATATTTGCTTTGTCCCAAATGGCAATTATGCTTCTGTTATAGAAAAATTTAAACCAAATTCTTTTAAAAAAGGTAATATTAAAAATTTAGATGGAAAAGTTATTGGAGTACACGATGGAATAATAAATTTTACGATAGGCCAAAGAAAAGGAATCAAAATAGCGGACACAGAAGCACTTTATGTTTTAATAATTAATTCAGATAAAAATGAAATTATAGTTGGCCCAAAAGATAAACTTGGAAAAAAGGAAATTGAGATTAAAAATTTGAATTTATTAGTAAAAAAAGAAGAATTTGAAAATAATATTTTTGTAAAAGTGAGATCAACAGGAAAACTTCTTAAAGCAAAGGTAAATTTAAAAGTAAACAACACGGGAATAGTGATTTTAGAAAAAGCTGAAGAGGGCATTTCACCTGGTCAAGCATGTGTATTTTACTCAAAAGACAGTTATGGTGATAAAGTACTAGGAGGAGGCTGGATTACCTCATAATTTTTTTTTTAATCCAAAAAAAATAAATAAAAAATATGTTTGAATAAATAAAAAATAATTCCAAGATACAATATTTTTAAAATTTGAAAATTCAATAACTTTTGTAGTAACAAGTGGTAGTAATAAAATTCCAATAATACCTAATATGATAGTATAATAAAATATTAACTTGCTTATTTTGTGATCAAAACTAGATAATTTTTTTAATCTCGTAGAAAAAAAAATTTGGCTTAAAACAGTAAAAAAAATATATATAAAAATACCAACTTGTCTAAAAAATTTATATAATTTTCCTTCACCTAAAAAAAAGATATAAAGAATAAAAAAAAGTATCGAACAATAAGCTATTATTATTTCAAATTTTGAAATTTCAATTTTTTTGACTCGAAGAATTTTATAAAATTTACTCCAAAAAATTCCTAAAAATATTGCATAAATTAACATCATTGGTTTGAAAAAATAAACCACTGGCTCGTACCTACCTATCCTTGATATAGATGTACATCCGTCAATGTTAGGTATACACCAGTTAACTATATTAAGATTGGCTGACCAAATATAAGATATTATTATTGTTATTATAGGTAAGTAAAAGCAAATCATGCATAAATGTTTAAAATTTACATTCATGAATTAGATCAATAATTATTTTTTTTTATTCTTTTTTCTAGCTCGTCTCTTTTTAGAGCCCATTTTTCTTCGGCCCCTATGTTTTTTCGGATAACTCATTAAGTCCTATTCATTAATTTATTGAATTTCATTGTGGGATATAGCATTGTCCCTTCAGCATATCAATTTTTTTATGACAAAATCTTTTAAAACTTTTTTAAAACATACTGCAAAAGACTTTCATAATCAGTCTGTAAATCCACCTGTTGTGAGAGCTTCAACAATTATATTTAAATCAATGCGAGATATAAGAAAGACGCAAGTAAAAGCCATAAAAAATCCTATAGGAGGTCATTATGATTATGGAAGACAAGGCACTTCTACAACCTATATATTGCAAAAGATATTAACTAAACTTGAAGAAAGTTATCACGTTTTTACAACACCTACAGGCTTTGGATCAGTTTTTTTATCAATATTTAGTATTGTAAGGCCAGGTGATGAAATAATTGTAGCTGATCCAGTTTATAGTCCTACAAGAATTTTAACTGAAGATTTTCTTAAAGAATTTAAGATCAAAACAATATTTTATGATCCTGCTAATTTAAAAACACTTGAAAATAATATCTCAAAAAAAACAAAATTAATTTTTGTTGAAAATCCTGGTAGTAATTCTTTTGAATTTCAGGATCTGGGAAAAATAATTTCTATTGCCAAAAAAAATAAAATTATTACTGCTATAGACAATACTTGGGCGACACCATATTATTTTAAGCCAATTAAATTTGGTTTTGATATGTCTATTGTATCGGCTACAAAATATTATTCTGGTCATTCAGATGTAATGGGAGGTAGTCTTGCTGTAAATAAAAAAGTTTTTAACAAAGTAAAAGCAGCTGAGAAGATTACAGGTCTCAGATTAGGACCAGATGACGCTTATTTAATTACCAGGGGTTTAAGAACATTAGATGTTAGATTAGACAGACATAGAGAAAACGCAAAAAAAATTGCTGAATTTTTGTCTAAAAACAAAAAAATCAAACTTCTTTATCCATATAAAAAAAACTCACACAATTTCAGAATGTGGAAAAAATATTACTCTGGTGCCTCAGGTCTAATGGGATTAAAAATAAAAGCTAAGAATATTAATTCAGTTAGAAAATTTGTGAATTCTCTTAAGCTTTTTGGATATGGCTATAGCTGGGGTGGTTTTGAAAGTTTGGTTTTACATCAAGAGTTTAGAGAAACTGGAAATAGAAAATTTATGAGCTTATCAAAAGACGAACATCTTGTTAGATTACACATTGGTCTTGAAGATCCTAGCGACCTTATCGCTGATATTAAGCAAGCTCTTAAACATTTAAAATAAAACATGTCTTCTGAAAAATTTATAAGAAATAAAACTGCTTTAATTACCTTGATTGCTGCTAGCTTAGTGGTCTTGATTTCATTGGGCGTTAGACAAACTTTTGGAATGTTTTTCATGGACTTTAAAGATGATTTAGGAATTTCCTTAACCCAATCAGGACTATCAATTGGAATCCAAATGTTAATGTGGGGATTAACTGGACCTATATTTGGTGCAATAGCTGATAAGTATGGTGGACATAAAGCGATTGCATTAGCATTTCTTTTTTTTATAGCAGGTGTTTATTTTTTATATGCAGGGCCTAATACTGGAATTTTTTTTCAAATAGATATGGGAGTTTTAATAGGAATTGGTCTAGGGGGAACAGCTATCAGTATTCCAATGTCGATAGTTGGAAAACATTTTCCACTATCAAATAGAACAATTGCAATGAGTATAGTTACGGCAGTTGGATCTTTTGGATACTTTTTATCTCCAATATTAACTCAATATTCTTTAACAGAAAATGGTTGGGAGATAACATTATTATCATTTTTAGTAGCTTTAGTTATTGGATTAGGTATTTCATTTTTTGTTAGATCACCTTCATTAGGACAAACTATTGAAAAACCAAATACTCAAAGTTTGTCTGATGCTATTAAGGAGGCGTTTGGAACAAAAAGTTATATTTTGTTAGTTTCTGGTTTTTTTGTATGTGGTTTTCATATAACTCTAGTAGGTACACATGTTCCAACCTACGTAATAGATCGTGGATTAGAAAGCTGGACTGCAGCAGCAATTTTATCTTTAATTGGATTATTCAATATTTTTGGTTCACTTTGTAGTGGTTATCTATCAACAAAAATGAGTAAGAAGATAATATTAAGTACAATCTATAGCCTTAGAGGAATATCAATTATTTTATTCATATTTTTACCAGCTAGTAATATCAATTCTTTTATTTTTGGAGCAAGTTTTGGTTTCTTATGGCTATCAACTGTACCTGCAACAAGTGGAATAGTTGCACATATGTTTGGTACAAAATACTTAGGACTTTTATATGGTATCGTATTTTTAAGTCACCAAATCGGCTCATTTTTTGGAGCATATCTTGGAGGTTTATTCCACGATCTTTATGGGTCATATGATTACGCGTGGTATTTAGCAATTGCTTTATCTGTCTTTGCAGCAATAATTCATCTACCAATAAAAGAACAACCAGTTTTGAGATTAAAAACAGAATAAATTGAGTAAAGAAAATCAACTTAAAGAGATACATGCATCAGGCAAATCTTACGCCATATATAAATCAATAAATGGGTTTGATTTATATACAGACTTTTCAAAAAAAATTACTTTAAATAACAAAAATGTTTCTGGTTTTTTAAATAAGAAAAGAATTAGTAAAAAACCTAAAAAGACAGATTTATTTATTGGTTTTTTTGGATATGAATTATTAAATAATTTAATTGGAATTAAAGTTCCAAAACAAAAAAGTATGAATTTTCCAAAAGGAATATTCTATAAACCAGAAAAAAAAATTAGCTATTCTAACGATCTAGTCAATTATAAGATTGATAAAATCAGACTAAAAAAAAAATTTAAAATCAACATTAATAGAAAATCCTACACAAAAATTTTTGATAAATTTAAGAAAAAAATCAAAAGTGGTGAAACTTATCAAATTAAGATCTGCACAAAATATAAACTCAAATCTGCAATAGACCCATTAGATTTTTTTTGTAGACTTTCAAAAACAAATTTAGCTCCTGAAGCTTTTATGATCAGAGATAAAGATTATTCTATTATTAGTTGTTCACCTGAAAATTTGATTACCAAAAAAGGTTCTTTAATCACTACTAAGCCTATAGCTGGTACAGTAAGAAAAAATAAAAGAATGAATAAAACTAAAGCTTTAAGTTATTTTAGAAATAATCTTAAGGAAACCAAAGAACATAATATGATTGTAGACATGGAAAGAAGTGATATGTCGCGAGTATGTAAAGTTGGTACAGTAAAGTTATCTAAAGAAAAAGCTGTCGAAGAATATAAAGATCTTTTTCATTATGTAAGCTTAATCAAAGGTAAAATTAAAAAGAATATTAAAAATATAGATATAATTAAAGCAATGATGCCAGGGGGATCAGTAATTGGCTGCCCAAAGATTAGCACTCTTAATCTTCTCAATAATCAAGAAAAAGAAAATAGAAACATTTATACTGGAAGTTTTGGGTATCTAAAGTTTAATGGAGATATGAAATTTAATATTATTATTAGATCAATTCTAAACTATAAAAATATTTCTGAAATCTCTGTAGCATCGGGTGTTGTTGTTGATAGTAATGCAAAGCATGAATTTAGTGAAAATTTTATTAAAGCAAAAGCATTAATCGATCTATTTAAATGATTTATGTAATAGACCACAAAGACTCTTTTACACATAATGTTGTTCATCAACTTTCATTATTTGATGAAGTTGAATGTGATAACTATAACAATGTCGATAAAATAAAACTTAATAAAGCAAAAGTAATTGTTTTTTCACCTGGTCCTGGAAATCCTAAAAATTATCCGTTAACCTCTAAGATCTATAATCAATTTAAGGGAAAAAAGAAAATAATTGGTATTTGTTTGGGATTCCAACAGATATTATTTTGTGAAGGTGCTCAAATTGTTGAACAAAATAAAATTTATCATGGGTATCAATCCAATATTAAGGTTAATAGTAAAAATTCATTATTTAAAAAAAATCAAATATTTAAAGTTGGTCGTTATCATTCTTTAAAATTAAAAGAACCTTTTAAAATTAAAGATTTTGAGATAACTATGAGATGCTTAGAATCAAAAGTAGCAATGGCATTTGAAAATAATAAAGATAAAATTTATGGATTTCAATTTCACCCAGAATCTTTTTTAACTATCAATGGTAACTTTCTTATTAAAAAAATCTTATCGTCTTAAAGATCTACAAGAAATAGATTTTAAAGATTTATGGGGTGACCATGGAATTTTTACAACTATGTGGATCTTTGGTAAGCCACCTAAGATTTTATTTTTTAAAAATCATTTGTCCAATCTTCTTAAATCTTTAAAAAAGTATAAAATAAATAAAAGATTTATTAAGAGTAATATTCTTCAAATATTAAATAAAAATCTATCGAAAAAAAAAAATTATAATCACCTGCTTAGAATTGCTCTTAACAAAAATACTATATCAATATCTTTAAGAAAACGTTTAACTCCAAAATTAAATTTTAATTTAAAACTTGTAAATCTTAAAAGAGAAAGACCTCAATTTAAAAACTTAAAATACAAAAAAATATTATCTCATTTATCTAAAATGGATAATACTAAATCTGATATTGGTCTTGTCTTTAATAAGAAACTTTTTGAAACAGGTACCTCTAATCTTTTGTTTGTTAGGAATGATAAAATTTTTACACCAAAAAAAGATTATTATGAGGGGATCACATATAAATATTTTAAATCCAAGGTTAAAAAAATTTACAAAAAAGAAATTTTTGTTAAAGAATTGAAGAAATTTGATGAAATATTATTAATTGGTTCTGGCAAAGGTGTAACTTCAGTCAAAACAATTAGACAAATTGGTTGGAAAAGAAAAAATTTAAAACATTACAATATATTTTTAAGATATTACCGTTTAGCTATTAGAAATTCTAATTTGTATAGGTTTAATTAATGAAAGATCCAAATAACCCATGCTTATTCTGTAATACTAAAGAAAGCGGTTTTACTATTCAGAATGAATTAGCTTATGCAAGTTATGATACCTATCCTGTTTCTAAATATCATTGTCTAATAATACCCAAAAGACATATAAAAGATTTTTTTGAATTAACCGATGAAGAACTAGTGGCTTGTAACGATCTTATTCGGAAAGTTAAAGATGAAGTAATAAAAAAAGATCCAAATATTGACGGTTTTAATCTTGGAACAAATATAGGTAGGGTTTCAGGTCAATCTATTTTACATTGTCATTTTCATTTAATTCCCCGAAGATTAGGAGATGTTGAGAATCCTCAAGGCGGCATAAGATCAGTTATTCCCAATAAGCAACACTATAAAAGAAAAAAATAGGCTGTTATTAAAGGTTAATTGCGATGAGTTAGTAATTGAACTATTTTTTTAAATAGATTAGAAACTTTAAAAATTAGTAAAAAAAATCTAACATAAGGCGGATATGTTTAATACGAACCCATTTTCTGTTTTAGCAGAAATAATCCCCCCTATAGCAATGCAGGGCTTTATAGTTGCAATGATAGTTTTAATAGCCCTTGGCACAATTATTCAAATGATCCACCATAAAAATCTTACATATTTTTTCAATAATGCAAAAAAAGCAAAATTATCTGCCACTAAACAATTAGGCTTAGGAGAAAAAACATCGATTATTGCAAAAACAACTGTCGTTGATATTGGCACGACATCAGAACTTGGTTTTGGTAAAAGAAGGCTAGCACATGTACTTGGAATGTATGGAACAATTTTATTTTGGGTTTCATCCGGTATTTTAGTTTTTTGTTATACTGGTGTTGGTAAATCTAGTTCAGAAATGTGGTCTATGCTTTGGCATACAGGAGCAATTTTAACTTGTTTAGGTGGTTATTGGTTCTGGTTTTTTTTAAGAGTTGATGTTTCAGCTGAAGCACATCCTTGGTACAGAATTATTAAAGCTGATTTGTTTGTATTGGCTTTGTTAGCTTGTGCAACTTTTGGTTTAGCATGGTCATACACTCAATTTGGTGGACAAGTAGGTTTGTCATATTTATTTTTTACTTTATTTGTAGCAGCCAACTTAATTTTATTTGGAGGAGTATATTGGTCAAAATTTGCTCATATGTTCTATAAACCAGGAGCAGCAATACAAAAAAATTTAGCAGAAGCTGATGGTTCGAGGGATAACCTTCCACCTCCAGCAGATGCACCTGAACAATTTGGCCTAGGTATAAAAAGAGAAGAGCCAAAACATTATTAATATGTTAATAAAAAAAGGAGAAAAATAAATTATGTCAACTTTTGTATATATGACTAGATGCGATGGCTGTGGACATTGTGTAGATATTTGTCCGTCTGATATTATGCATATAGATGAAAATATAAGAAGAGCAAAAAACATAGAACCAAATTTTTGCTGGGAATGCTATTCTTGTGTAAAAGCTTGTCCTAATCATGCAATTGATGTTAGAGGTTATGCTGACTTTGCACCAATGGGTCATAGTGTTAGAGTAAGAAGAGAAGAAGAAAAAGGAACAATTTCCTGGAAAATTAAATTTAGGAATGGAACAGAAAAGAATTTTGTTTCTCCTATAACTACAAAACCTTGGGGAAAATTTATTCCTAAACTTGCAGAAGGAGATAAACCAAATCAAGGTGAGATAAATTCACAAAGACTTTATACAGAACCTGAAGGATTAAATACTAATGGAGAACTACCTTCAGTCCCTAAAGAGTCTTTTAAAAAGGGAGTTTATTATTAATGGCTAAGCACAAAACACATTTTGAAGAGTGTGATGTATTAGTTGTAGGCGGAGGTATGGCTGGAACAGGTGCTACTTTTGAAGCTAGACATTGGGGAAGAGATTTAAAAATTGTTTGTGTTGAAAAAGCTAACATAGATAGAAGTGGAGCAGTAGCTCAAGGCTTGTATGCAATTAATTGTTATATGGGAATGCAGTGGGATGAAAATCAACCTGAGGATCATGTAAGATATGCAAGAAATGATCTAATGGGAATGGTTAGAGAAGACTTAGGTTATGATATGGCTCGACACGTAGACTCAACAGTGCATATGTTTGATGAGTGGGGTTTGCCCATGATGAAAAATGAAAAAACTGGAAGATATTTAAGAGAAGGTAAATGGCAAATAATGATCCATGGTGAGAGTTATAAACCAATTGTTGCTGAAGCAGCTAAAAAATCTGCAGACAAAATTTATAATAGAATAATGATTACTCATTTATTAATGGATGAGGCTCAAGAAAATAGAATTGGTGGTGCTGTTGGTTTTAATATGAGAACTGGAGATTTTCATGTGTTCAGAGCTAAAGCTGTAATTGTTGCAGCAGGTGGTGCCTCACATATATTTAAGCCTAGAGCAGTTGGTGAGGGAATGGGAAGAACTTGGTATGCTCCTTGGAGTAATGGCTCTGCTTATGCATTACCTATTGCTGCTGGAGCAAAAATGACTCAAATGGAAAATAGAATTGTTTTATGTAGATTTAAAGATGGTTACGGTCCTGTAGGAGCATATTTTTTACATTTAAAAACTTATACACAGAATGCAAATGGCGAGAACTATGAAAAAAAATGGTATGATCAAACTAAAGAGTTAGTTGGAGAATATATTGACCATCACCCAACTCCTACTTGTTTAAGAAACCATGCATTCATTCAAGAAACCATGGCTGGTGGTGGACCAATTCAAATGGTTACAACCGAAGCTTTTCAAGATCCACATTTAGAAACAGTAGGTTGGGAAAACTTTTTAGGTATGACAGTTGGTCAAGCAGTTGTATGGGCATCCCAAAATATTGATCCAAAATATACCAATCCAGAGTTAACAACATCAGAACCTTATGTTATGGGTTCTCATGCGACATGTTCAGGTGCATGGGTAAGTGGACCAGAAGACTTATCTCCACCAGAATATTTCTGGGGTTATAACAGAATGTTAACTATTGATGGATTGTTTGGTGCAGGAGACACAGTTGGTGGAAGTGCACATAAATTTTCATCAGGTTCATTTACAGAGGGTAGATTAGCTGCAAAAGCAGCTGTTAAGTATATAGAGGATAAAAAAGCTGATGGAATTTCAGTTTCCGATAAGCAATGTGAAGATTTTAAGACTAAGGTTTATAAACCTTTAGAAACTTACACAGTTGCTCAAAATGAAATTACTGGTGGAACTGTTTCTCCTAGTTATATATCACCAATACAAGGTCTTCAAAGACTTCAAAGAATTATGGATGAATATGTAGGAGGAATTGCAACAAATTATATGACTAATGATAATATGCTTAAAAGAGGATTGGAATTATTAGCTTGGTTAGAGGAAGACTTAGAAAAAGTGGGTGCAGAAGACTATCATCAGTTAATGAGAGCTTGGGAGCTTAAACATAGAGCTTTAACTTCGCAATGTGTAACAGAACACACATTATTTAGAGAAGAAACACGTTGGCCAGGGTATTATTACAGAGGTGATCATATGAAATTAGATGATGATAATTGGCATTGTTTAACTGTTTCAAGAAGAGATCCAAAAACTGGTAAATTTTCAATGGAAAAGGTACCTGTTTATCACATTGTAGATGAGAATGAGAAGAAGAAAGCCTCTTAAAAAAATATCAAAAAGTAAAATCTATGGACCTTTTAGCGAAAACTGATGAGGAAATTTTTCAAATAGGTAAACCATTTTGGGAAAATTTAGTAAGATCCTCAAATCTTAAGGATTATGGAGGCTTTACTAAAGATTTTTCAACTCAAATGTTGTTTGGAGCTAATGAGGTAGAGCTTGGAAAACAGTGGGCAAATAACGAACTTATCACAAATTTGAACGAAACTTATGAGCCTTTTGGCACTTTAAGAAGGGGTGATCATATTACAGTCCTTATTAAACAAACAAATAACAAAATTCCTGGAGAGTTCTTAGGAAGATTGGTGCTTGGAGTTGAGGGTGATGACATAAAGGTTTTTGGGGCAACAATTTACTAATAAAAAATCTTACAAAAATTCAATTATAATTTGACAATTTTCATACTGGGTGTATTCAGGAAGTTAGATGCAACTTCCAAATATAAAAATTCCTCAAAAAATTATAAACAAAAAAACAACTTTTATTAAAACTGGAATTTTATCAGCTATAGCAGCTTGTTGGGGTGTAATCTTAGTCGGAACTTTTATAACTTTTAAATAAGCTATATCTTAAGTTTTTATTTTTAAATGGACGTTTTTTTACCAATAGCTCAAGTATTTATAAATCCTGTTGAAATACTTTTATTAAGTGCAATTGTTGGGGTTCTATCAGGATTGTTTGGTGTTGGTGGTGGTTTTTTAATGACACCATTTTTAATTTTTATGGGTGTACCCCCAGCGTATGCGGTTGCTAATGAAGCAAATAATATTTTAGCAACATCTGTTTCAGGATCCACCACACATTATTTAAAAAATACTTTAGATTATAAAATGGGATTCATGATTGTAATTGGTGGCTCAATAGGAACTGCATTAGGTATTTATACTTTTACTTATTTTCAAGATATTGGAAAAATAGATACCGTAATTTCTTTAGCTTATATGTATATACTTGCAATTATTGGCACATTAATGCTTGTAGAAAGTTTAGGTGAAATTGATAAAGCAAAAAAAAATATTGTAGAAAGAAAAAAATTACACGTTCATTATTGGATACATGGTCTTCCTTTAAGAATGAGATTTCCCAAATCAAAATTATATGAAAGTGTATTTACACCAATCCTAATAGGATTAGTAGTTGGATTTATTGCTGCAATAATGGGTATAGGTGGTGCTTTCATCTTAGTACCTGCAATGATCTATATTATTAAAATGCCAACAAGATTGGTTCCAGGTACATCTCTATTCGTAACAATCTTTGTAAGTGTGATTGTTACTTTCTTACACTCTATTAATTATGGCTCAATTGATTTGATGTTAGTTGTTATGTTGGTAGTAGGATCAATTGTTGGAGTTCAAGTTGGTCAAAAACTTGGAGAACAAATTGATAGCTCAGGATTAAAAGCATTATTAGCAATTTTATTATTAGTCGTTGGAATAGTTATTGCATATGACACTTTTTTTGCTGAAGAAATTCAAAAAGAAACAATCAATGTGATAGATCAGGATCTAAACTTCTTTTCTAAATTTATTAAAGAATTTTCTAAAGATATGCCATTCTTTTATGGATTATTTTCAATATTGTTTGCAGTTTCTCTTGGTATTGCTGCAGCTTTTATTAGAAGATCTATCTCAAAATTTAGAAAAAAATATTTTAATAAATCTGCAAAGCAGACTAAATAAACATTTTTAAATAAATTTCTATTGTGAGAATACAAACAATACCTACAGTCAACATTGCAATAAATCCAACTGCAAAAGGTTTGTAACCCATACTTTTTATATCTTTAAGATCTGTTGACAATCCAATAGCTGCCATAGCCATAGTTAAAAAAACCTTAGAAAAAAATTTAATAAAGTTGATTGTTTCAACCCAGATATCTTTATTATATTCAGTAAAGAGCTGATCACCTATATTTCTAAAAATAATCATTCCTACAAAACCTAAAACAAAATAAGGAAAAATGTTTATAATAGAGTAATTCTTTTCTTTAACTAAACCTCTATTATACAAAAAAGCAAAAAGAGGAATCATTACAATTAAAAAAGTGTTTCTAATGAGTTTAGTTACTGTTGCTATATTTAAAGTTTCAGGACTATTGAATTGTTGGTCGTATATTAAACCTGCTGCAGCAACTTGAGAGGTTTCATGAATTGCAGTCCCTAAAAAAAGACCAGCAAATAAAGAATTTCCCTCAAAATAAAAATTTGCAAAATATGGATACAACAACATAGATAATATTCCAAATAAGGTAATGTTAGCTACTGCATAGGATACTTCATTTTTATTCGCTTTAATTACAGGTGCTGTTGCCATGATTGCGGTTGTTCCACAAACTGTACTTCCTATTGATATTAAATAAGCCATCCTTGTAGGTATTTTTAATTTTTTTATTAAAAGTTTGATAATAACTAAAACACTTATGATACAAATTATTATTAATGGAATTGCAATTTTTCCAAATTCTATAAATTCAAATGGTTTTAATTGAATACCAAGACAAATAATTCCAAGCTTTAATATATACTCTTTGCTAAAATCTAAACCTTTTTGAAAACTTTCACGAATTTTAAAAAAGTTTCCAAAAAAAATTCCAAGAAGTATTGCTATCATTGCAGTTGAAATAGGACTTTTACTGTAACCTAAAATTTCAATCCCAATAATATTGTTAAACCCTTGTGAAAGAGAATAAAGAACAAAAGCAAGAATTATACCTGGCAAAATTACCAAATATTTTTTTAAAAACATTATATGTATTAATGATTAAGCACTTCTATAAAGTTTAGTCATTACGAATTCTTTATGACCTAAAGCTTCAGCGCAGGTTAGTCTTCCATTAGCAACTCTTAAAGTTGTTTCGATAAGTCTGTCTCCCGCCTCAGATAAATTCATCTCTCTTGAAAGAATTTTAGACACATCACAATCTATATGTTCACCCATTCCTTTAACTGTTAAAGGGTTTGCAGTTAATTTTACAACAGGTTCAATTGGGTTACCAACAATGTTTCCTTGACCAGTTGGAAATAAATGAATATTAAATCCTGCTGCAGCTTGAAGTGTCACACATTCTGCTGCTGCTGATGATGTATCCATAAAATATAAACCTTTACCTTTTTTCGGTTCTTCTGCTGGCTCTAAAACATCTACAAATTTACAACTACCAATTTTTTGAAAATTACCAAATGCTTTTTCTTCAATTGTAGTTAGACCACCAGCAATATTTCCAGCTGTTGGTTGACTTTCAGATAAATCATCTGTTGCCTCTTTTAAAATAAAATCATTGTAAGAACTCCAAGTTTTCATAAATTTATCTGAAGCTTCTTTTGTTGCTCCTCTTGTTGCGCAAACTTTTTCTGCTCCCGTAAGCTCTGAAGTTTCACCAAAGCATAAATGAACTCCTAATGGTTCAAGTTTATCCATTAAGTTTCCAACAGTTGGGTTTGATGCTAATCCAGATGTGGTGTCAGATTCTCCACATTTAACTGAAATCCATAAATCACTTATAGGACATTCTTCTCTTTGTTTCTCAGAAGCCCACATTACAAACTCCTGTGCTTTTTTGGAGGCCTTCATTACAGTTCCAATATCTCCTGTTCGTTCTATATGAAAACCTTCGACTGGTTTTCCAGTTTTTGCAATTCCATCAACAATCTTTTTTGTCCATTTAGGTTCAATTCCTATTACAATTACAGCAGCAACATTTGGATTACTTCCTGTACCTATCATTGTTCTAAAATGTAATTCTAAGTCTGCACCAAACTGAAGTCTGCCATAAGAATGAGGAAGGGCAATAGTACCTTTAATATTGTTAGCTACTGCTTCAGCACAAGCATTAGAAATATCGTCTACAGGAAGAATAATTACGTGATTTCTAGTTCCTGCTCTACCATTCTCTCTTTTATAACCTAAAAAACTTTTTGGTATTTCCATACAATTACCACTTCTTTGTTTTTACATTATGAACATGAACATGTTCACCTTTTTTGATTGATTTAACTACTTTACCGATATCGTGTCCATATTTAAGTATTGTGTCTCCCTCTTTTAAGTCAACCATAGCAATTTTGTGACCTAGAGGAATTTCATCCATGGATTGAATATTTGTAGAGCTATCATTTTCCATGATCCAGCAGTTACAATCCTGTTTGGGTGTGATTTTTTCAATAACAACTACTCCCACATTATCCTTTTGATCGTGGATTATGATGTCTGTAGCCATATGGTGTCGATTTGTTTGTTTGAAATTTTTCAAAACTTATATATTAATCCCAAAAATTAACAATTAATTTTTAAAATATTTTAAAACTTAGTAATTTAGAAAGGTTCTATTAATGACAAAAATGACAACAGAGGAAGCTTTTGTAAAAGTTTTACAAATGCACGGTATTGAGCATTCATTTGGAATTATAGGATCTGCTTTTATGCCAATTTCAGATATTTTTCCTGATGCAGGAATCACATTTTGGGATGTAGCCCACGAAACAAATGGTGGTCTAATTGCTGATGGATACACTAGAGCCACTGGTAAAATGTCTATGGTTATAGCTCAAAATGGACCTGGTATTACAGGATTAGTTACGCCAATTAAAACTGCTTACTGGAACCACACTCCATTATTATTAGTAACACCTCAAGCTGCAAATAAAACTATGGGACAAGGTGGTTTTCAAGAAGTCGAACAAATGAATTTATTTAAAGATATGGTTTGCTATCAAGAAGAAGTAAGGGATCCATCAAGAATGGCTGAAGTTTTAAATAGAGTTATTGAAAAAGCAATTAGAGGTTCTGCTCCTGCACAAATTAATGTTCCTAGAGATTATTGGACACAAGTAATTGATATTGAACTTCCTCCAATCGTAAGATTAGAAAGACAAGCAGGTGGAGTTGATGCAATTAAAAAAGCTGCAGATTTATTATCTAAAGCAAAGTTTCCAGTAATATTATCTGGAGCAGGTGTTGTAATAGGTGGGGCTATTGAAGAATGTAAAAAATTAGCAGAAAAATTAGATGCACCAGTATGCTCTGGATACCAACACAACGATAGTTTTCCAGGAAGCCATCCATTGGCTGCAGGACCATTAGGATATAACGGATCAAAAGCTGGGATGGAATTAATTTCAAAAGCAGACGTTGTTCTAGCGCTTGGTACAAGATTAAATCCTTTTTCAACTTTACCTGGATATGGAATAGATTATTGGCCGAAGAATGCCAGTATTATTCAAGTAGATATGAATTCAGATAGAATTGGTTTAACAAAAAAAGTTACAGTAGGAATATGTGGAGATGCAAAATTAGTTGCTCAACAAATTCTAGATCAACTTTCTCCAACAGCAGGAGATACTGATAGACAAAAAAGAAAAGATATTATTCATCAAACTAAATCTGCTTGGTTACAAAAATTATCAAGTCTTGATCATGAAGACGATGACGAAGGTACTGTTTGGAACAAAGAAGCAAGAGAAAGAGACTCAGACAGAATGTCTCCAAGACAAGCATGGAGAGCAATTCAAGCTGGTATGCCAGACGATGTTATTATTTCAAGCGACATTGGAAATAATTGTGCAATAGGTAATGCATATCCAACTTTTGAAAAGCCAAGAAAATATTTAGCTCCAGGTTTATTCGGTCCTTGTGGTTATGGCTTTCCATCTATTTTGGGTGCTAAAATTGGATGTCCTGATACTCCAGTTATCGGTTTTGCAGGAGACGGTGCTTTTGGAATAAGCATGAATGAAATGAGTTCTTGTGCTAGAGAAGAGTGGCCTGCGATATCTATGGTTATCTTTAGAAATTATCAGTGGGGTGCAGAAAAAAGAAATACTACTTTATGGTTTGAAGATAATTTTGTGGGAACAGAGCTTGATCCTGAATTAAGTTATGCAAAAGTGGCTGATGCTTGTGGTTTAAAGGGTGTAACAGTTAAAACTATGGAAGAAACAACAGCAGCAATAAAGCAATCTTGTGAAGATCAAAAAAAAGGAATTACTACATTTATTGAAGTAATTTTGAATCAAGAGCTTGGTGAGCCATTTAGAAGAGATGCAATGAAGAAACCAGTTAAGGTAGCAGGCATTAAAAAAGAGGATATGAAAAAACAACCCTCTTTGACATCTTAATAACTATTGATTAATAACTAGTATATTCTTTAATTTCTTTGATTGCAGAACCTGTGTAATTGTTAATTTCTAATTTAATTTTAGCACGGTCATCATTTAAAAAATGAACATCTCTTGAGAGTTTAATAAATTTTTCCCCAAAATCTTTAACTTTTTCACATTGTCTCTTATCATCTTCAATAACCCACAATTTCGCATTTATATCTTTTAATGACTGAAATAAATCATTAATCTTATCGTCAGATTTTACATTATCATCCAATTGTTTTTTTAATATTGAATGTTCGTTTGATATAAATCTAAGTTTTTCTGGATCTTTAATTTTTTCTTGTTTGATTTCCAAAATTGAAATCTTATCTAAAAGCTCTCCAATAGATACCTCTACTATAATTTTATTCATAAAATATAATACTGTGTTATCTTGTTATAAATATGTCTAATATTTTAATTATTAAACATGGCTCTTTAGGAGATATAGCTCAAGCGAGTGGGGCAATTCAAGATATATCTGAAAACTATAAAAATGATCAAATTTATTTATTAACAACGAAACCTTATAGTGAATTATTTAAGAAGAATCCTTTTATTCATGAAGTAATTATAGACAAAAGGTTACCCAAATATAATTTGATTTATCTGTATTTTTTAATGAGAGAAATTAAAAAATATAAGTTTTCCAAAATTTTTGATCTTCAAAACTCATCTAGAACAAACTTTTATAAAAATATTCTTTTTCCAAAAGCAAAAAAAGAAACATGGTCAAGCTCTATTACAACTTTACCTGAAGTTATAAATAAAAAAGAATTTGATAAACATTCTGTTTTAGATAGATTTAATCATCAATTACAAACCTCAGGATTAAAAACTTCCTATACATTAAATCCAGATTTTAGTTGGGCTTGTTCTGATGTTAGTGAAATCAAAAATTACTTCAGGTTAAATAAATTTATTTTGTTATTTCCTTTTTGCTCACCTCATCTAAATATTAAAAAGTGGCCTTATTATAATGATCTTATAAAACTTATTTTAGATAAATTTGGTGATGAGTATAAAATTGTTACTGCCCCAGGTTCTTCGGAAATAAATGATGCTAAAGAAATTAATGCACAAACTTTATTAGATAATGGTAGAGCTCTTGATATTTCTCAATTAACTTCAATAATTAAAGCTAGCTCTTTTGTTATAGCAAATGATACAGGGCCTGCCCACATTGCAGCTCACGTAGGAGCTAAAGGTTTAACTTTATTTGGAAAACATACAACAGCATATAAAGTTAGTATTGAAAGAGAAAATTTTAAAGCAATCGAGGTAGGAGATTTAAATAATTTAAGTGCTGAAAAAGTTTTAGAAAGATTAATTAATTCTTTAACTTAGTTTTTTCAATCAATCGTATAGCTACTGGAACAATGAAAAGTATAAACAATAATCTTATTATATGATGAAAAGCTACAAAGTCTGGCTCTAAATCAAAAGCAATAGCAATTACAGCTACTTCATAAATTCCACCTGGACAAAAAGATAGAACTAAAGTTAAAAAATTATTATCTACAAAAAAAGTTGCAATAAAAGCAGCAACTAAACCCAATAGAACCAATAATATTGTAGCTACTAATCCGTGGAATGAATTGTTTGCTACTTCCTTTACTGTTTTGTTAGCAAATCTACATCCAACAGAAGCTCCTAATATTAGAAGACAAAAATTAATTGATGCATCAGGCAATTTATAGGATGCAATATCAAAAATTTGTAAAATACCACTTGCTACAAGAGTTCCAGAAAGTAATGCAGCTGGAACTTTTGCTTTATCAAAAAAGAAAATAAAAATTATTGAGGCTATGATCAAAATAATTAGATCCCAGTGATTTTGAGCCATGTAATCAAATTTTTGAATTTCCAGGATGTCTGAGTCTGAAAGACTGACAATAATAAAAGGGAAAAGAGTTATTATAATAATTAATCTAATAAGGTGAGCAGTTGCAACTTGAGATAAATCAGATTTTTCATATTCAGCCAATATCAATAAAGGACCTAATGCACCAGGTGCTGCTGAAAAAATTGAAGTTTTTTGTTTGTAACCAGAAAATTTTTGTAAGTATTTTGAAACAATCAATATGCTAACAATAATATAACCAAACATTATAATAGTTGTCCAAATCCAATTTACCATTTGATTTAAAAGATTTTGATCTATGTAATTTCCAATATGTAGCCCTAACACAATTAAAATTGAACTTAGAGCAAGTCTAGGCATAAAAATCTTAAATCCATTTAAAGCAGCTACAGAAACAGCAATCATTGGACCAATCATCCATGCAAGAGGAATATTTAAAAAATCAGCAATAATTGCACTTGGAATAGATATAATGATGACTAGCAAAAATTTTTTAGAAAAAAGATCTTTAAAATTTTCTCGGCTAAAGGGAATTGCTTGTTGCATATATTCTATTAAAGGTTGTTGACTACTTCATTAAAAATATGTTTAATCTAGCCATTAACTATAACAACGAGAGGAAATAATGAAACTAATTAAATCTTTTTTTTCAGTTTTATTCTCTGCAGTTCTTTTACTTTCAGCAACAACAACTAGTTCAATTGCAATTGACAAAATTCATTTTGTAATTGGTGGTGGTGCTGGTGGTGGTTGGGATGGAACCGCTAGAGGTACTGGAGAGGCTTTAACAAAAGCTGGATTCTTAAAAAGCGCATCGTTTGAAAACATGTCAGGCGGTGGTGGTGGTAAAGCACTTGCTTACATGATCAATACTAAGCCAGAGAATACTGTTTTAGTACAGTCAACACCGTTGGTTTTAAGATCAATTACAAGACACAAAGGTTACGTAAGTGGCAGTGGAACTTTATCTTATAAAGATGTTGTGCCAATTGCTGGAGTAATTGGTGACTATGGAGCAATTGCAGTTGCTAAAAATTCACCTTACAAAAACTTTGAAGATGTTGTGAAAGCATACAAAGCAAACCCTAGCTCAATTAAAATGGCTGGTGGTTCTGTAAGAGGAAGTATGGACCATTTAATTGGCGCTTTAGCTTTTCAAGCTGCTGGAGCAAATCCAAATGATGTAGCTTACATTCCTTATGATGCAGGTGGTAAAGCATTAGCTGGACTTTTATCTGGAGAAACTCAAATTATTTCTACAGGTTTAGGTGAACTTATGGGCGCAAGAGACCAAGTAAGAATTATTGGTATTACTGCACCTGATAGAGTTTCAGATGCACCTGATGCACCTACACTTAAAGAACAAGGATACGATGTACAATTCGTTAACTGGAGAGGATTTTTTGGACCTCCAGGAATGAGTAGCAAAGACAAAAAAGCTATTGCTAAAATGCTAGGCGATGTACAAAAAACTCCTGAATGGGAAGCAGTTAGAGCAAGAAATGCTTGGGTTAATATTTATAATCCAGACAAAAAGTTTGTAAAATTTTTAAAAACACAAACTAAAGAAATGACAGCTCTTATGAAAAAACTAGGAGTTATTTAATCCTTAGGATTAATTAATTTAAAGAGCAGTGAATATAAATACTACTAAAATTATATCACTGCTCTTTTTTATTTTCTCAGCATTCTATTTATATACCGCATATCAAATTCAAGTTTTTGCATTTGATGAAAATGCACCTTTTAATGCAAGAACTTTTCCAATTTATCTAGGTTATACAGGGTTATTTTTCTCTGGATTAAAATTAATTTTACCAGATCCAGATACCATAAAAGTTGAACATAAAAATTTAGAATATAAGAAAACAGGTATCCTAATAATTATTGCAATTATTTATGGAGCTACAATTTTAAAAATTGGCTATTTTTTAACGACTTCCTTGTTTTTATTTACATCATATTATTTTTTAGGTGAAAGAAGATGGGTGTTAATGTTTCTATTATCTTTTCCTTTTGTTGCAGCCTTTATGTATCTCCTTCATGGTGTCCTTGACATTTATTTAAGAGACCCTTTTTTAAAATCGATTGGAGTAATGGGATGATTGAAGGAATTTTAATTGGTTTAAGCACAGCTCTTACATTTCAAAATATTTTTATGGTAATGATTGGTTGTTTCTTTGGAACAATCATTGGAATGCTACCTGGACTTGGACCTATGACAGCAATAGCTTTAATGATACCAATTACTTATGGATTTGATCCAGCTACAGGTTTAATTCTTATGGCTGGAGTATATTATGGAGCAGTATTTGGTGGCTCGACATCATCAATATTATTAAATGCTCCTGGAGTTCCCGGAACTGTTGCAACTTCATTTGATGGATATCCAATGGCACAACAAGGTAAAGCAGGTAAAGCTTTAGCAATTGCAGCATGGAGTTCATTTGCTGGAGGAACACTATCTGCAATTTATCTATTATTTATGGCACCGAGCTTATCAAAAGTAAGTTTATCTTTTAGATCGCCAGATTATTTTGCATTAATGATTTTAGGATTAACAGCTATAGCTGCTTTTTCATCAAAAGGTCAATTCTTAAAAGCAATGATGATGGTAGTTTTAGGTTTAATGTTAGCTTCAGTAGGGCAAGACTCTTTATCAGATATTACAAGATTTACTTTTAATAACATGAATTTAACAGATGGTATAAGTTTTGTTCTTGTGGTGATGGCAACTTTTGCGATGAGTGAAGCATTAACAATAATTTTAAAGAGAAATGATCCAACAGCTGCTGCTAAACAAGTTTCACTGACTGAACTAGGTTCAATTAAAATAGATAAAGAGGAAAGAGGCAAAATGTATAAAACAATTCCTAGATCTTCTATAATTGGATTTTTAATAGGTGTATTACCAGGTGCTGGAGCAACCATTGCTTCTTTTTTAGCTTATGGGATGGAAAGAAATTTAGTTAAAGATGATGAAAAAGAAAAATTCGGTAAAGGAAGTGTTAATGGTCTATCAGCACCAGAAACAGCCAATAATGCAGCATGCTCAGGATCTTTTGTACCAATGTTAACTTTAGGTATACCTGGAAGTGGAACAACAGCAGTAATGTTAGGAGCTTTGTTGGGTTTTGGAATTCAACCAGGTCCAAGACTTTATATGACTAACCCAGAAATTTTTTGGTCAGTTATAATGTCAATGTATATTGGAATGGTAGTTTTATTAATATTAAATCTACCTTTAATTCCTTACATAGCTCGAATTTTAGCTGTTCCAAAAAATTATTTAATTCCATTGATTTTATTTTTTTCAATCACAGGAATTTATGTGATGTCATTTAACAACTTTGACATCTATTTAATGATAGGAATAGCTGTTGTTGCTACTTTTTTAAGACTCTATGATTTTCCTATGCCACCACTTATTCTAGCTTTTGTTTTAGGTGGTTTAATGGAAGAAAATTTAAGAAGATCATTATTATTAAGTAACGGGTCATGGGAGTTTTTATGGGATAGAACTCTTACTCTTTGTATATTAACAACAACTATTTTAATTGTTGTATGGCATATTTATAAAACAGTTTTTAAAAAGAGATCTTAATTAAGAATTTTTTTGTACTCATCAAGAATTTTGTCCCATTGAAACTTAGAAACATATTCTTTAGCATTTTTACCAAACACATGATATTTTTTATTTTCAATCATTGAATTCAATGATGAATAAATATTATCTAGGTTGTTTCCGTCACAAATTAAACCTGTTTTATCATGACTGATTGCATCTGAAGCACCTCCATCTTTCCCACCTAATGAAGGAATTCCATACTGTGCAGCTTCTACATATGCTATACCAAAACCTTCAACAGATGTTTTGTGAATTATTGAAGGCATAACAAATATATTTGATTTTGCTATTAAAGCATTTTTAAGATCGTTACTAATATCTTTGAAAAACATAACTTGAGAACCTAAATCAAGTTCTTGAACTAATTTTTTTAAATTTTCTTCTTCTTCACCATATCCAATACAAATGTAGACAATATCAGGGTATTGTTGTTTTAAATTTCTTAAAGCCATTATGACTTTTTCATGATTTTTTCTTTTATCAAATCTTGATACGGTAATAAGACGAGGTGTCTTTATTTTAAGTAAACTCTCAACTTTTTCTAATGATTTTTTATTTAATTCCTCAACAATTCCAACACCAGGATTAATTACGATAACTTTATCCCTATTAACACCGTTATTTATTGCCAGATTTTTTGTATATTTTGAGTTAGCTATCACTTTCTCAACATTGTTGAGAACTTTAACTACTCTTTTGTTTAAAGAACTCCCTTTAGGATGATTAATTTCTTTACCGTGTATTAAGCAATATTTCTTTTTATCTGTTTTAATTAACTCTAAACTCTTCCAGTGATCAGCAATAATTCCTTGAATTTTATTTTCTTTTATAAATTCATTTATTAATTGAGCCTTTCTTATTTTTCTTAAGAATTTAATTCCACCAACCCGTTCTATTGAAAAGTTTTCTTTATTATCAAATTTTTTATGATTCTCGTGATAATCTGCAAAAACTTTAATCATAAAGTTTTTAGACATCTCTTTAGTTAAGCCCCACATTAAACTTTGCATACCACCTAACTCCGGTGGGAAGGCTCTAGTTATAATTAGATACATTAATTATTGTTTCCACTTAATACCACAGCCAGCGCTAGGTATTTGATTTTCAGGTCCTTTTCCAGTCTCAGCTATTTGTTTCATAGCCTTT
This sequence comes from uncultured Pelagibacteraceae bacterium, assembly GCA_902555725.1. Classification (GTDB taxonomy): domain Bacteria; phylum Pseudomonadota; class Alphaproteobacteria; order Pelagibacterales; family Pelagibacteraceae; genus Pelagibacter. Next base: position 25,137 of record CACDTN010000004.1, on the reverse strand, counting down.
AATAAATCACTCTCTCCACTTCTAACTGGAACTAAGTTTTTAAGTTCTCTTAATCTACCTCTGTACTGAAGCTCTAAATCTTTATTATAACCAAAAAAATCTGGCGTACATACTGCATCATATGTTTTAGCAATTTCTTGAGTTTCATCATTTAAGTAAGGAAAACCAAAATGATTTTTTTTCGCAAATTCAATCATATTATCAAAAGAATCTTCTGGATAATTTTCAGCATCATTTGCACATATAGCTACTGAATTAATCCCAATTTTTTTTAATTCATTACAATCTTCAACAATATCTTTAGTAACTGCTTTCACATAAGGACAATGATTACAAATAAACATAATCAAGGTTCCATTTTCACCTTTAACATCATTTAAAGATAATATTTTATTATCAGTAGATTTTAATTCAAAGTTGTGAGCTTTTTGCCCGAAATCACATATTGGAGTTTGTATTGGCATAATGTAATAATATATAAATTATGTTTTACGATTTAAAAGATAAAAAACCAAAAAACTCTGGCGAAAATTGGGTAGCTCCAAATGCAACTGTAATAGGTGATGTTACCTTAGAAAAAAACTCAAGTATTTGGTTTAATGCAACTTTAAGAGGAGATATAGAAAATATTCATATAGGTGAAGGATCCAATGTTCAAGATGGAAGTGTTTTGCATACCGATCCAGGATATCCATTAAAAATTGGAAAAGATGTAACAGTTGGTCATATGGTTATGCTTCATGGATGTACGATAGGGGACAATAGTTTAATTGGAATTGGTGCGGTGATTCTAAACAATGCTAAGATTGGAAAAAATTGTATCATTGGAGCAAAAGCATTAATTACAGAAAACAAAGAAATACCTGACAACTCATTAGTAATTGGTTCTCCAGGTAAAGTTGTAAGAGAAGTTACTGAGGAAGAAAAAAAAGCAGTGTTTAAAAACACAAAACATTATCAAGATAATTGGAAAAAATATTCTAAATCAATCTTTTAATAAGCTTATGAGAAAGATATTACTTACTTAAATTATGTATTCAAATAATAATAATAATTTTTTCCATGGTATAATGTTTCATCATTTCCATGACAATGCAATTCATAAAAAAGGTCAGGGTTCAATAGATAAAGATGATTTCTATAAAATCATAAATTTTATAGGAAGAAATAATATTTTAGATGCTGATGTGTTTTGTGAAAAATTTAAAAATAATAAACTTAAAAATAATGAGGTTTGTCTAACTTTTGACGATGCTATTAAGTGTCAAATTGATATTGCTCTACCTGTTTTAGAAGAACTTAAAATAAAAAGTTTCTTTTTTGTGTACACATCAATGTTTCAAGGCAAACCAGATAATTTAGAATTTTTTAGATACTTTAGAATGAATTATTTTAAAAGTGTTGATGAATTTTATGATAGTTTTTATGAAGTTTTGGATAAAGATTTAAAATCTTTTTTTGAAAAAAATAGTAATATAATCAAAGATAAAAAGATTAAATTTCCTCATTATTCAATTTCAGATATTAAATTTAGATTGGTTAGAGATGTTTTTTTAACAAAAGTTCAGTATGAGGATACAATGTTTTTAATGTTTAAAGAAAAACAATTTAATCATAATGATTTTTCAAAAAAACTTTTTTTTCAAAAAAGTGACTTACAAACACTTGATAATTTAGGACATCTTGTTGGTTTACATTCACACAATCATCCATCACTATTGGAAAAATTGAATTATGACGAACAAAAAAATGAATATGAGAATTGTTTATCTTCAATTTCTGATATTTTAAATAAACCCAAAAATGAAATCAAATGCATGTCTCATCCTTGTGGTAGTTATAATGCTGATACATTAGAAATTTTAAAACAACTTGGTATTGAGTTGGGATTTAAACAAATTATGACCATTGAGCCAGAAAAGGGCATGAAGAAAGTTAATAATTCTTTTTTAGAAATAGCAAGACAAGACCACGCTGATATATTTAAAAGAATTAATTAATGAAGATCACCTTATTTACTTCTAACAAGAATAGACACAATTATTTAATCAACTTGTTATCAGAGGTGTCTGATGAACTTTATGTAATCCAGGAGTGTGATACTATTTTTCCAGGAATTGTGCCAGGTCATTATCAAGTATCTCCAACTATGAAAAAATATTTTGAAAATGTTAGTAATGCTCAATCTCGTTTATTTGGCAGTTCATATATAGATAATAAAAAAAAAAATATTAAAATTTTACCTATGATTGCAGGAGATTTAAATAAATGTTCAATGGATTTATTATCAGATTTTTTAAAAAGTGACGTTTATATAATTTTTGGTAGTAGTTATATCAAAGGTGAACTTGTAGATTTTTTAGTAAAACAAAAAGCAATAAATATTCATGCAGGTGTATCGCCATATTATAGAGGTACGGATTGTAATTTTTGGGCATTGTATGATGATAATCCTCATCAAGTAGGAACAACAATTCATTTACTTTCTAAAGGATTAGATAGTGGTCCAATGCTTTATCATGCCATGTCTAATTTAAAAAATAATCCATTTGAATACACAATGTCTACCATTAAGTCAGCATTTCACTCTATTGCTGAAAGAATAAAAGATGGTTCGATTTTCAAAATAGAACCTGTGGTTCAGAATAAAAAACAAGAAGTCAGATATTCTAATAAAAGTGAATTTAACGAAAAAATAGTGAAAAAATATTTTGAGAAAGAAATTGATCTTAATAAAAAAGAATTTGATTATTCTCTACTAAAAGAACCATTTTTTTTAAAAGATTAGATAATGATAATTATTTTAAGGAACTAACCAAGCATTCTGATTAGTTTCAAAATCAAACTTTGCTCTTCGATGTCCTTTAGCAGCAAGATATAACCACTCAACTGATTTGATTTTACATTTTATTACCGTAAAATTTTTATAACCTTCTTCACTTTGTTTCATTGTGTAATCAAAATCCTCTAATTTAGATATCATTCCAGAGGTTGGATTCTCTGATGCAGTTCCTGGTGGGCTATCAGTTAAATAACAACGTCTACTTATATGTTGAGTTTTTTTCCAAGATTCTTCTGTTATAGAATTTTGATTATTCACATCACATTCTACTTTTACCCTTAATTGGATCTTTTCTTCTTTGTCATAAAAAACTAGAGAGGCATTTTTATTTTTTTTAAGAATATCTACCTTAGGAGATCTTAAATCAGTGTGAAATTGTAATAGATTATTTTCTCTATCAGATTTACGTAAAACAACAATCCTGCCATCAACTTCATCTTGGTGAGCACAAATGAAAACAGGTATTCTAAACTGTGAACCTCTATTAGTTATTGCATCATCTAGCATAGACCAATACTTGTTCTGAATTTCTTTGAAATTTTCATAGTATGCTGGCTGCATACGAATCTACTTTCTAAATCTTTTGATTAAGCTAGATGTATCCCAACGATTTCCACCCATACCCTGAACTTCACCATAATACTTATCGACTAATTCAGTTACAGGTAATAATGAACCATTATTTTTAGCTTCTTCCATTGCAATCTTTAAATCTTTTCTCATCCAATCTACTGCAAAACCAAAATCAAACTTATCATCAATCATTGTTTTATATCTATTTTCCATTTGCCATGACTGAGCTGCACCTTTTGAAATTACTTCAATAACATCTTCCATGTTTAATCCAGCTTTCATTCCAAAATTTATAGCTTCGGATAAACCCTGAACTAATCCTGCAATACAAATTTGGTTTACCATTTTAGCTAGCTGTCCATTACCTGGACCACCTAGTAATTTCATTTTTTTGCTGTAACAATCTATTTTATCTTTTGCTTTGTCAAAGTCAGCTTGATCTCCACCAATCATAACAGAAAGAGCACCATTTTCTGCACCAGCTTGTCCACCAGATACAGGGGCATCTAAAGAACCAAAACCATTTTTTTTTGCATACTCATGAATTTCTCTTGCAATTGTTGCAGAAGCAGTAGTGTTATCTACATAAACAGATCCTTTTTTAATAGTTTTAAAAATACCATTGTCACCAAAAGTAACTTCTCTTAAATCATTGTCGTTTCCAACACAGGTAAAAATATATTCAGCATCTTTTGCAGCTTCAGCAGGTGTTTCAGCTATTTTGCCTTTGTATTCACTCACCCATTTTTCAGCTTTAGATTTAGTTCTATTAAAAACAGTTACATTGTGTCCAGCTTTTGATATATAACCAGCCATTGGGTAGCCCATAACACCAAGACCTATGAAAGCAACATTACAAGTCATAATTTTTTTATATGTTTAAGAGTTTAAGTTTAAAAGTAATTATATTTGGTTTTATATTTACATTTTTTTCAAGTTTTGGACAGAGTTTTTTTCTTGGTCTATTTAATTCAAGCATACGTGATACACTTTCTATTACACAGGGACAATTTGGATCAATTTATGCAACTGCAACATTGCTCAGTAGCTTTCTTTTAATATGGGTTGGAAAAAAAATTGATGATATCAATATTTTTAAATTTGCTTTTTTTGTAACATTACTTCTTTCTTTTTCATGTTTTTTCTTTTCTAAAATATCCTCTATTACATTTTTATTTGTAGCTATATTTCTTATGAGATTTTCAGGGCAGGGGATGATGTCTCATACTGCCACTACTACTATCTCAAGATATTTTACAAAATCTAGAGGTAAAGCTTTAAGCACTGGTTGGTTTGGTCTTTCAACTGCAGAATTTATTTTACCAGTCTTAATTGTATACTTATTAACCATCACAAGTTGGCAAAATATTTGGATTTCAGTATCAATAATAGTTTTAATATTCTTACCAATTACTTCTTTTATTTTAATTAAAAATTTAAATTTTGACTCAAGAGAAGAAGTGAAAGAGACAGAACATAAAGAAAAAGATATTTTTCAGTGGAAAAGAATTGAAGTATTAAAAGATTATAGATTTTACATTATTTGTCTAAATATGTTGGCAATGCCATGGATTGCTACAGGGGTATTTGTATATCAATCATTTATTACCGAGTCTAAAGACTGGGGAACTTTTGTAATTGCCCAATCATTTATGGTTTACTCAATTTTATCTGTAGTGACTTTATTAATCTCTGGCTTCTTAATTGATAAGTTTACCAGTAGAAAGTTACTCATTTTCATGAATATTCCATTATTGTTATCTACTTTAGTCTTAATTTTTTTTGACTCCTCTATGACGTCATTTATATTTCTAGGTTTAATTGGTATCTCAAATGGACTAGCTAACGTTTTGGGATCTTCTACATGGGCAGAAATTTATGGGGTAAAGCATATTGGATCTATTAAAGCTCTTTCTACTGCATTAATGGTTTTTTCTACTGCATTTGGAACCGCTTTATTTGGTCTTCTAATTGATCAAGGATATTCTATTGAGCAGATTGCTTTTGTATCTTTTGTTTATATCTTTATTTCAATTATCCTTCTCTTTTTTGTTAGAAATAAGCTAAATCCCAAATATATATAAAAATTCTCCTTGATTTTTTAAACTTCACTGTATAGATACTGCGCATGGCGAGAGTTACTGTAGAAGATTGTATCGATAAAGTTGACAGCCCTTATGAATTAGTTCTTGTTGCAAAGGAAAGAGCAACTCAACTTAACACTGGAATTGAACCAACTATAGACAGAGATAACGACAAAAATACTGTTATAGCATTGAGAGAAATTGCACAGGAAAATATTAAAGTTCCGGACTTAACTGATAGTGCAGTTTACAAGTTAAGAAAACATGTAGAACAAATTGATGATGGAGCAGAAGCTGATGAAGATATAGGTGACGATTTTGAAAGTTTATATAAGGGTGAAATTTCAAAAAGTGGAACACCTATTCTGCCATCTAAAAGAGCTAGAAAAGCTCCAGAAAAAATTCAAGTATCTAAAGAAGACTTAGCAGAATTATCTGAGACAGCTAAGCCGGATATCACAGAAGAACCCTCAACTGAGGATGTTGAAGTTGATCAAGAAAATGTTTCATTGGATCAAATTTCTGAAAGCGAAAATCAAAATTCTGAAGACCCAGAAAACTCAGGGACGTAAAATAATTATAAATCGGTGTAATGTCTGAAATTTCAGAAATTGATGGGATTAAATATCTTATAAAAAATAAAAATGATCTTATCCAAAAAACACTTAGCAATGGTGTTCAATGGAATAAAGACGTAATTTTATTAATAGGTCGTATTCAAAAAAAATATAATCTTCAGCATTGCTTAAATATCGGATGTCATATAGGCACATTGTCTATACCACTATCTAAGTTTTTTGAAAAGATTACTGCAATTGAGGCTTATCCCCCAACTTTTGAACATTTGAATGAAAATTTAGAATTAAATCTTATTCAAAATATTGAAACGTTTAATTTTGCTGTTGGTAATAAAAATGAGGAAATCTATTTTTTAGACAATAACAATGAAAGAATAAAAAATAATACTGGTGGAATGCATGTTATTACAAACGATGATATAGAAAATAAAAGATTATCTTCTGAAATTCATAGTAAAAAGATTATGAATCAAATGAAAAAATTAGATAATACAAATATTGAGAAATTTGATATTTTGATTGCTGATGTTGAAGGTAAAGAATATGAAATGTTATTAGGTGGAAATGATAAAATTTTAAAATACAAGCCAATAATTTTAATTGAAATATGGGGAAATAAAAAAAGACAACTAGAAAATATGAATACTAGTTGTGAAGAAATCATAAATCACATACTTAATTTAAAATATAAAATTGTGAGTAGATTTGACGATAACTATGTCTTTTTTCCTGATAGTCTTAAAGTGGATTAACTTAAAAATTAATCAATTATTAAATTCCTCAATAATTTTTTGTCGATGTTCATCTAAATCAGGAATATCGCCTCTAGTTTTTTCATCTTTGTAAGCTGACATTTTTATTGGATTACCTGCTAATTTAAAATCTCCAATGACTTTATGGTAAGCTTTAACAATCATGTTTCTCGAGTCTACTTGAGGATTTTCAACAGCTTCTTTGATATTAAATATTGGGCCACAAGGAATTTTCTCTTTTTCCATATCCTTAACCCATTCATTAGTTTTTCTTGAAGATAATTTATTTTCTAAAACTTTTTTAAGTTCATCCATATTTTGAGCTCTTGATGAATTATCAGAAAATTTTGGATCTTGAATTAATTCTGGTAATTTTAAAAGAGTGCAAAGTTTTTCAAATAATTTGTCGTTACCAGCAGCAATAATTATATAGCTATCTTGAGTTTTGAAAGCCTCAAATGGTGCAATTGATGGATGTCGAGACCCCATTGGTTTTGGAATTTCGTTTTTTGCGAGATAACGAGCTATAGCATTTTCTAAAATAGCTATCTGACAATCAAGCATAGAAACATCTATGTACATACCTTTACCTGTTTTTTGTCTATCATAAAGTGCAGCATTAATTCCAATAGTTGTAAATAAACCTGCTGTAATATCTCCAATAGATGTTCCAACTCTTGTAGGTTCAGAATTAGGTTGACCTGTTACACTCATTAAACCACCCATACCTTGAACAACCATATCATAAGCAGGTAATTCTTTTAAAGGACCTGTTTGTCCGAAGCCAGAGGCAGAAGCATAAATTAATTTGGGATATTTTTTATTAACATCTTTCCAACCATATCCCCATTTTTCTAGAGTACCAGGTTTAAAGTTTTCAACTAAAATATCTGCTTTAGATAAAATTTTATCAAATATTTTTTTATCATCTTCATTTTTTAAATTGAGTGCAATACTTTCTTTGCCTCTATTGAGAGACATAAAGTAAGCAGAATAATCTTCAATAAATGGACCAAATTTTCTAGAGTCATCTCCAATTTCTGGGGCTTCAACCTTTATTACCCTTGCACCAAGGTCTGACAATATCATCGTGCAGTAGGGACCTACTAATACTCTGGTTAAATCAACAACTAAAAGGTTTTTTAAAGGTCCATTCATAGGTTTTTATTTGTCAAAAGTTTTTTTGTCGGCTTGACTCTTATTAATAAGTTCATTTTAATTGAATTATTAAAAATAACAATAGAGGGAAAAAATAATGTTAAAAAAAATATCTTTATATTTAACTTCATTAGTTTTTGTTTTTACTACTGTTGGTTCTGCTTTTGCTGTTACGTTAAAAGCTAGTCACCAATGGCCTGGAACTCCAAGAGCTGATGGATCATTCGACCCACGTCACGAAATGGTTCAAATCATTGCTGACGAGGTTAAAAAAGCAAATGTTGGAATAGATATCAGAATTTATCCAGCTAAATCATTGTATAAACCTAAAGAACAGTGGAAGCCAATGACAACTGGTCAATTGGATATTTCTGCATTCCCATTAGCTTATGCATCAAAGTTTCATCCTGAGTTTGACGCTACGTTAATGCCAGGAACTGTTAAAAACCACAAACATGCATTGAGATTTAATAAAGGTCCAATGATGACTGAAATTAAAAAAATAATTAATAATGCCGGTGTTGTAGTTTTATCTGATGCTTGGTTAGGTGGTGGTTTTGCTTCAAAAACAAAATGTATTAAAAATCCTAGCGATGCAAAAGGACAAGTCATGAGAGCTGCTGGAAAAGCATTTAACCAAATGTTAGAAGCTGCAGGAGCAGGTATTCAAAGTATGCCATCATCTGAAATTTATACTGGATTACAAACTGGTGTATTAACAGGTGCAAATACTAGTTCAGGAAGTTTTGTTAGTTACAAAATATATGAACAAGTTTCATGTGCAACTCCTCCAGGAAAATTTGGTTTATGGTTTATGTATGAACCAATTCTTATGTCTCAAAAATCTTTTGATGCATTAAATTCTAAGCAACAAAAAGCTTTAATGAAAGCTGGAAAAGTTGCTGAAAAATACATGACAGCACAAGTAGAAAACTTAGATAAAAAGTTTGAAGATGCTTACAAAGCAGCTGGTGTTAAGTTAGTGTATATGAATGAAAAAGATCATTCTGCATGGGTAGAGATTGCTAAAAAATCTTCTCACAAGGCATTTGCTGATAAAGTACCAGGTGGTGATAAGCTAATGGAAATGGCTTTAGCAGTTAAATAAAATAATATATAAAGAACCCCTATTTATTCTTTTAAGTAGGGGTTTTTTTTTATGAAAAATAGATATCTTAAATTTTGTGATCATGTTGCAAAAGCTTGTGGTGCATTTGCAGTTTTAGCTTTGCTTTTATCAATTTTAGTGATTGTAGAACTTGTATTTGAAAGATATTTTTTTCAAAGAGCAATTACTTGGCAAACTGAACTTGTTACAATGCTTTTAGTAGCTTCCACTTTTATAGGTAGCGCTTATGTTCTTAGTGAAAAAGCTCATGTTAGCATGGAATGGATATATGATTTTTTATCAAAAAAAAATGTAGTTAGATTAAAAATTTTTACATCTCTTTTAAGTTTATTATTTTTTTTGATTTTATTTTATTTTGGTTTTTTAATGGTTGAAGAGGCATTTACAAAAAATTATTCAACAGGAACAGTTTGGGATCCACCATTATGGATACCTTATTCTTCAATGATGTTAGGGGCTATATTGATGATATTACAATACATAGCTGAAATTATTAAATTAACTGATGAAAAGGATTTTAATTAATGGATCCATTAATAATTGCAATAATAGTAGCAGTTTTTACTTTGATAGTTCTTTTTTCAGGTATACCTATAGCTTTTGGTCTAAGCTTTGTATCAATAGTTCTTTTAGTATCATTTGAAGGTTTTCAAATGTTAGATGTGTTTGCAGAAACATTTTATGCTGGATTAAATTCATTTGTTTTGCTTTCGATACCAATGTTTATTTTAATGGGGATGGCAGTTGCCAATTCTCCAGCAGGAAAAGATTTATATACAGGTTTAGATAGGTGGCTTTGGAGAGTTCCAGGAGGATTGGTTATTTCGAACATAGGTGCTTGTTCAATTTTTGCAGCTTTGAGTGGTTCTAGTCCTGCGACCTGTGCCGCAATTGGAACTATGGGAATTCCTGAGATGCGAAAAAGAGGATACTCTGATCAAATAGCTACAGGTACTATTGCTGCTGGAGGAACATTGGGAGTTTTGATTCCTCCAAGTATTGTCTTAATTGTTTATGGAATTGCGACTGGTACTTCAATTGGAAGATTATTCCTATGTGGCCTCGTACCTGGCTTCATGTTAGCAGGTATGTTTGCTGTATGGGCTCTCATACACAGTTATTTTATTGATAAAGATTCTGCTAGAGCTTTGAAAAATAGAACACCTCCAACTTTAAAAGAAAAACTTGAGGTATTACCAAGAATTTTCCCTTTTCTGGCAATTATAGTTGGTGTCTTGTATGTTCTGTATGGTGGTGTTGCAACACCATCTGAAGCTTCAGGTGTTGGAGCATTTCTTGTTTTTGTTTTAATCGCTGTTGTTTACAAAATTTATCAGCCAAAAAAAATATGGAACATTGTTAAAGTTTCAATGAAAGAAAGTGTAATGATTATGTTCATTATTGCCGCCTCTTATCTTTTTGCATTTACTCTTTCACAACTTTACGTAACACAGTCTTTAGCTCAGAGCATGGTAGAGTTAAGCTCAAATAAGTGGGTTGTATTTATTTTAATCAACATATTTCTTTTAATAGCTGGTTTCTTTTTACCCCCAGTTGCTGTCATCGTAATGACCTCAGCAATATTATTGCCAGTTATAACAACCTTAGGGTTTGACCCTTATTGGTTTGCAATTGTATTTACAATCAACATGGAGATAGGATTAATCACACCACCTGTAGGATTAAATCTTTATATAATTAAAGGAATTACCCCAGATGTTAGTTTGTCAGAAATTTTAAAAGGATCTATACCGTTCATGATTATCATGGCTTTAGCTATATTAATCTTGTGTATTTTTCCAGAAATAGTGACATGGCTTCCAGATAAAATAATGGGTAAACCTCTTGGATACTAAAAAAAGAATTAACAGAAAAGTTTCAGTAGCTCCGATGATGGATTGTACTGATAGACATGATCGATTCTTTTTAAGATTAATGAGCAAAAATGTGATGCTCTATTCTGAAATGGTAGCTACTAAATCCGCAATTCATGGTGATAGAAAAAAAATCTTATCTTACAGTCCAGAGGAGAAACCATTAGCCTTACAAGTAGGAGGATCAGATAAAAATGAATTAGCCGAGGTGGCTAAAATTGCTGAGGATATGGGATATGATGAAATTAATATCAACTTAGGTTGCCCAAGTAAAAAAGTTCAAAAAAATATGTTTGGAGCATGTTTAATGAAAGAGCCAGACTTAGTAGCTGAATGTATAAATTCAATGGTAAATGCATGTAAAATTCCTGTAACAGCAAAAACTAGAATTGGTTTTGATGACACAGAAGAATTCGATTATCTAAATAATTTTATTCATAAAATGCGAGATGCTGGATCAAAAACATTCATTTTACATGCAAGAAAAGCTATGCTTTCTGGTTTATCTCCAAAACAAAATTTAAATATACCTAAATTAAATTATGACATGGTTTATAATATTAAAAAAGAAAACTCAGATTTAGAAATAATTATTAATGGTGGTATTACAAAAGTTGATGAAATAAATAATCATTTAAATTTTTGTGATGGGGTAATGATTGGTAGATCGATTTATCAAAACCCTTATTCTTTAATTGAAATTGAAAAAGAAATATTTAAAACAACAGACAATCCATCTCGGGAACAAGTAGCAGAAAAACTCTTAGAATATTTAGATAAAGAAGTTAAATTGGGGACTAAGGTAAATCACATAATGAGACATACTGTTGGACTATATCATGGTCAAGTGGGATCAAAGGAATGGAAAAGATACTTAAGTGATAATATGATGGCAAGAGACTCAGATTTTCAAAAAGCAAAACATATTATGACAATTGTTCAAAATAATGAAAAAGCTAATCAAGTTAGCTCTTAAATGGAAATATTAAATTCATCTGAATTAATTAATTTATTAATTGTTCTTGCATCTGCGGCAGCAGTAGCTGGTTTTATGGCAGGGTTACTTGGCGTAGGGGGAGGAATTATAATGGTGCCAGCATTGTATTATGCTTTCACAGTTTTAGATTTTGACATTGTAACACGTATGCATTTGTCGGTTGGAACATCTTTAGCAATTATTATACCAACATCTATTATCTCAACCAAAACACACATGGAATATGATGCAGTTGATTTTAAAATGGTAAAATCATTTGGTATTTTTATTCTTATAGGTGTAATAGCCGGAACTTTTTTAGCTGTAAATTTAAAAACACCAGCTTTAGTTTTATTTTTTTCATTATTTGCATTTATCGTAGGATTATTTTTTATTTTTGTGAGAGAAAAACTTATGGAAAATCCAAAGAAAATATCTGATTTAATAAAAAATATTTCTGGAATAATAATTGGTTTTATTTCAGTACCTCTTGGGATTGGTGGTGGTTCTTTAATGGTTCCTTTTATGAGAACTTTTGGATATGACATTAGAAAATCAATAGGCACTGCTGCTGCTGTGGGTTTTTTGATAGCTATAAGCGGAACCATTACCATGATCACTGGAGGAAAAATAATTGATAATGTTAATACTCCTTTTAGTGTTGGATATATAAATTTACTAGGTTTTATAGTATTTGTTCCTGTGACGATGATTATGGCTAGAATTGGTGCAAAAGCAGTGTATAAAATTAACAAAAAATTATTAAGTAAGATATTTGGAACTTTTCTAATTATAGTTTCAATAAGATCTTTTTTTGAGTACTTATCAATTAATTAATAATTTGGGTTAAGATTTTATGTTTAATTTAAAAGAAATTATTTCATCAATTGCTGACGTAGGCCAAAAATTATTCAAAAAAAGTGTAGTAAAAAAAAATGATTTAGAATCAATTATTTCATTATGTGATGATCTAATTTCTAATAAAGGAGCTGCATTTGGTATTACTGTTGCAAGAGACATAACTGACTTATATCAAACATTAAGCCCCGAAAAAAAACTTTTATTTTTTAAAAAAGTAAATGAAAAATTTAGACCAAACCACACTAAAGTGTCTGAGGCTATTGATCTCTATAAAGCAGAACAAAATGATAAGAATCTTTTTAAATTATTCATTACTTCTGAAGGTCAAAGAAGAGAGTTATTTAGAAGAATGAATATGTCACCTAATGGGATTTCAACAATAGTATCACTTAGAGAAGATCTTCTCAAAATATTAAATGAGAATAAAGAATTAAAACCACTAGACAATGATCTAAGAGAATTATTTAAATCTTGGTTTAACCCTGGATTTTTAAAACTTGCTAAGATTACCTGGGATACTAAAGCAGCTGTATTGGAAAAAATAATTCAATATGAAAGAGTTCATAAAATAAAAGATATGAACGAACTTAAAAGAAGACTTGGAGAAGATAGAAGATTTTTTTCTTATTTTCATCCAGCGCTTGATGATGAACCAATTATATTTGTACAAGTAGCACTGACCAACGGTTTAGGAAAGTCAATTCAAGAAATTATGAAACCAAGTTCTGAAGGTGCAAAAAAATATGATACAGCAACTTTTTATTCTATAAGTAATTGTCAAGAAGGACTATCAAGAGTTACACTTGGAAATTTTTTAATTAAAAGAGTTGTTTATGAAATTCAGGAAGAATTACCCAACATAAAAAATTTTGGCACTCTTTCTCCAATTCCAGGTTTTAGAGACTGGTTTACTACTTTAGACGAAAAAATTATTCAGAATATTTTAGGAAAAATACCTTATAATAATGTTTCATTTTTAAAATCTTCAAATCTGAAAGTTGGAGATGGAAGAATTGTTTCAAATAAGCATGCAATTACTAAATTAGTTGCTCATTATTTAATGAATGAAAAAAATAAAAAAGGTCTACCAATCAACGATGTTTGTAGGTTTCACTTAGGTAATGGAGCAATTATTGATGATATAAATATTAATGCCAATGTTTCAGAGGTTGGATTAAATAGATCTTTTGGTGTAATGGTAAATTATCTTTATGAACTTAAAAATATTGAAAAAAATCATGAAGATTACATAAATAATAAAAAAATAATTATTTCAGATCAATTAAAGAAAAAATTATAAAGTTATTCTCTATCTGTTCCCCATTTTATTTGGTTCCAAGCTCTTTCATGAAAGTAGTAAAAGAAAAGTGGGATTATAGAACCAATACCTAATATACCTGCTATTTTAATAGATCCTGTAAAGATATATCCAAATAACATCCAATATAAAAATATTAAAAATCTCCAGGAAAAAGTTTTTGCAACTGATCTGATTTTTTTGTCTGCCATTAAAAATAAAATTAAAGAAAAGGTTGGGGTGGTTTCAGTCTCCCTCTACCACCCTTACGAATAGTTTATGTGATTCTTTCAGTTATAAAAAACTCTTAATAATTGAAAATTAGAGTTTTACTGATTTTTTAATATAAAATTTTAAGGCAAGGGTTCTGGCTCTTTTACATCAGATATTTCAACTTTTGAAATTTTGTAGGCAATTAATATTAGGGGATTTCTATCATTAGTTGATAAATCAGATGTTAATGAATTCATTTCCTTAAAATTATTTTTCTTAACTTCTCTCATTTTGTCAAAAATTCTATTACTACCATAAGATAAAGATGCTTGATAAACACTCCCAGTTTTAGCACCTGTGAAAACTGGCCCTAAAAATGCAGAAGTAGGAGTACCGCAATTAGTTAGTAGTAAAATACATGCCAATATAAAAAAATTTTTAAACATAAAACTAATTTGCTATTACATGATTCTTGTTTTAAAAAAATTAATTTATTTAAAAGCTTTAGACTTTAAATTACACGTAAAAATTGTATTTTATTTATTTCTTAATAATATGGACTTTAAATAAAAATTTAAACTCAATTTAAACACATCTAATGTATTTAAAGTATTTTAAAATTGTTAAATTTTTTATATGGGTTTAAAAAAAAACAGTAAGAAAAAAGACAAAAATTTTAAAAATATTCAGTCCTTAATAAATAAAAATATTAAACTAGATAAGATTAAAGTTAATCCTTTTGAAGTAATAGAGGAAACTAAAAATAAACTAGGTAATTTTTATCATAATCTTAAAAAAGAAAGAGAGAAGCAGAAGAAAAGACAAGAGAGACGAAAGGAATTAGATGAAAAAAGAGATTTAGAAAATCAAAAAAAACAAGCTCAAAAAGACAGACTAGACTTGATTAGAGAAGAAAAAAAACAAATATTAGCACAAAAAAAATTAATTCTTGATAATGAAAAGCAAGTTCAAAAAAATGAGGAAAAACGAAAAAAAATTGAAGCTAAAAGACTCAAGATTGAGAATCAAAGAATAAAAGACGAACAAGCTAAAAAAATAAGAGAAGATGCTCGAAAGCTTAAAGAGGAAGAGCTCAGAATAAAAATGTTAGAAAGACAAAGAATTAGATCAGAAAAAATTAAAGCTAAACAAGAGGCTATTAAGGCAAAAGATATAGAGGCGGAAAAAATAAGAGAAATGAGAGAAAATGAAAGACAGCGGCAACTTGAAATCAAAGAAGCTGAAAGGCAACAAAGATTAGATGAAGAACAGAGAATAAGAGAAGCTGCTAGAAAGTTAAAATATGAGGAAGAAAAATTAAGAGAAACTGAAGACAGATTACGCCAATTAGAATCTGAAAGACTACAAGAAATAGAAAGACAGTTATTAAAAGAAGAAGCTGAGCAAAGGGTAAAAGAGGAGGAGTTAAGATTAAAAGAAGAAAAGATTAAAGCTGAAGAAAAAGAGAAATTTTTAAGAGAAAAAGAGGAACGAGAGAGAGCAATAGCACTAAAAAGAGAGCAAGAAGAGGAAAAAATAGCTGAACAGGAAAAAGAAATTGCCTTAAAACAAAAAGCTGAAGAAGAAGAGAGAATTAAACAAGAAAATCAAAGAATTAAAGAATGGGAACAAAAATTTGATTTAGATCAAAAAAAAAAAGAGGAGGAATTAATAAAAAAATTTTATAGTGATCAATCTACAAATCAAAACCAAGATAAGTCTCAAATAGATAATGGTTCTGAAAGTGATATGGATAATAAGAATTAATTATTTATATTTTTTGATCGTATTCTCCAATTTTTCCTGTTTTTTTTAATAACTCATCAATAAAATAAAATATTTTAAGTTTTCTTTCGTCAGAAGTTGGACTTTCAGTTACTACAACTAATGATGGTTTATTAGATGAAGCTCTAATTAACCCCCAAGATCCATCTTTAAATGAAAATCTTATACCGTTAACAGTTAATATTTCACTTATTTCTTGGTTATCAATCTTAATTTTTTCTTTTTTACTTTTTTCAATCTCTTTTTTGATATCTTCAACAACTTCATATTTTTCTTTATCTTTACAAAAGGGTGCCATTGTTGGCGATTGAAAAGTTTTTGGTAGTTGATTTACTATTTCACTGAATTTTTTGTCTTGATTATCTATTAAATGACAAACTTGGATTGCTGAGTTTATTCCATCATCATATCCATATCCTAAAGGTTGGTTGAAAAAAAAATGTCCACTTTTCTCAAATCCTGCTAAAGCTTTTTCATTATTAACTTTCCTTTTAATGTGTGAGTGACCAGTTTTCCAATAAATTGTTTCACATTTATTCTTAATCAGTACTTTATCATTTGAATACAAACCAGTAGATTTAACATCTACAATAAATTTAGAATTATTATGTTTATTGGATAAATTTCTTGCAATTAATAAACCTATTTTATCTGAAAAGATTTCATTTCCTTTATCATCTATTACACCAACTCTGTCACCATCTCCATCGAAGCCAAAACCAATATCAGCATTATTTTCTCTAACGGCTTTGGCAATTTCATGTAACATTTTTAAGTCTTCAGGATTTGGATTATATTTTGGAAAAGTCCAATCTAGATTACAGTCTAATTCAATTACTTCACAACCAATTTGTCTTAAAATATCTGGCGCAAAAATTCCTGCAGTTCCATTACCACAAGCAACAACTGCTTTTATCTTTTTTTTTATTTTATTCTTTTTGATTAGATCTCCTTTATATAACTTATCAAAATTTTTGATTACTTTTTTGTTTCCTTTTCCTTGAATAAATTTTTCTTGTAATGTAATTTCTTTTAATTCTTTCATTTCATCTGGTGCGTGGGTTAATCCCTTTTTGATCCCCATTTTTACTCCTGTCCAACCATTTTCGTTGTGACTGGCTGTAACCATTGCAACTC
The DNA here is from genome assembly GCA_902555725.1 of uncultured Pelagibacteraceae bacterium. Lineage (GTDB taxonomy): Bacteria > Pseudomonadota > Alphaproteobacteria > Pelagibacterales > Pelagibacteraceae > Pelagibacter. The sequence goes on along the minus strand of CACDTN010000004.1, from coordinate 7,878 downwards.
CATCAGCATCTAAATTGAATTGTGCAAAATAAACCATTGGTGATAAAGATAAACCTATATCTTCAACAAAACATCCAGTTGAAATTAATCCACTTATTAGTGCACTTTTAATTTCTTCACTATATGATCTATAATCATGGCCCACAATTATTCTTGGATTATTTTTTTTTGTATGTTTTATAATCTGTGAACCTAGCCCTTTACCAAGATTCGTAATTCCTGAGAGATTAATATCTTTTTCATACAACCATCGAGCGTCATATTCTCTAAATCCATAAGGATCAATTTTTAATTTTTCTGACATTATTGTTAATTACTTACCTTTTTTTCGTTTTTTTTATTGATATTTTTTTCATTATGTTCTATAAATGTTCTATTGATTTACTGTTTATATAGTATATTAATTAAAAGCGCATACAACATATAGTTGTTTTCGTATAAATAACAAATTATAATACTTAAAATATGAATAAAATTCTATCGCAGGCCCTGAAGAAAGCTGTCTCCGAATATAGCCCAGAAGTCAAAGAAGTAGAAAGAAATAACAGACCTGACCTTTTTTCACTAAATAGTGAAACTGAACTTTTTCAAAATGAGAAAGGCATAATTATCAAGATTGATCGTTCAAGAGACTCTAACTTAACTGATTTTGGTAAGGCAACTTTGAAAGATAGATATCTTGGTCACAATGAATCATTCCAAGATTTATTTGCTCGTGTCGCAAGTTCTTATGCAGATGATAATTTACACGCTCAAAGAATTTACAATTACATAAGCAATTTATGGTTTATGCCAGCAACACCAGTATTATCTAATGGTGGAACTAAAAGGGGACTGCCAATTTCATGTTTTTTAAATGAAGCGTCAGATAGTCTTGGTGGTATTTTAGATCTTTGGAGTGAAAATGTTTGGTTAGCTGCAAAGGGTGGAGGTATTGGAAGCTATTGGGGTAATTTAAGATCAATTGGTGAAAAAATTGGTAAAGTTGGAAAAACTTCTGGAATAATTCCATTTATAAAAGTGATGGACTCTTTAACAATGGCGATCAGTCAAGGTTCGTTAAGAAGAGGTTCTGCTGCTTGTTATCTTCCAGTTGATCATCCTGAAATAGAAGAGTTCATAGAGATGAGAAGACCCACAGGTGGTGATCCAAATAGAAAAGCATTAAACTTACACCATGGTGTTTTACTTTCAGATGCATTTATGCGTGCAGTTGAAACAGATGAGCAATGGGCACTAAAAAGTCCTGCTGATGGCACAGTTCAACAAACTGTTTCAGCTAGAAATTTATGGATTAGGCTTTTAACAGCTAGAATTGAAACTGGAGAACCTTATATTATTTATATTGATACAGTTAACAGATTAATTCCTCAACATCATAAGCTTGCAAACTTAACAGTTAAAACATCGAATTTATGTAGTGAAATAACTTTACCTACAGGAATAGATAAAGATGGTAATGATAGAACAGCTGTTTGTTGCTTATCTTCTTTAAACTTAGAAAAATATGATGAGTGGAAAGATGATCCAGATATGATTGGAGATGTAATGAGATTTTTGGATAATGTTTTATCTGATTTTATTAATAAAGCTCCAGACCAGTTTAGAGATGCTAAATACTCAGCTGAAAGAGAAAGAAGTGTTGGTTTAGGTGTAATGGGTTTTCATTCTTTTTTACAAAAAAATAGAATTCCACTTGAGTCAGTAATGGCAAAATCCTGGAATAAAAAAATATTTAAACAAATTGATGAACAGGTTAATAAAGCATCAAAAAATTTAGCTGAAGAGAGAGGTGCGTGTCCTGATGCAGCAGAATATGGTTTTCAAGAAAGATTTTCAAATAAAACTGCAATTGCTCCTACAGCTTCTATTTCAATAATTTGTGGTGGAGCTTCACCAGGTGTAGAGCCTATTGCTGCTAATAGCTATACTCATAAAACTTTATCAGGGTCTTTTAATGTTAGAAATAGATATCTTGAAGAAATCTTAGATAGTCATGGAAAAAATGATGATGAAACTTGGTCTACTATAACCACTAATCAGGGTTCAGTTTCACATCTAGATTTTTTGACTGATTTAGAGAAAGATGTTTTTAAAACTGCATTTGAGTTAAATCAAAAATGGATTATTGAATTAAGTGGAGATCGAACACCGTTTATTTCTCAAGCTCAATCAGTTAACTTATTTTTACCAGCAGATGTTCATAAAAAAGAATTACATAGAATTCATTTTGATGCATGGAAAAAAGGTTTAAAAAGCCTTTACTACTGTAGATCAAAATCAATTCAAAGAGCTGAAAATATCAATGATTCAAAATCAACTGATGTTACAGCCAATGTATATAAATCTAAAAATCAACAAACTAACGAAGAACCAGAGTACGAGGAGTGTTTATCATGTCAGTAGCAGAAAAAATAAAAACAGAAAAAAAAGAAATAATCCAACCAAAGAAAATGGGACTATTAGTTGAAAATCCTGTTTATAAGCCATTTAGATATCCATGGTGTTATGATGCGTGGCTAACACAACAAAGAATTCATTGGTTACCAGAAGAGGTTCCATTAGGTGATGATGTTAGAGATTGGCAGAAAAATTTATCTCAATCGGAAAAAAATTTGTTAACTCAAATATTTAGATTTTTTACTCAAGCAGATGTTGAAGTAAGCAATTGTTATTTGAGACATTATACAACTGTGTTTAAACCCACTGAAGTTTTAATGATGATGACTGCTTTTGCATCAATGGAAACAGTTCATATTGCTGCTTACTCACACCTTTTAGATACAATTGGTATGCCTGAATCTGAGTACTCTGCTTTCATGAAGTATAAAGAGATGAAAGACAAATACGATTACATGCAAAATTTTGATATGAGTTCGAAAGAAGACATAGCTAAAACAGTTGCAGTTTTTAGTGCATTCACGGAAGGTCTACAGTTATTTGCAAGTTTTGCTATTCTTTTGAACTTTCCAAGACATAATAAAATGAAAGGAATGGGTCAAATAGTTACTTGGTCTGTTAGAGATGAAACTCTTCATTGTAATTCGATGATAAGAATTTTTAAAGAATTCATCAAAGAAAATCCTGAAATTTGGAATGCAAAACTTAAAAAGGAACTTTATGAAGCATGCAGAACTATTATTGAACATGAAGATGCATTCATAGATCTTGCGTTTGAAATGGGTCCAATGGAAGGTCTTACAGCAAAAGAAGTTAAAGATTATATTAGATTTATAGGAAATCGAAGATTGGTTCAGTTAGGCTTAGAACCAATTTATGATGTACAAAAAAATCCATTAGGATGGCTAGATACCATGTTAAATGCTGTAGAACATATGAACTTCTTTGAAGGTAGGGCTACTGAGTATTCTAAAGCATCGACTCAAGGAACTTGGGTAGAAGCATTTAGTTAAATTGTGTGAAAAAACAATATTTAATCTATTTTATTTTATTGTTACTATCAAATTGTAATACAGTTACTGGGACTGTTGAAGGGACCGCTCGTGGAATATATAAAGATGTTAAAACTACACATCATTACACAACCTGTATTTTTACAAAAGTACAATGTGGTGATTTAGACTTAGATTAAAAAATTGAAATATAAGAAATATTTTAGAAAGACAAGCTTTAAGCAAAAAGGTGTAGGTGATTTTTTTCTACAAGAGGTAAAAAGCAAAAGGCCAAAAATATTTTTAGAAGTTGGTGTTTTTCATGGTGTAACAGCACGGAACGTTTGTGAGTTACTTCACAAGATACATGATAATGACTTTAAATACATAGGTCTTGATTTGTTTGAAGAAAATGAAGAAAATAAATCAGAAGTAATACCCAATACAAGTTTTTCTAATCCTTTGAAAAATTTATATTTTAAATTTATAAAAAAACAAAATCCATATAGTAAAGAAGCAGTACAAGACCTATTAAGCAAATTTAAAAACAATATTGATTTAATTAAGGGAAATTCTAATTCAGTTTTAAAAAAAATTGACATGTCTAAAATTGATTATGTATTCTTAGACGGTGGACATGCTTACCAAACAGTTAAAAATGATCTTGAAAACTGTATAGAAGTTGTCAAGTCTAATGGAACAATATTATGTGATGATTATAACTTGGGTGCACAAGCGCCAGAGGTAAAAATAGCAATAGATGAGTTTGTAAAAAAATACAATTTTAAATGCAAAATATTATGGAATACTCGTTTTGCAAAAATTGAAAAATAATTATCTTTGGTTTAATTGAATAACTTTTCTATGTTGATTTCCCTTGTAACTCGCTAAAGGTCTTATTAATTTGTTTGCTGAGTGTTGTTCCATAATATGTGCAGACCAACCTGTAATTCTAGAAATAACAAAAATTGGTGTGAAAAAATCAGTGTCAAAACCCATCAAATGATAAGTAGGTCCAGTAGGATAATCTACATTTGGATGAATATTTTTTCTTTCAATCATTACTTTTTCAACAATATCGTAAATTTTTTCAAATTTTTTATCCTTTTTTATTTTTGCTACTTTTGCAAAATATTTTCTCATAGTTGGAACTCTAGAGTCTCCAGACTTATAAACTCTGTGACCAAATCCCATCACAACATCTTTATTATCTAAAGCCTTATTTATCCATTTAAGTGCATTTTCAGGTTTCTTAATTTTATTCATCATATGCATTACTTCTTCGTTAGCTCCGCCATGAAGAGGACCTTTTAAACTCGCTATTGCACCAGTGATAGCCCCATGAATATCAGATAAGCTACTTGTAATAGTTCTTGCTGTAAAAGTTGACACATTAAAACTATGCTCAGCATAAAGAATTAAAGAAACATCAAAAGCTTTTACTATTTCTTTTTGTGGAACTTTACCAAAACACATATAAAAAAAATTTTCAGCCATGGTTAAATTTTTCTTAGGCTTAATAATATCTTTCCCTTTTCTTAATCTATAAAAAGCAGCTAGTGCAGTTGGGGTTTTTGCCAAAATTCGTATAGCTTTTCTTGTATTTGCTTCTTGAGAAGAGTCAGTAGTTTCTTTATCCTCAAGTCCCATTATGCTTACAGCTGTTCTAGCAACATCCATTGGATGAGATTTCTTTGGCATTTTTTTGATGATTGAGTAAAGATCTTTAGATAAATCTCTATTGTTTTTTTCTTCCTTTTCAAATTTTCTTAATTCGATTGTGTTTGGTAAATCTTTATTGAGAATTAAATAGGCCACCTCCTCAAATCTACAATATTCACATAAATCTTGTGCAGCATATCCTCTATAAGTTAAAGAATTAATTTCAGGCATAACTTTTGAAACTTCAGTTTCATCAACAACTATTCCTAGTAAACCTTTTTTAATTTCATCACTCATCACTCATGTCCTTCAGTACTAAAATTATAAATTTTTTCATCTAAACTATTGTATTTTTCATAATCAACAAGCTCATAGAGTCTTTTTCTGGTTTGCATTTTATCTATAATATTGTTTTGGTGTCCATTTGCATAAATGTCTCGTAATCCATCCTCAACATTTTTCATGGCTAAACGTTGCGTTGTAACTGGATAAATAACAATATTATAACCAAATGTTTCTAATTCTTTATAGTTAAACAATTTAGTTTTTCCAAACTCAGTCATGTTCGCGAGTAGGTAGCATGACAATTCTTTTCTCACTTTTTCAAAATCTTTTTCATCATGTAAAGCCTCGGGAAAAACTATTTCAGCTCCGGCGTCTACATAAGCTTTACATCTTTCAATCATTTTATCGATACCCTCAACACTTTTTGCATCTGATCTAGCAATAATCTTAAAATTCTCATCTTTTCTTGAAGCAACACATTCTTTAATTTTTTTAACCATGGACTCAGTAGTTATTAATTCTTTATTATCTAAGTGCCCACATCTTTTTCTTTCAATCTGATCTTCTAAATGTACGGCAGTAATTCCAAACTCTTCAAATGTTTCAACAGTTTCTTTACAAGATTTAAATCCTGTATCTATATCAACGATTGTAGGAAGATTTGTAACTCTTGATATTAAATACGATCTTGTACTAACATCTTGTAAAGTTGTTAAGCCAATATCTGGAAATCCAAGATCATTAGCCATTACTCCCCCTGAAACATAAACAGCATCATAACCTATTTCCTCAATTAACTTTGCTGTTAAAGGATTATAAGCTCCTGGAACTCTTAAGATTTTATTGGATTTTAATTTTTCAACAAAATCAGATCTTTTTTGCTTAGTTTCTTTTTCAACAAAGTGCATTAAAAAATACCTTTCCTTAAATTTCTTTTAAGTTTACTTTTTTTGACTTCAATATTTAATCTATCTAATTGTCCAGGTTTTAGTTTTTTTAAATTTTGTACTGTCTTTAAAAATCTATCACTTTCTTTTTTATCTAAAATATTTTCAGTTAAAGTTAGAAATTTATTGATGTAATTTTGTCTTTTAAAAGGTCGAGAACCATAAGGATGAGCATCAGCCCTGTCTTGCTCTTCAATTATTTTTTTCCCATTTTTTAAAGTAATAACTACTTTAGCACCAAATGCTTTTTTTCTTGGATTTGGATCATGATATTTTTTTGTCCATTTTTTATCTTCATGAGTTTTAATTGATCTCCAAATTTTAATAGTACTTTTTTTTTTAGCCCTAGCTTTTGTATAAGATTTGACATGGTGCCAACTACCATCCTCTAAAGCTACTGCAAATATATACATTATAGAATGGTCTAGCGTTTCTCTGCTAGCATTAGGATCCATTTTTTGAGGATCATTTGCACCAGTTCCAATAACATAATGGGTGTGATGACTAGTATAGATATCAATTTTTTTAATTTGATTTAAATTTTGAACTTTCTTTTTAAGTTTTTTAGCCAAGTCAATCAGAGCTTGAGACTGATATTCAGCAGAATACTCTTTAGTATAAGTTTCAAGAATTGCTTTTTTTGTTTGGCCTTTTTTTGGTAAAGGAACTTTATATAAAGCTTTTTTTCCATCTAGAATTCTAGCAATCACACTATCTTCACCTTCATAGATTGGACTTGGTGCACCTTCACCTCTCATCACTCTATCAACAGCTTCAATAGCAAGTTTACCTGCATGAGCAGGTGCATAAGCTTTCCAACTTGAGATTTCACCTTTTCTTGATTGTCTTGTAGAAACCGTTGTATGTAATGCTTGTTGAACTGCTTGATAAATTGTTTCAGTATTTAATCTTAACATTGTACCAAGACCTGCAGCAACGCTTGGCCCCAAATGAGCTATGTGATCAACTTTATGTTTATGCAAACAAATACCTTTAACCAAATTTACTTGGACCTCATATGCGGTTATAATTCCTCTTAAAAGATCTAAACCACTTTTTTTATTTTGTTGAGCAACACTCAATAATGGAGGAATATTATCTCCAGGGTGACTGTAATCTGCAGCTAAAAAAGTATCATGAAAATCTAGTTCTCTTACTGCAGTTCCATTAGACCAAGCTACCCATTCACAATCAAATTTTAATTTGTTGCTGACACCAAATAATAAAGCTCCATTTTTTCTAGAATGTTTTAAAGCCATTTCTCTTGAAGAAATAACAGGTCTTCTGTTTAAAGATGCTATAGCAACTGAAGCGTTATCAATAATTCTATTAATTGCCATTTCAATTGCATTTTTATCTAATTTTGAATTATCACTTGCAATCTCTGCAATTTTCCAGGCTAGCTGGTTTTTTTTGGCAAGGTGAATCTTGGATGGATAAACTTTAACTTTATGTACTATCAAAATAACTCCTAATTTACGAAGTTGTTTTTAATAGTTAAAAAAAAATAATCAATCTTAAATATATTGTAATACAATTTTTTCAATACCTATAAAATCTCTTATCAAGTGATTATGATATATTTCGCTAGT
>CACDTN010000003.1:0-117973 GCA_902555725.1 uncultured Pelagibacteraceae bacterium | reverse complement strand
TTAAGCTAATAGCAGACTCATAGGCACTATCATTATTGGTTAAGAATATATTTTTTTCTCCACAAGCAACACCAAACAAATCAGCATATCTTTTTATTGCTGAAGAAAGCAAAATTCCTGGCCTGTCATTGTTATCAAAAATTAAAGGCCTTTCTAAAGATCCAGTAGCTGTAATTACTTTTTTGGCTCTAATTTTGAGTAATTTTTGTCTGGTCTTATTTTTTCTTTGTTCAATCGGCAGATGGTCTGTAAGATTTTCACGTGCTAAAAGAAAATTATAACCATGAAATGCAGCTACACTTGTTCTTATTCTTATATCTAAACTATCTATTTTCTTTATTTCATTAATTTCTTTTTCTAACCATGAACCTGAATTTTGATTGTTTATCTTAAAATGTTCTGAATTTTGATATATTGTTGATCCACCTAAGTTCGGTTTTTCATCAACTAGAAGTGTCTTTAGTCCATTTTTAGCAGCAGTCTTTGCAGCCATAATTCCTGAAATTCCTGCACCAACAATCAGAACATCACAATGAATATATTCATGTTCGTAAATATCAGGATCAGGTGTAGTAGGAGATTTTCCTAACCCTGCAGATTTCCTAATAAAATATTCGTATTTTTCCCAAAAACTAGCAGGCCACATAAAGGTCTTATAATAAAAACCAGCTGGTAGTAGGGGAGAAAGTAAATTATTTATTCCACCAATATCAAAGTTTACACTTGGCCAACAGTTTTGACTTGAAGCCTCTAAGCCCTCATAGATTTCTATCTCTGTAGCTCGTACATTAGGTTCAGTTCTATCTGAATTATTATGAAGCTGAACTATGGCATTTGGTTCTTCAGAGCCCGAGGTCATAATTCCTCTTGGTCTGTGATATTTAAAACTTCTGCCAACTAAATGAATATCATTTGCTAATAGTGCAGATGCAAGAGTGTCTCCCTTATAACCATAATATCTTGAACCATTAAATTTGAATGAAACTCTGTAAGTTTCATCAACAAATTTACTAGTTTTAACTCTTAAATTTTTTGACATATCTTATTTGACAGGTGGTTTTTCACCCATTTTATAAATTGCTTTTATCTCATCATTTGAAGTGTCACGTACCATGTTAAACCATTTTCTACATCCATGTATATGGTTCCATCTTTCAAATTGAATTCCTTTTATATTTTTTCTCATAAATAAATATTCTGCCCACTCATCGTCACTTAATTCTGTTGGTTGTTTAGGCCTCTCTATATGTGCTTCGCCACCAGCTTTAAATTCACTTTGTTCACGTTCACCACAAAAAGGACAATTAATTATAAACATTAGTGTGCAACAGCAGCGGCACCATGTTCATCAACTAGATCACCACTTACAAATCTATTAATATTGAAGGCAGCATTAAGTTCATGAGGTTCATCATTTGCTATTGTATGAGCAAATAAATCTCCTGATCCTGGGGTTGCTTTAAATCCTCCAGTACCCCATCCACAATTAAAATATAAACCTTTAATTGATGTTTTACTAATTATAGGACTAGCATCAGGACAGATATCAACAATTCCTCCCCATTGTCGTAGCATTCTCATTCGACTAAATATTGGGTATAATTCTAATATTGCATTTAAAGTTCCTTCAACAATATCATGACTACCTTTTTGTGAATACGAGATATAATCATCAGTTCCAGCACCAATAACTAGTTCTCCTTTATCAGATTGACTGACATAAGCATGCACCGCATTTGACATTACGACTGTATCAATAATTGGCTTGACGGGTTCAGATACTAAAGCTTGCAAAGGTTTACTCTCTAGTGGTAATTTTAAACCTGCCATATTAGCTATAACACTAGAATGACCAGCCGCTACAACTCCAATTTTATTTGTTTTAATAAAACCTTTTGTTGTTTCTAAACCCTCAACTTTATCACCATTTCTTTTAATAGCTTTAACTTCACAATTTTGAATTATATCAACTCCCATTTCATCTGCACCTCTGGCATATCCCCAGGCAACAGCATCATGTCTAGCTGTTCCAGCTCTTCTTTGTAATGTTCCTCCTAATACTGGATATCGAATATCTGGAGAAGTATTTATAATGGGACAAAATTTTTTAACTTCTTTTGTATTTAAATATTCTGCATCAATTCCATTCAATCTATTGGCATGAGTTCTTCTTTTTAAGTCCCTTACGTCTTGAAGATTATGAGCAAGGTTCATGACACCTCTTTGACTGAACATTACATTATAATTTAATTCCTGTGATAAACCTTCCCAAATTTTTAATGCATGGTTATAAAGACCAGCACTAGCATCCCATAAATAATTTGATCTTATTATAGTTGTATTTCTTCCAGTGTTTCCTCCACCGATCCAACCTTTTTCTACAACAGCAATATTTTTCATATTATGTTTTTTGGCTAGATAATATGCTGTTGCAAGACCGTGTCCTCCACCACCAACAATTACAGCATCATATTCTTTTTTAGGTGTAGGGTCTTTCCAAGCTTTTTCCCAGTTTTCATGATAAGAGAAAGCATTCTTTATTAGTGAAAATATTGAATATCTATTTTTCATTATTAATGAATAATTACTTTATTAATATTGATTATTCAATACAATCGAAAGCGACAAATTTCTTGGAAGAGTGGGTGAGAGGCTTAAACCAGTCGTTTGCTAAATGACCGTGCGAGGAAACTTGTACCGAGGGTTCGAATCCCTCCTCTTCCGCCATATTTTAAAATAGGGGGTTATTTTTGAAAAAATCTTTCATAGGGATTGGTTTTTGTTCAAGTATATATCTATATACATTATAGTTCTCTAGAACCCTCTGAACATAATTTCTTGTTTCTTTGAATTTGATTAGTTCAATCCAATCAACATAATTGGTTTGATTTTTTTGTGGATCTTTATTTATTTTTTTCCAATATCTTACACGTTTTGGACCAGCATTATAAGCTGCTATTGCAAAAGGGTACGCACCTTCATACTCAAGAATTAAACCTGCAATATAATGTGAACCTAAATTGATATTATATTCAGGATCAGTAGTTAATCTAGATTTTGAATAAGGAAGCTTTGCTTGTTTAGCAACTAACTTAGCAGTATAAGGCATCAATTGCATCAAACCTTTTGCTCCTGCATGACTATTAGCACTTAAATCAAATTCACTTTCTTGTCTTATAATAGATAAAATAAATGCACTTTCAGGAATTTTTCTTCCATTAATATATTTAGGTGTACTTATAATTGGATAATTATATTTATTGTGAAATCTTTTTTCATATGAGGCAATTTTTGCGACTTGGATCGCAAAGTCAAAACGTTCAATATTAGTTGCAAGTTCTGCAGCTAAAATTTCACTTCCACTATCAACATTATCGTTTGCCAAATGTCTAAGTATATGTTTTGTATATTTATCTTCATCAAGTTCATCTAATAGATAGATTATTTTAACAATTTCTTTTTTGAAAAAATAATCTCGATATTCTTTTTTAACTTCTATATCTTTTGTAAGTTCAAATTTTCCATTAGGATCTAACTCTCTAAATGCTAGTTGACCATAATATGTTGTCAAATAATTTGCTGCTTCATTAAACCACTTAGTTGATAATTCATCATAGCCTAACTTTTTATAAGTTCTTCCTAACCAGTAAGCACCTCTAGCAACACTAATTGGATACCCAACATTGTTATAAAAATTTTCAAAGTGATCTTTGGCTAATAATGGATCATTTAAGAAGCTTAAAGCAATCCAACCACTCATCCATTCTGCGGCAGCAAATTCTGGTCCTTCAGTCATAGCATGGTTACTAGAAATTTTATAAGCTAATTCATATCTTTTTTTGTAGATTAAAGATCTTGAGATAATTTCTCTTTCCTTCCACCATTTATCTGGTCTTACTAAATAATCTTTAGTATTTTTAATTTTTAATAAAATTTCAACAGAACTATCAACTCGACCTCTTTTCCTTCTCCATTTTAATCTGTCGTAATTTAATCCAGAGTCACCTTTAAATTTAGCGGGTACTTTAGATATCGCATTATCTACACCATAAGATTTGCTCATTAATAATTGTCTTGCATTATATAAAAGTTCATAATCTTTTGGTAAATACCTTAGCATTCGCTTCAGATCCCAATATTTATTATTCCAAGCAAGATAGTCTGCTCTTTTTACATAGTCATTAGCATCAAGATACTTTTTAAATTTTTTCCTATAAAATCTTAGTTCAGATTTAGTGAGCTCCGCGGTTATCCAACCTTCTTTTATTAGCTGTATGCCTTTTTCTTTATTTCCTGTTAAAGTATAACTTTCACCAAGTATCATTCTGCCAAATCCACTTAACGGCTCAGATGATCCATACCAATCAATAATTTTTTTTGGAGAAATTTTATCAGTCGATAGTTTATGTTCTGCCAAATATTTTACACGACCAATTCTTGGATAATCCTCATTTTTATCCATGAAAGTTTTATAATCGTAATAAGAAGCTTGGTTTCCTTTTCTTAAGAGATGTCTCCACTGAATGAAATTATATATTGATTTATCTTTAGCTTTTTTTGAAGTTCTCAAAGCATCAGTCCATTTAGCTCTTTTCATCTCAGAAATGGCTTTTTTGGCTAAATTAAAGTCCTTTTTATTATAGTATTTTGATATTTTTATATCTTTAACTTTTTCAGTTCCTGCAATTAAGGGTTTCTTTTTGGGTAGAATTAAACCGTTTTTATTTTTTTTCTCAACAATAACTTTTTCCTCTATTACTTTTTTTTCAGTTTGTTCTATTGGTTTTGGTAGTGGTTTTAATACATCTATTAGTAACTTTTTTTGTGTTTCCTCTTTAGTTTGAATTGGTTTTTTTAATGGGACTATCTCAGATGAGGCAATACCTGCATACCCAGTCAGATTAAATAAAAGTATAAAAAATATGATTTTTTTTGACATAATCTTTACTATATGAATCAACAATCTATGTTATAAGTATTTATGTTTAAAGGATCAAATGTTGCTTTAGTTACTCCATTTAAAAATGATAAACTTGATGACGAAACTTATATCAAGTTAATTCATTTTCACATTAAAAATGGCACAAATGGATTAGTTCCAGCTGGAACAACTGGAGAATCTCCAACATTAAGCCATGATGAACATGAAAGAGTTATAGAGCTCTGTGTGAAAGAAAGTGCAGGAAAATTACCTGTATTTGCAGGAACAGGATCAAATTCTACAGAAGAAGCTATATCTTTAACTTCTCACGCTGAAAAAATAGGTGCTAATGGAGCACTTATTGTTACTCCCTATTATAATAAACCTACCCAAGAAGGTTTATATCAACATTATAAATCAATTAACGATAAATGTGGAATTCCTATAATAATTTATAATATCCCAGGCAGATCAGTTATAGACATGTCAGTTGACACAATGGCAAGATTATATGAGCTTAAAAATATTATAGGAGTCAAAGATGCTACTGGTGATTTGAATAGAGTTGATCAAACTTTAAAAAAGATGGGTAAAGATTTTATGCAATTGACTGGTAACGATGATAATGCATTGGAATTTAATAAAAGGGGAGGTGTTGGTGCGATAAGTGTTACAGCAAATATTGCACCAAAACTATGTTCAGATTTTCAGAAACTGTCAATTATGAGTGATGAAAAATCAATCTCTGAAGCAAAAAGACTTGATAAGATTTTACAGCCTGTGCATCATTCGATGTTTATAGAAAGCAATCCAAGTCCAGTAAAATATGCTGCTAAATTATTAGATCTCTGTGATGATGAGGTAAGACTACCGTTAGTTAAAATAACCAATCCTACTAAAGAAATAGTTAAAAAAGCACTTCTGTCTGCAAAATTAATTTAATGAACAAAAAGACCAATTCTGGTTTGAAAATTATTTGCCTTAATCGTAAAGCAAGTTTTAATTATTTTTTTGAAGATTTATTAGAGGCTGGAATTGTTCTTAAAGGATCTGAAATTAAATCTATTCGAGATGGTAAAGTAAATATTGCTGATTCTTATGCAATTGAAAAAAATGGTGAAATAATTTTAATAAATTCACATATTTCATCATATAAACAAGCAAGTTACTCAAATCATAATCCAACAGATGAAAGAAAACTTCTATTAAATAAAAGAGAAATAAATAAGCTTATAGGTAAAATGCAAAGAGATGGATTTACTATAGTACCTACAAAAATGTACTTTAAAAAAGGAAAAGCTAAAGTAGAGCTAGCAGTTGCAAAAGGTAAAAAACAATACGACAAGAGAGCAACAAAAAAAAATAGAGACTGGAGTCGAGAGAGGGCAAGATATGTCAGAAAATCCAGTTAAACCAATCTATTTAGCAATAGGTTCAAATTTAGGAAATAAAAAGAGAAATATTGAAAATACAAAATCAAACTTATTAAAGAATAATATCAATATATTAGAATGTTCGAGTTATTATGAAAGTTTATCTTGGCCCAATCCTAAAAATCCAAAATTTTTAAATATAGTAGTTAGGATTAAAACTTATTTAACACCCTTCAAACTAATTAAAAAATGCAAAGAAATTGAAACTAGATTAGGTAGGAAAAAAATGCCAAAAAATTCACCTCGCGTTTGTGATATAGATATAATTGACTTTAAAAATCAAAGAATGGAAAATAACTTAATTTTACCACATCCAAGAATGCATACCCGTAATTTTGTTCTTTTACCTCTTTTTGAGATAGATAAAGATTGGAAACATCCTGTTTTAAAAGTTAATATAAAAAAAACTAATATCATCATTATCAAATAGTGACATTAGATCTATTAAACAAATCTAAATAGATGCTATAATAAACTATGTTAAATTCTGAAGAATTAATAAATAAAGTTAAAGGATATAATAAGTTTTTAAATCCAGAGAAACTTAATAAAGCTTATGATTTTGCTGTTAAAGCTCATAGTAATCAAAAAAGAGCATCTGGTGATCCTTACTCAGTTCACCCAATAGAAGTTGCTAATATTTTAACTGATTTAAAATTAGATAGTGCAACAATTACAACAGGTCTTTTACACGACACAATTGAAGACACTTATGCGACATATGAAACTATAAAAGGTGAGTTTGGCTCTGAAGTTGCAGATTTAGTTGACGGTGTTACAAAAATATCAGTATTAGAAAATACTGCCTCAGCTAATTCAAAAGCTGAAAATTTTAGAAAATTGATATTAGCTACTTCAAAAGATATTAGAGTTTTATTAGTCAAAATTGCTGATCGATTACATAATATGAGAACAATTAAAGCTATTGATAAAGAAGACAAAAGAAAAAGAATTGCTCAAGAAACAATGGAAATTTATGCTCCATTAGCAGACAGAATGGGAATGCACAGAATAAGAGATGAACTAGAAGACTTGTCTTTTGAAATTCTCAATCATGAAGGCAGGTCATTAATCCAAAAAAGACTTGAAGAAATTAAATTAGATAAAAAAGATATTTTTGAAAGTCTATCATCTGAATTTAATCAGTTGTTGATTGAAAATAATATTAATTCAAAAATATATGGGAGAGAAAAAACTCCTTTTTCTATATGGAGAAAAGTTCAAAAGAAAAGAGTTTCATTAGAGCAAATTACTGACATTATTGGTTTTAGAATTATAGTTGATGATACTGATGATTGTTATAAATCTTTAGGAATAATTCACAAAGCGTATAATTGTATTCCTGGAAAATTTAAAGACTATATTTCCTCTGCAAAAATAAATGGATATAAATCAATTCACACATCAGTTATTGGTTCATATAAAAAGCCTGTTGAAATCCAAATTAGAACAAAACAAATGCATGAATTTGCTGAAAGAGGCATAGCATCACATTGGCAGTATAAATCCTCAGAAAAGTTTAATTCATTAACATGGAAAGAGTATGATTGGTTGAAGGATCTTGTTGAAATTATTGAAAAGAATGAAAACCCTGAACACTCATATGAATACACTAAACTTCAAATGTTTCAGGAAAACGTTTTTTGTTTTACACCTAAAGGATCTGTAATTAAATTACCTAAAGATGCTACAGCTATTGATTTTGCTTATGCTGTTCATACCAAAATAGGAGATACAGCCATTGGATGTGAAATTAATGGTAATAAAAGTGAATTACAATCTATATTAAGAAATGGTGATAGAGTAAATATCACTACATCAAAAAATCAATCTCCTTCTTTGCACTGGATACCAACAACTAAAACTGGCAAAGCGAGAGCTGCTATTAGAAGGTATTGGCATGATAGGGGAGAGAAAAAAGAAGAAAGAATCAAAAAATATAATACTACATTGTGGATTTCTTTACCTGATAAACCAGGTCAGCTTGGAAATGTAAGTTCTCTAATTGGTGAACATAAACTAAATATCTCCAATCTTGAGATGACAGGTAAAAACCCTAATTATATTAATTTTAAGTTCCAATTAATAATTAGAGATCTAAAAAATTTTACTAATTTTATTGCAGAGCTTAAACAAAAGGGTATAAAATTTAAGATAATTAGACACGAAGATAAAAGAAATGCTTTCACCCAAAAAATCCTTAGATATTTTAAGAAAAACTGATGCTTTGTTAGAAGGTCATTTTGTTTTATCATCAGGACTTCATTCATCTAAATATATTCAATGTGCTAAATTACTTAGCCAACCATTTCTAGCTGAAAAAATATGCAAATCATTGGCAAGTAAGATAAAAAAAAGATTTAAAAAAATAGACTTAATTTTGGCACCAGCTATGGGTGGCATAGTTATTGGCTATGAAATAGGTAGAATCTTAAAAAAAGAGACAATCTTCTGTGAAAGAGTAAAGGGTAAATTTACACTAAGAAGAGGTTTCAATATTAGAAAAGGAATGAATGTCTTAATTATTGAAGATGTAATTACAACAGGAAAGTCAAGTTTAGAATGTGTTAGATTAATTAAAGATAGCAAAGC
Source organism: uncultured Pelagibacteraceae bacterium (assembly GCA_902555725.1). Taxonomy (GTDB): domain Bacteria; phylum Pseudomonadota; class Alphaproteobacteria; order Pelagibacterales; family Pelagibacteraceae; genus Pelagibacter. The sequence goes on along the minus strand of CACDTN010000003.1, from coordinate 109,027 downwards.
AAAACTATTAGGTTTTGCATCACTAATAGATAGATCATCAAAACAAACATTAAAAATTAAAAAAAGAATTGTATCTCAATTAAAAATAAGTGTTCCAACATATAAAAAAAAAAAGTTGCCAAAGAACTTGATATCAATACCTGTTACTAAACCTGGAAGTAGATTTATTAAGTGAAACGTTTAGGAGTAAATATTGATCATATAGCCACCATTAGAAATGCTCGAGGTGAACACCATCCTGATCCTTTCTTTGCTGCTAAGTTTGTAAAAAAATGTGGTGCAAATTCAATTACAATACATTTGAGAGAAGACAGAAGACATATTAATGATAGTGATGCCAAAAAAATCTGTTCAATAAAGAATCTTTTAGTTAATTTAGAAGTCTCAACTAATTCGAAGATGATTAATTCTGCTTTAAAGCTAAAGCCTAATTTTGTTTGTATAGTGCCAGAAAACAGAAAAGAAATAACCACAGAAGGAGGCTTAAACTTAAAGAAAAATAAAACTAAATTAGAAAAAATAATTTCTAAATTCAAAAAAAGGAATATTAGAACTAGTTTGTTTATTAACCCGTCATTTAAAGATATTAAATTATCTAAAAAACTTAAAACAGATTGTATTGAAATTCATACAGGTAAAATAGCAAATTTAGTCAAATCAAAAAAAAATTATATAACTGAACTTCAAACAATAAAAAAATGCTCTATCCTTGCAAATAATTTAGGTTTAGAAGTTCATGCAGGTCATGGTCTAGATTATAAAACAACTAAATTTCTTGCTAAAATAAAACAAATCAAAGAATTTAATATTGGACATTTTTTAGTTGGAGAGTCTATCTTTAATGGTCTTCCTAAAGTAATAAAGAATTTTAAGAGAATTTTAAATAAAAAATAATATGCGTATATTGGGTATAGGTGTCGACATAATTCAAAATAAAAGGATTAAATCTTTAATAAAAAATAGATTATTTGTTTCAAGAACATTTGGTAACAAAGAAATTTATTTTTCAAAAAATATTTCTAATAAAACAAACTATTTTGCAAAAAGATTTGCTGCAAAAGAAGCTTTAGCAAAATCAATAGGAACAGGTTTTAGAAATAATCTAAACTTTAAGGATATTCAAATTTTAAACGATAAAATTGGTAAGCCTTATTATCAAAAATCCAAAAAAATTGACAAAATTATAAATAGAAAATTTAAAGTTAAAACCTATGATTTGTTTCTTTCAATTTCAGACGAAAGGGATTATTCAATTGCATTTACAATTTTACAAAGCAAATAATGTTTAATAAAAAATTTTTAATAGAAAATACAAAAACACTGTTTTATGCTTTGATAATTGCAGTTATTATTAGATCTTTTTTAATCCAACCATTTTATATTCCATCATCATCTATGGAGCCTAATTTATTAGTAGGAGATAGAATTTTTGTCACAAAATATACCTATGGTTATAGCAAACATTCATTTCCTTTCAGTCCTCCAATTTTTAAAGGAAGAATAATGTCAAATAATCCAAAAAGAGGTGATGTAGTAGTTTTTAAAACACCTGCTGATAATAGAACTGATTACATTAAAAGATTAATTGGTTTACCAGGTGATATTATTAAATTTCAGGATGCCAATTTGTATTTAAATAATAGTGAAATAATTAAATCAAAAATACTAAAAAAAAACAGTACTTTTTGTGGTCGAAAAGAAATAAAAGTTTCTTTATTTGAGGAGATTTTACCAAATGGTAAAAAATACAATACAGTTTACCTTAAAAATTTTCCACTGCAGAACACCGATACATTCAAGGTCCCTGAAAATCATTATTTTTTCTTGGGTGATAATAGGGATTGTTCTAAAGACAGTAGGTTTTTAAGTAGTGTAGGTTATGTACATCAGGATAATTTAGTAGGAAAAGCAAGATTTATTTTTTTTTCATCTGATAGATCTATTGGAAGTATATTTTCTTTTTGGAAATGGAATAAATCTTTAAGATTTGATAGATTTTTTACTAAGATAAATTAATGAGAATTAATTATTCAGCATTAGAAAAAAAGATTAAATGTAATTTTAAAAATAAAGATTTATTAATTAAATCTCTTACTCATAAAAGTTTTGATAAAGTTAATAACTATGAAAAATTAGAGTTTTTAGGAGATAGAGTATTAGGCCTTATAATTGCTAAAAAACTATTAGAAATTTATCCTAATGAGAAAGAAGGTATTTTAGATAAAAAATTTGCCTCATTAGTGAACAAAAAAACTTGTTTAGAAATTGCAAAAAAAATAGATTTACACAAATATGTTCTAACATTTAACGTAAAAAATAGAAAAAATTTAATTGAGGATAAGGTACTTGCAGATTGTTGTGAAGCACTCTTAGGGTCTATTTATTTAGATAAAGGATTTATTGTAGTTGAAAAAGTTATATTAAACTTATGGTCCAATAATATAAAAGATAGTGTTGTTACTCAAATTGACGCTAAGACTAAATTACAAGAATTTTCTTTAAAACATTATAAAAGATTACCAATATATAAACTTATTTCAAACTCAGGTCCGAGGCATATGCCAATTTTTAAAGTAGCTGTAAAATTACAAGATACAAAATTCTATACTGCTCAAGGAAAATCAAAAAAAGATGCTGAACAAAATGCTGCTATATTATGCTTACAAAATATTAAATAGTTATGATTTGGGACGATAAAGGATATCTATTATCAAAAAATAAATATAGTGAAAATTCAATTATATCAGAAGTTTTCACTAAAGATCATGGTAAAGTTTCAGGCATTATTTTTGGTGGAACTTCAAAAAAAATTAAAAACTATCTACAAATTGGAAATAAGATTCATGTTAATTTCAATTCAAAAAATGATAATAAACTTGGTTATTTTAAAATTGAAATACAACAGGCTTTATCACCATTGTATTTTGATAATCAAAAGAAACTATCTTGTATAACGTCTGCTATGAATTTAATTAAAATTTTAACAGCTGAAAATCAAAAAAATATAAATATATTTGAATTGATAAAAGATTTTTATTTATTGCTTGATAAAGATAATTGGATCAAAAGATATATTTTTTGGGAATTAGAATTATTTAGAGTTCTTGGGTATGATTTAGAATTAAAAAATTTAGTTGATAAAGAAGTTGTTGGAGATAAACTTCAATACATTTCTAAATCAAATACTAACAAGAAGATAATTCCCAATTTTTTAATTGAAAAAAATGAAGAACCTGTTGACCTAATCAATCTCAAAAAAGGATTATTTTTGATTGGTGACTATTTAGAAAAAACCATACTCAGACCCAATAATCTTTCTCAACCAATTAGTAGATTGAATTTTATAAACAGTCTTAAATGATTATTTTAAGATCGCATCTAATCTATCAGCGTAGTAACTTACAATGGCATTAGCACCAGCCCTTTTAAATGCAATTAAACTCTCTATCACTATATCATTACTAGTTAGACCTTTTTTAATACCATTTTCTAAAAGACTGTACTCCCCTGAAACTTGATAAGCCATAACAGGTATTTTAAAATTTTCTTTAACTAATTTGATTATATCCAGGTAGGGTAGGCCAGGTTTAACCATTACCATGTCAGCTCCTTCTTTAATATCTAGTGCTACTTCTCTAAGAGCTTCATTACTATTTCTGAAATCCATTTGATAATTTTTCTTACTACTCTTAAGTAGACCCTTAGATCCTACTGCATCACGAAAAGGTCCATAAAAACTTGATGCATATTTTACAGCATAAGATAAAATTTGTGTCATCTTAAATCCATTGTTGTCTAATACTTTTCTAATTTCACCAATTCGACCATCCATCATATCTGATGGAGCAAGAACATCACATCCCATCTGAGCTTGTAGTAAAGATTGATCTATCAAAATTTTAATTGTTTCATCATTAAGAACATAATCTTTTTTTAATAATCCATCATGTCCATGAGAAGTATATGGATCTAAAGCAACATCACACATTATTCCAATTTGATTCTTATATCTTTTTTTTATTAATTTTAATGCTCTACAAACTAAATTGTCTTCATTTAATGCTTCGGTACCAATAAAATTTTTCTTTTTTTTTTCGGTATAAGGAAACAACGCTATCATTGGAAGGCCTTTTTTTATTGCCTTGTCTACAACAGAATTAATCTTATCCAATGTATATCGATAAACTCCAGGCATTGATTTAATCTCTTGTCTTTTATTTTTGCCATCAATCAAAAATATTGGTAATATAAAATCATTAGGGGTCAAATTATTTTCTTCGATTAGTCTTCTAGACCAATCATTTTTTCGACTTCGTCTAAGTCTTAATCCTGGATATTTACCTGTAATCATTTTTAAATATATTTATAATATGCGACAAATGTTATATACAAATATAACTTAAAAAAGATATTAAACAATCTTATGGAACTAAATTTTAACGACTTTCAAAGACAGGATGTCAAATTTGACATTAATGAACTTCAGAAAGCTTATAAAGAGATACTTAAAATAAAAAACTTCAGTGGAGTAGAGGGTGTTTCGAACTTTGGGGCAATATCTTTAACCCAAATCCCTGGAGATCCTGACTCAATTAAGGGGAATAAAGCTAGAGGGGTTTTTTGGACTAAACCTGACAAAAGTGGAAAAGAAGTTGTAAGAGATCAAAAAATTGATGAAGCTGCTTATTCAGAATTTATTGATGATTACAAAGATACATATTTTAAAAAAGTTTTTGAAACTTTATCATCTAAGTATAAATTGGGTAGGGTAAGAATTTTATTAAAAGAACCTCGATCTACTCTAAGTTGGCATAGAGATCCTGAACCAAGATTACACATTCCTATAATTACTAATCCTGGAGCTATTATGGTTGTAGATCATGTTGCAAAACATATGCCAGCAGATGGATCTGTTTGGATTACGAATAATACAAAATATCATAATGCTTTTAATGGTGGTGAAGAAAATAGAATTCACCTTGTTGCATGTGTGTTAGATTATAAATTTAATTAAATTGAAAAAGATATTTATTTCATCAGATCATGCAGGCTTTAATTTAAAAGAGCAAATTAAGAAAAAATTTTCAAAAAAGTTTCTATTTCAAGATATGGGGACAAATGATTCCAAAACATCAGTTAATTATCCAGATTATGCACATAAACTTTCCAAAAAGGTATCCAATAATAGCAAAAATATAGGTATTTTGGTTTGTGGTTCTGGTATGGGGATGTCAATGGCGGCAAACAAGCATAAAAAAATTAGAGCAGCTGTGTGTTATTCTGTTAAAAATACAAAATTATCTAGATTGCATAACAATGCAAATATTATTACATTAGGATCTAGATTAACAAATAAAAATACAGCTTTTAAATGTATAGAAGTTTTTGTTAATACAAAATTTGAGGGTGGAAGACACAAAAAAAGAGTAAAAAAAATATAGAATATATGTCTAGTGAAACAAAATATTTAAATTCAGATTATAAAGATTTTTTTGAAAAAAGTCTTTCACAGTCTGATCCTGATTTATTTAAAGCTATTAACGATGAGTTAATAAGACAACAAAATCATATTGAGCTTATAGCTTCGGAGAATATTGTTTCACAAGCAGTTTTAGAAGCTCAAGGTTCAGTTCTTACAAATAAATATGCCGAAGGTTATCCAGGAAAAAGATATTATAATGGTTGTGAACATGTTGACGTGGCTGAAAAATTAGCACTGGAGAGAATCAAAAAACTTTTTAATTGTAAATATGCCAATGTTCAACCTCATTCAGGTGCACAAGCAAATGGAGCAGTGTTTCTAGCACTACTTAAACCGAACGATACGTTTATGGGTATGAGCTTAAATTCTGGTGGTCATATAACACATGGTCTTAAAATATCTATGTCTGGGAAATGGTTTAATGCAATAAGCTATGATGTTGATAAAAAATCTGAATTAATTGATTACGATAATGTTGAAAAATTAGCTTTAGAGCATAAACCAAAATTGATTATCGCTGGTGGAAGTGCTTATTCAAGAGTTATTGATTTTAAAAGGTTTAGAGAAATTGCAGATAAAGTTGGAGCATATTTAATGGTTGATATGGCACATTTCTCAGGATTAGTTGCAGGCAAAGGATATCCAAACCCATGTGATTATGCACATGTTGTAACCTCAACCACGCATAAAGTTTTTAGAAGTGCCAGAGGTGGTATAATTTTATCTAACGATGAAGACCTAGGAAAAAAATTTGATACAGCTGTTTTTCCTGGTTATCAAGGTGGACCTTTAATGCATATTATTGCAGCTAAAGCAGCAGGTTTTTATGAGGCACTAAAGCCAGAGTTTCAGACATATATTAAAAACGTTTTAGCAAATGCTAAAATGTTGGCTGAAACTTTAAAAAATAATGGCTTTAAAATTTATTCAGGTGGAACAGATACTCATTTAATGTTAGTGGATTTAAGACCTTTTAATGTGAAAGGAAATTTAGCTTCTGAAAGTTTATGTAGAGCTAACATAACATGTAATAAAAATGGAATACCATTTGATACAGAAAAACCAATGATTACTTCTGGTATTAGATTAGGATCTCAAGCCGCTACAACAAGAGGATTTGGTTTAAAAGAATTTGAAAAAGTAGGAGAATTAATAACTGAGGTTATAAAAGGACTTTCTGAAAATCCTGATGATAACAGTGAAGTGGAAAACGAAGTAAGAAATGAAGTTGTTAATTTATGTTCTAATTTTCCAATATATAAAAACTTAAATAAATGATTTGTCCTTGCGAAAAAAAAGGCGAGACCTCAGTTGTAGACTCACGTCCAACAGAGGATGGAACAGCAATACGTAGAAGAAGGTTATGTGCTTGTGGCGAACGATTTACTACCTTTGAAAGAATTCAATATAGAGAATTAATGGTTGTCAAAAAAAATGGAAGAAAATCTGCTTTTGATAGGGATAAATTGTCCAAATCAATCTATATAGCTTTAAAAAAAAGACCTTTAGATACAGAAACAATTGAAAAATTCATAAGTAAAGTATCTAGAGCGCTTGAAGAACTAGGACAAAATGAAATATCAACAACTACAATTGGAACAATGGTAATGGAGGGTTTAAAAGAACTAGATCCGGTTGCTTATGTTAGATTTGCTTCAGTTTATCGAAACTTCAGAGAAGAAAAGGATTTTGTACAATTTGTGGACAAAATAGATGTCTTCAAAAAAAGATAGATTTTCATCGAAAGATAAGAATTACATGAAACTTGCTATTAATTTAGCAAGATCACGCAAAGGTTTAACGGGAGACAATCCATCTGTTGGCTGCCTAATTGTAAAAAATGATACAATTATTTCTATTGGTCAGACTGGATACAATGGTAGGCCACACGCTGAACATAGCGCAATAAAAAATTCATTTGAAAAATTAAAAGGTTCAAAAATGTATGTAACCCTTGAACCTTGTAATCACTTTGGAAAAACACCACCTTGTACAAAAAATATAATTAAAAGTGGTATTAGTGAATTAATTTATTCAATGGAGGATATCGATAAGAGAGTAAAAGGAAAGAGTTTTAAGATTTTATCAAGTAAAAAGATTAAAGTTAAGAGAGGCCTTCTAAAAGAAGATGCAAAAGATCTTTATGATTCTTATATTAAAAATAGAACTAGTAAATTACCTTATGTTACAGCTAAAATTGCAGTTTCGAAAAATAAATTGATTTATAGTAAAGGAACTAAAAGAATAACTGATAAGAATTCAGATAAGATTACCCATTACCTACGATATAAGAATGACTCAATAATGATTTCAAGTAAAACCCTCAATATAGATAATCCAAGATTGACATGCAGATTAAAGGGTTACAATAAATATTCACCAAAAAGAATAATTCTAGATAAAAATTTAGATATCAAATTAACAAGCTATATTTTTCAATCAGCAAAAAAAGGTAATACAATTCTTTTTTATCATTCATCTAATACTAAAAAGATTAAAGTTTTAAAAAAAAAAGGATTAACTTTGATTAAAACAAAATTAAATAATAAAGGATTACTGGACTTGAAGATAGTCTTAAAAAAGTTATTCACTCTAGGCACAAGAAATTTACTTGTTGAAGGTGGTGACAAAATATCAAAAAACTTAATAAAAAATAGACTTATTGATACATTTTATTTATTTCAAAGCTCAAAAATCCTTAGAGTAAATAAAATAAATCAGGGTTTTACTTCATTTGGAATCTTAAATGGTAAGTATAAAAAGGTTTCTAAAATTACATCTAAACTAGCCAAAGATAATATTACAATCTATAAAAGATAAAATGTTTAACGGAATTATATTTAATAAGGGTTTCATTAAGAAAATATCTAAAAGATCAAAAGGTATTAATATTTTTGTGAAATCAGACCTCAAATTGAATTCTAAAGATATTGGAGTTTCTATTGCTTGTGATGGGGTTTGTTTAACATTAATAAAAATTCAAAATAAAATAATGGAATTTTATCTCTCTAATGAAACTGTTAAAAGATCAAAATTTAAGTATCTAATGATTAATGATGTAATAAATTTAGAACTACCTCTTAAGTATGGTCAAAAGATTTCAGGTCATATATGTCAGGGACATATTGATACAACTGGTAAAACTTTAAGCGTAAAAAAAATTGATAAATCCTATATTTTTGACTTTGAAATTAGTTCAAAAGAGAGAAAAAATATTATTGAAAAAGCCTCAATATGTATAAACGGTATTTCATTAACCATTTCCAAAAAAACAAAAAAAGGTTTTCAAATTTGGGTTATTCCTCATACTTTTAAATTGACTAATTTATCAAAGGTTAAAAAAGGCAATCTTGTAAATATAGAAATAGATATTCTTTCAAAATACGTTAAAAATTTTTTCAATGCTAAAAAGTAATTATTCGTCAATAGAAACAATCATTAAAATTGCCAAAAAGGGCGGTATGTTTATTTTAGTTGATGATGAAAAAAGAGAAAATGAAGGAGATCTAGTAATTTCAACTAGTGATATAAATTCAAAAAATATTAATTTTATGGCTAAATTTGGAAGAGGATTAATTTGTCTAGCATTGGATAGTCTGCAAGCAAAGAGATTAAATTTATCACTCATGTCTCCGATTAATCAATCAAGAAACAAAACTGCCTTTACAATATCTATCGAAGCAAAAAAAGGAATTACAACAGGTATTTCAGCAAAAGATCGAGCTAGAACTATAAGGATTGCATCCAAAAAAAATGTAAATAAGAAAGATATTGTGTCACCAGGTCATATTTTTCCAATTATTGCAAAAGATGGAGGAGTACTTGTTAGAGCAGGGCACACAGAGGCTTCTGTAGACATTTCTAAATTAGCAAAAAAAAATAATTCTGCAGTCATCTGTGAGATAATGAATGAAGATGGTACAATGGCCAAAGGTCAAGATCTATTTAACTTTGCCAATAAACACAAATTAAAGATTGGAAAAATTGAAGATTTAATTTCTTATCGTTTAAAAAAAGAAAAATTAATTAAACTTAAAAAATCGTCTGATATTAAATTTAAAAATCAAAATTATAAGATTAAGATATATGAAAATTTGCTTGATGGCTCTGAACATTTTGCCTTGGTAAAAGGAAATATCAAAAAAGGTACTATTCCTAGAGTAAGAGTTATTTCTTCTAACGTAGTACATAACTATTTAATTAATCAAGAATTGCCTAATTCATTTAATAAGACTTTAAATTACTTTAAAAAGTTCAGTAATTGTATCTTGGTTTTTATCAAAGACACAAATCTTAAGTCAGTCACTCAAACTCTTAAAGATTATAAGAATAAAGATTTTTATAAAAAAGGTAATGACAAATTAATAAAAAATTATGGAATTGGAGCGCAAATAATTAAAGATTTAAAAATTAAAAAAATGATATTAATCACAAAATCACCAAAAAAGGTTATTGGTTTAGAGGGTTATGATATAAAGATAACTAAACAAGAGTTAATTTAATGAATAAAAATTTTTTAATAGTAAATGCTAATTATTATAAGGACATATCAAGTGGTTTATTGAAAAGTGCCATAAATTTACTGCCTAAAAATTCAAAAGTTAAAATTTTAAATGTTCCTGGAGTGTTTGAAATTCCAGTTACAATCTCAAAAAATATAAAAAAATTCGATGGGTTCATTGCTCTTGGATGTGTAATAAAAGGACAAACTCCACATTTTGATTTTATTTCGCAAGCATCCACAGATGCTATTATGAAACTGTCTATCAATTCAAAAAAACCAATTGGTAATGGTATAATAACTTGCTTGAATATGAAGCAAGCAAAAGCTAGAAAAAAAAAGGGTGTTGAAGCTGCTAATGCTGTTTTGTCAGTTTTATCACAAAAATGAAAACTTCATTTAGTCCTAAAAATAATCCTAGAGTTATAATTATTCAAAAATTATATGGTAAGTTTTATAATGATGATGAACAACTAACCTATCCAAAACATAGGTTTAAAAAATTTATTAAAGATATTGTTTCAGGTACCATAGAACGTAACGATATAATCCTTGAAGAATTAGAAAAAAATTTAGGTGAAAAATTTTCTTTAAATAATTTAGATAAATTATTTCAGGTTATTTTAAAATCGGCTACTTATGAGTTTTTGTACAAACCAAATTTACCAATGAAAATAATAATTAAAGAATATCTTGATGCCTCAAACTTTTTCATAGATGACTCCCAAACAAAATACTTAAATGCTTTATTAGATAATATTGCAAAAAAATTAAGATCCTCTAATGCATGAGTTTGAGCTAATAAATAAGTACTTTTTCAAATTATCCAAAAATAATAAAGGTTCACTTAGATTAAATGATGATGTTTTTTTTGATAAATCAAAAAATTTAGTAATTTCAATAGATACTTATATACAAGGTACACATTTTATTGATTTTAAAAAACCTGATTTAGTAATTAAAAAAGTCATCAGATCTTCTATCTCAGATCTAATTTGTAAAGGTGTTAAACCATTATACTATTTTATTTCTGGCTCAGGTAATAAAAAAACTTTTTCAAACACAAATTTAAAAAAAATTTCTAAATCTTTAAACCAAGAACAAAAAAAATATAAAATTTTTCTATGCGGGGGTGACACCGTATTATCTAACAAACTAAGTTTTTCAATTACCTCTGTTGGATTTTCAAAAAAAATAATACCTAGAAACAATGCTAAATTAGGTGATGATATTTATGTTACAGGTAATTTAGGAGATAGCTATGTTGGACTAAAGATTTTAAAGAAAAGTATCAATATAAATAAAAATCTGAAAAAATATTTTATAAATAAGTATTATTTACCCAATCTTCATCCTAAATTAGTAAATAAGTTATTATTATTTGCCAACACTTCTATAGACATTTCTGATGGATTAATTACAGATTTAGAAAAACTTATTAATAAACAAAAATTATCTTATAAATTATTTTTTCATAAGATGCCGATATCAAAAAATTTAGAAAAAATAATTAAACTAAAAAGACTTAATAAAAAAAATTTCTTTTCAAAGGGAGATGATTATCAGATTCTATTTACAGCTAATTCATCTAAATCTAGAATCATTAATAAATTAAGCAAAACATTGAATATTAAGATTTCTAAAATAGGAAAAATTTGTTCGATATCTCAAAAATCACAAATTATTGATCAAAAAGGGAAGAAAATTAGGCTTAAAGACAAAGGTTATTATCATCAATTTTAAAAGTTAATTATTGCCTTTTATACGCTTTTTTGTATTGTGCGGATTTTAATAACTAACAACCAACAACTTATTTAAGGTCTTTATGAACTCAAACGTTGAATCTATTCTTTTATATACTATTGCTGCAGGTTTTTTATCTATCGTTTATGGATATTTTACTGGAAAAAATATTTTAAGTTCAAGCGCAGGAAATTCTAAAATGCAAGAAATAGCATCAGCTATTCAAATTGGAGCTAAAGCATATTTAGCAAGACAATATAAAACTATTGCAATTGTTGGTGTAGTTGTGTTGGTAATAGTGAGCATTGCTTTTAGTCCTCTTGTTGGTTTAGGGTACCTTATTGGAGCAACTTTATCTGGTATAGCCGGATATGTTGGAATGCTAGTTTCAGTCGAAGCTAATGTGAGAACTGCGGAAGCATCTAGAAAAGGTTTAGCAAGTGGTCTATCAGTTGCTTTTAAATCTGGTGCAGTGACAGGAATGTTGGTTGCAGGTTTGGCATTATTATCGATCGCAGTTTATTATTATTTACTATTAAAATTTAATGTTGATGAAAGAGAAATTGTAAATGCTTTAGTTGCTTTAGGATTTGGTGCATCCTTAATATCGATTTTTGCAAGATTAGGTGGAGGTATATTCACAAAAGGAGCCGATGTAGGAGCTGACTTAGTTGGAAAAGTTGAAGCCGGTATACCAGAGGATGATCCTCGAAACCCTGCTGTAATTGCTGACAATGTTGGTGATAACGTAGGTGACTGTGCAGGTATGGCTGCTGATTTATTTGAAACATATGCAGTTACTATTGTTGCAACAATGGTTTTATCATCTATTTTTTTTCAGGGTGATATGTCTATGATGATTTACCCTTTAACTATTGGTGGAGCTTGTATTTTAACATCTATATTAGGCACTTTCTTTGTAAAATTAGGTAAAAGTAAAAATGTGATGAATGCTTTATACAAAGGTTTTGTTGTTTCAGCTGTTTCTTCACTAATAATACTTTATCCAGTTACTGACTATGTATTAGGTTTAGACAATACTTATAATTTAGAAAATAAAGTTTTTTCAGGTATGAGTTTATACTATTGTGGAATTATAGGTTTAGTAATAACGGGTTTATTAATTTGGGTTACTGAGTATTACACTGGAACTAATTACAGACCTGTTAGAAGTGTAGCTAGTTCATCCACAACTGGTCATGGAACCAATGTTATTCAAGGATTAGCTGTTTCACTAGAAGCTACAGCAATTCCTGCTCTAATTATTGTTACTGGAATACTAGCAACCAATCATATTGCTGGTCTTTATGGAATTGCAATTGCAGTCACAACTATGTTGGCTTTAGCTGGAATGGTTGTTGCACTAGATGCTTACGGTCCTGTTACTGATAATGCAGGTGGTATAGCCGAAATGTCAAAATTGCCAAATAATGTGAGAAAAACTACAGATGCACTTGATGCAGTTGGAAACACAACAAAAGCAGTTACAAAAGGTTATGCTATAGGTTCTGCTGGGTTAGGAGCTTTAGTTCTTTTTGCAGCATATACTGAAGATATAAAGCACTTCTCTAAAGAAGCAGGATCTGCACTTGAGGGAATTGTTGTTACTTTTGATTTATCAAATCCATATGTTGTTGTGGGTTTATTGATTGGTGGAATGCTTCCATATTTATTTGGTTCAATGGGTATGCAAGCCGTTGGTAGAGCAGGTGGTGCTGTAGTTGTTGAAGTAAGAAGACAATTTAAAAAATATCCAGGTATTATGAAAAGAAAACAAAAACCTGATTATGCAAAGCTTGTTGATTTATTAACAGTTGCTGCGATTAAAGAAATGATCATACCATCATTATTGCCAGTATTGTCACCAATTGTTCTATACTTTATTATTTTTGCCATTGGCGGCCAAGTAGCTGCATTAGCTTCAGTTGGAGCAATGTTATTAGGTGTTATTATAACTGGATTATTTGTTGCTGTTTCAATGACCGCAGGTGGTGGTGCTTGGGATAATGCAAAAAAATATATTGAAGATGGAAATCATGGGGGGAAAGGATCTGAAGCTCATAAAGCAGCTGTAACCGGTGATACAGTTGGAGATCCTTATAAAGATACTGCTGGACCTGCAGTTAATCCAATGATTAAGATTACAAATATAGTAGCTTTATTATTGTTAGCTGTTATCGCTGGCTAATTTCTTTTCTTTTTTTGGCCCTCACACCAAGAGGGTCATTAATTTTTTGCCTCATACTTGACATAAAATCATAAATAAATGAGTTTCTCGCAAATCCTGCTTCTGTAGTATTACTAACAATCTTAATATCTTCCATATTATCAATGTTTAAAAACTCTTTCTTAGTAAGCACTCCATAATTATCAATTTCTAAAACAAGTATATCATTTTTATAAATTCTCATTTTTCCAAGATTTTTTATATTTGACTGTGTTTGTTTTCTCTCAATATAAATCCATACATCATTATCAAATTTACTCCTTGTTGAAGGACTACCTAAAATTTTTCTTATATCATTAGTAGTTGACTCATTTACTATCAATGTTTTTTGTTTTTTTTCTAGAAATGGCACACCGTGATGTTTTACAACTTTTTTAAATGAGCAATTTGTTGCTATAATTGAAAAAAAAATTATATATAATATTTTTAGCATGAGTAAAAACTATATTAATATTTATAACAATTTAATCAATTACTCTAGAAATAAAGATTTATATATTTCACTTAATCGTCAAGATAATTTTTCTGACCGTTTAACGTTTTTTTTGATACATTTTGCCTTTTTTTTAAAAAACTATAAAAATAAGGAAAATAAAGAGATTTTACAAAAAATTTATGATTTTAATTTCAGACAATTAGAACTTAGTATTAGAGAAATTGGCTATGGAGATCAATCTATAAACAAAAAAATGAAAGTTTATTTAAATTTGTTTCATGCAATTGTTTCAGAAATTCATTTTTGGGATGATTTAGATAAAAATAAAAAATTGAAAAAACTTTCTATATTCTTAGAAGATTTTAGTAAAATAGAGAATTTAGTTGTATATTTTGATGATTTTAACCAAAATTTAAGTAAAAAATCTTTGAATTTTTTTTTAAAAGGTGTAAGTAACCTCTAATTATGGCTGTACCAAAACGTAAACAAACTCCTTCAAGGACTGGAATGAGAAGAGCTCAAAACATGAAGTTCTCACCTAAGAACGTTGTTGAGGATAAAAAATCTGGTGAATATAGATTATCTCACCATTTAGACTTAAAAACAGGTATGTATAAAGGTCGTCAAGTTTTAGATCCAAAAGAGTAATAATATTTTTTAACGATGTCAGATTCAATTAAAATTGCAGTTGATGCAATGGGGGGTGATGGTTCTCCTAAAAAAGTTATTGATGGTATCATTCATAACAATAAAACAAATAATAATAACTTCTTTAAAATTTTTGGCGATCAGGATGAAATAAAAAAACATATAAATGACAAGATTAATGATGACTCTTATGAAATAGTTCATACATCCAATGTAGTAAAAAGTACTGATAGTCCTTTAGAAGCAGCCAAAAGAGGTAAAGATACTAGTATGTGGCTAGCAATTGAAAGTGTTAAAAAAAAAGAAACTGATATTGTTATTTCGGCAGGCAACACAGGTGCGCTGCTTGTAATTGCTAAATTGAATCTTAAAATGATTGAAAATATAGATAAACCAGCTTTATCTGCTCTCTGGCCTAACAAAAAAGGTATGAGTGTAGTTTTAGATCTTGGTGCAAATATTGAATGTAGTTCAAAAAACTTAGTTGATTTTTCTATTATGGGTTCATCACTTTACAAATCTCTATATCCCAATGAAACACCTAATGTAGCATTATTAAACATTGGTTCTGAAGAGCTTAAAGGAAATGAAATTATTAAAGAAACATATCAAACCTTAAATGACAAAAAATCTAAAAATTTTGATTTTGCTGGTTATATAGAAGGAAATGAACTTATGAATGGAAATGTAAATGTTATTGTTTCTGATGGCTTTACCGGTAATGTTGCACTGAAAACAGCAGAAGGTACAGCCAATTTTATAACTAGTGAACTTAAACAAGCATTAAGTGGATCTATTTTAGGTAAAATTTCATCCATATTAAACATATCAAACCTAAAGAAATTTAAAAAAAGATTGGACCCAAGATTATATAATGGGGCAATTTTTATTGGTTTAGACTCACCTGTTGTAAAAAGTCATGGTGGAACTGATTTTATTGGATTTTCAAACTCATTGAATGTTTGTAATAAGATTGTAAAAGGAAATTTGATAGATAAAATTAGAAGTAATATATAAACAAAATGAGAATAAATTTAACTAAAAAAGACTTAGTTAATACAGTTTATATGCAGATTGGATTTTCAAAACAAATCTCTGAAAATCTAATTGAAGAATTTTTTTCATTAATAACCCTAACTTTAAAAAAAAAAAGAAGTGTAAAGATTTCAAAATTTGGAACGTTTTCTATTAGATCTAAAAAATCAAGAATTGGAAGAAATCCCAAAACTAAAGAGAGTAAAGTTATTTCTGAGAGAGATGTAGTACTTTTTAAACCATCAAAAGAATTCAAAGAATTTATTAACCAATAAAAAGATGAATAAAATAGCAGGTTCATACAAAACTATAAGCGAAGTTGTAAAGATTTTAGGTTTGAAATCCAAAAAGGGTGAGTCTTTACCAACACATACAATTCGTTTTTGGGAAAAAAAATTTAAACAAATAAAACCTAAAATATTTAATAATAATAGACGATATTATGATCAAAAAAATATTGAGTTATTAAAAAAAATTCATTTTTTACTTAAAGAACAGGGGATGACTATAAATGGCGCCAAAAAAATATTAAATAATAATGATCCATTAAAACTTGACGAAACTTCAAATAATTCTATAAAGACTGATAATTTAAAAAACAAGTTAGTGAAGATTTCTAATCTTGTTAAAATTTTAAAAAAAATAAAATAATATGGCAAAAAAAACACATGTAAAAGTACGTTTAGTTCCAGAAGCTAAACCCGATAGTCCCTTTTTTTATTATGTTAAAAAGCCTGCTGGTGGTGAAAAAGCTAAAGTTAAATTAAAAGCAAAAAAGTATAATCCTGCCACTCGTAAACATGAAGTTTTTGTTGAAAAGAAACTTCCACCCCACAGTAAATAGTTATTTTTTTTTAAAATTCCTTTTTTCGTAATCAATATAAGACCAGATCATATTCTTCCAAATTCGGTTAGTTATTTTTGGATCAATTTTATTTTGTATAGATTTTTTTTTAATATTTTTAAGAATTAGGTTAATTCTTCTTTGATCTACTATTTGGTTCTTTTTATCTTTAAGAGCTAATACTTTATTAACAAGGACTGTTCTTTTTTTTATAACTTTAATTAGAGTATTATCTAATTTATCTAATTCTGATCTAATTTTACTCAGTTTTTTTCTTTTATGCGGCGACATTTATATATTTGGATTATTAAAAAATTATTATATTTATCGCTATATGTATACAGTTAATCCAAAAATAAATAATCAATTATCTCTTTGGTTGATAACCATGTTTTGGATTATAGCAATTATGATTATTGTTGGTGGTCTTACAAGATTAACTGACTCGGGTCTTTCCATAACTGAATGGCAGTTGTTTTCAGGAATCTTACCTCCTTTAAATAACGATGATTGGATCATGTATTTTAATCTCTACAAAAAAATTCCTGAGTATAAATTACAAAATTACAGTATGACTTTACAAGAATTTAAAATAATCTTTTGGTGGGAGTGGGGTCATAGATTTTTAGGAAGAGTAATTGGTATCAGTTTTCTAATTCCTTTAGTTTATTTCTCCTTTAAAATTGAATTTTATAAATTGTTGAATTTATATTTAATTTTTTTTCTCATATGTTTCCAAGGTTTTGTAGGTTGGTATATGGTTAGTAGTGGTCTAGTTGATAGAGTTGATGTAAGTCACTTTAGACTATCAATTCATTTATTAATAGCATTTTTGATTTTATCATTAATTTTTTGGAATTATTTAAAAACTAAAGTTATCAATAATAACACAAGAAGAATAAGTGTATTTTTACCACTAATTTTTTTGATACTTGTATTTATACAAATAGTAGTAGGTGCTTTCGTTTCTGGTATGGATGCTGGTAAAATCTATAATTCTTGGCCTCTCATGGGCAATACTTATTTCCCAAATGATAATGACATTAGGGACCTGTTTAGATTATCTGCTTTTAGTGATCCTTCTTTAGTCCAATTCATGCATAGAAATTTGGCATATTTGATCATGTTCTTTTATTTTTTTATTTTTTATAAGATATATAAAAACAAAATTTATGATTTATATAAATCTATAAACATTTTAGGTATTTTTATAATTCTACAAATTATTTTAGGTATTTATACAGTGATATATGGTGCACAACTTTATATTGCAGCTATGCACCAATTAAGTTCGATTTTTTTAGTAAGTTCATGTATTTATTTTTTTTATATAAATACAAGGTTTAACTAACAGCCTTCAAAGTTCCTTTTGACGATTTATTTAATGCTTGATCTAGATCTTCTATAATATCATCAATGTGTTCTAAACCGATACACAGTCTAACATAACTTTGAGTCACACCAGATGCCGCAAGCTCTTTGTCATTTAACTGACTATGGGTCGTGCTAGCTGGATGAATTGCTAAACTTCTAGCATCTCCAATATTTGCAACATGATAAAACATTTTTAGAGATTCTATAAATCTTTTGCCAGCTTCAAAACCACCTTTTAGTTCAATACCTACCATAGGCCCATTTCCACCTTTAAGATATTTTTTGGCTCTATCAGCAATAAGTTTATCGTGTTCAGTAGAAAATATTACTTTAGTTACTTCTTTATGTTTTTTTAAATAATCAACAACTTTTTGTGCATTTTCACAATGCTGTTTCATTCTTAAAGCTACAGTTTCAAGTCCTTGAATTATAGAAAATGCATTATCTGGTGAACAAGCTGACCCTAAATCTCTTAATAAACAAACTCTAGCTCTCACTGCAAAAGGTATGTTTGCCCCAGTAAGTTCTGGTACAACCTTACCCCAAATAGCTCCACTATAACTGGCATCAGGTTCGTTAAATAAAGGTTGTCTTTTTGGATCTGCAGTCCAGTCAAAATTACCACTATCAACAATACTCCCTGCTATAGCGGTACCGTGTCCACCAATATATTTTGTTAGAGAGTGAATTACGACAGCTGCACCATGTTCAATGGGTTTACAGAGTATGGGAGCTGCTGTGTTATCCATTATTAAA
Source organism: uncultured Pelagibacteraceae bacterium (assembly GCA_902555725.1). Taxonomy (GTDB): domain Bacteria; phylum Pseudomonadota; class Alphaproteobacteria; order Pelagibacterales; family Pelagibacteraceae; genus Pelagibacter. The sequence continues at coordinate 89,981 of CACDTN010000003.1, read as the reverse complement.
GGGATATTATATTTTCTTCCTATGTCAGACACTTCTTTAATTGGAAATACTCTTAAATATGGATTGGGTAGAGTTTCTCCGTAAAAAGCCCTAGTCTTATCATCAATAGATTTCTCAAAATTTTTAGGGTCTTTAGGGTCTGCATATCTAATTTCAATACCAAGCTTACTTAAAGTGTGTGTAAATAAAGAGACAGTACCACCATAAAGATCGGTTGAACTAACTATATTGTCTCCAGCTTGAGCAACATTTAATACTGAAAATAGTGAAGCAGTTTGTCCTGATGCTACCGTCAAACAAGCCAAACCTCCTTCAAGAGCTGCAATTCTTTTCTCTAATACATCGTTAGTGGGGTTCATAATCCTTGTGTAAATATTGCCAAATTCTTTTAAAGCAAAGAGATTTGCGGCATGATCCACACTATTAAATTGATATGATGTAGTTCTATAGATAGGAACGGCTACTGCATTTGTTGTTGGGTCACTTCTATAGTCACCACCATGAATGGCTATAGTTTCTGGGTTGTTTCTTTTTTTTGTCATTTTACTCCTTTTTTAGTGCTTTAACTAAATGTAAGGCGCACAATATAGTTCAAATGCCTACCGACTGATTAATGAAAATTCCTTTTTAGCAGTTTTACGCCCGCAATAGGATCAAATCGGCAAGTAATTTGTAGCATATATGAACAAATATTCAAGATAAATATCAAATTGACTTTGAAGTTAATAATAGTATTAATCCTCGCACAATGACTAAATTCATAAAAAAAGACCAGATAAACTCATCGTGGTATGAAATAGATGCAACAAATGCGGTTGTTGGCAGACTAGCTACAATTGTTTCTAAAATTATAAGAGGAAAAAATAAAACTACTTACACACCCCATATGGACAATGGTGATTTTGTTGTAGTTAAAAATATAGAACAAGCAAAATTTACAGGCAAAAAGTTTCAAGATAAAAAATATTTTAGACATACTGGTCACCCAGGGGGAATAAAAGAAACTACACCAGAAAAACTTCACGAAAAAAAACCAGGTGAAACTCTTAAATTAGCTGTTAAGAGAATGTTGCCAGGTGGTGTCTTAGGAAGAAAGCAACTTACAAAATTAAAGATTTATTCTGGTAATGAACATCCACATGCCTCTCAAAATCCTAAGGTTATAGAATTGAATAAATTAAATAATAAGAATATTGTAAGAAATTAAATGGAAAATACTCAATCAACCCCAAAAGCTCCTAAAATAAAGTTAGATTTTAAAGATAGTAAATATGCAACAGGAAGAAGAAAAACTTCTATAGCAAGAGTTTGGTTAAAAAAGGGTTCAGGAAAGATTTATGTCAATGGTAAACTTTTTAGTGATTATTTTGCTAGTGATAACCATAAAATGCAGATTACAAGACCTTTTGAGCTGATCAATCAAGCTACTGATTATGATGTAAGATGTAGTGTGAAAGGTGGTGGACCAACGGGACAAGCTGGAGCAATGGTACATGGTATATCTAAAGCATTAGTATTATTTGACGAAAATCTTAAATCTACTCTTAGAACTGAAAAATTGACCACTAGAGATTCTAGGGCAGTTGAGAGAAAAAAACCTGGAAGAAGAAAAGCTAGAAGAAGTTTCCAGTTCTCTAAAAGATAATTTTTTTTTAATTTTAAACTGTTATAATATAAAATGCCTAAGGTTAATGTATTAGTCGCTGGTTCATCTGGCTATATTGGAATTCAACTAATTAAGTTATTAGTGAAACATAAGTATGTAAGAATTAAATATTTATGTGGAAATTCTTCAGTTGGAAAAAAAATTTCAAGTTATGATAATTCAAGATCTGTTAAAAACTTACCAAAAATTATCAAGTTTGATAAAAAATACTTAAAGGATGTTGATATAGTTTTTACAGCATTGCCTAATGGTGAAGCTCAAGTCATTTCAAAAGATTTGAATGATAAAAATGTATTAATTGATTTAGCAGCAGATTTTAGACTCGAAAAAGCTTCTGATTATAAAAAATGGTATAATCAAAAACATAAAGCTTTAGCAAATATTAAAAAAAGTATTTATTCTTTACCTGAAATAACTGGAAAAAAAGTAAAAGATTTTAAAATAATTTCTTGTCCAGGATGTTATCCAACTTCAATTCTTATACCATTGCTTCCGTTATTAAAAAGTAAATTGATTAAAAAAAACAATATTATAATTGACTCTAAATCTGGATATTCTGGAGCTGGAAGAGGTGTTCATAAAAAATATAAAGATAAAAATTTATATGAATCTCTTAGTGCTTATGGAATTGACTCTCATAGACACAATCCTGAAATAGACCAAATGATTAAAAGATTTACGAAAGTAAAATCTTCTTTCGATTTTACACCACATTTATCACCAATGTTTAGAGGAATATTAAGTACTATTTATGTAGATTTGAATAAATCTAGCTCTCAATCAAAAATTATTAAAAATTTATCCATTTTTTATAAGAAATCTACTTTTGTAAAAATAATGAGCAAAGATAAATTGATAAGTACTAATGATGTGATCAATTCAAATAATTGTCATATTTCTATTTGTAAAACAAAAAATAAAAATAGAATAATAATACTATCTGTAATAGATAATTTAGTTAAAGGTGGGGCAGGGCAAGCAATTCAGAATATGAATATAAAATATGGTTTTCCAATAAATGCAGGTTTGAAATGAGAATTTTAGTGTATTTTGGTTTAGCTATAGTTATTAGCAATTGTTCGTTAAATCAAGATTCTAAATACTGGACAGAAGATAGTATAAAGAAAAAAGTAGATAACCAAAAATTAATAAAAATTATTGAAAAATCAAATGATATTAGATTGATGTCTGTTGATGAATATAAAATTTATGTAGATGATTATATTAAAAAAAGTAAATTTCCAGATATAAAATAATGAATAAGACTATTAATATTGCTGTAGTTGGTTTGGGTCAAGTTGGTATATATCTTTATAATGAACTGAACTCTAAAAAAAAAGAAATTGAAATTAAGACAGGAAAAAAAATTAATATAGTTGCTATTTCAGCAAAAAATAAAAATAAGAAAAGACGTTTCAAAATTGATAAGAAAATTTTTTACTCAAATCCATTAAAGATATTTAAATCAAAAAAAATTGACATATTATTTGAGTCAATTGGACTATCGAACGGTATTTCAAAAAAAGTTGTAGAAACTGCTTTAAAAAATAAAGTTAATGTTATAACTCCCAATAAAGCTTTGATAGCAAAACATGGAGACTATCTTTCTAAATTAGCAGAAAAAAATAGAGTAAATTTAGAGTTTGAAGCTTCTGTTGCTGGCGGAATACCTATCTTAAGAACTATAAAAGAAAGTTTGGCAACAAATAAAATTAGTAAAGTCTATGGAATACTGAATGGTACTACTAATTATATTTTATCTGAAATGGAATACAGCAATGAAACTTTTGATAAAGTCTTAAAAAAAGCTCAAAAACTTGGATATGCTGAACCAGGTAATCCAAAGTTAGATTTAAATGGTTTTGATGCTTTTGCTAAAATTAGAATATTATCTGCTCTTTCTTTCAATACAAAAATTTCTAAACATAAATGTATAATGGAAGGAATTGAAAATATTAAATTAGAGGATATTAAAATAGCTAATCAGTTAGGTCTTAGAGTTAAATTACTTGGAATTTCTGAAATTATTAATGGTCAATTATTTGAAACTGTACATCCAAGTTTAGTAAGTAAAAACACATACATAGGAAATGTTAGTGGTGTTATGAATGCAGTTATTACAGAAGGTAAACCAGTAGGACAGAGTGTTTTACAAGGAGAGGGTGCTGGACCTGGTCCAACATCATCATCTCTGTTGGCCGATCTGTTATCAATTTTACGAGGTAGTACAAAATATCCTTTTGGTATTTCATCTTATAAAAGACGATCTATTAAACCATTTAACAATGATAATTATACTAATTCTTTATATCTTAGATTTGAAGTCAACGATAAACAAGGTGTTCTCTCACTAATAACAAATAGATTAGCAAAATATAAAATTTCAGTAAAAAGAATTATTCAAACACCTGATAAGAAGAATAAGAAAGCAACTATTGTAATTATTACCCATAAAACAACAGAAATTAACGCAAGAAATTGTTTATCATTATTCAAAAAAAATAAGAATATTCTTAAATTTCCAACATTAATTAGACTATATAATTAATGGACATTTATATTAAACTTTTTGAGGTTTTATTTCCTGTTTTTTTTGTTGTTGGTATTGGATATTACTTAGGTAAAAAAAATCCAAAAATAGACACAACTTTTATTACTAATTTTGCTGCTAACGTTGGTACTCCAGCAATGATTATTTATGCTTTAAATCCAGTAAATATTTCATTCAATATTTTTCTTAATTATTTTTGGTATTATGCATTAGCTATTTGTGGATTTATGATTACAGGAGTAATGATATTATACCTTTTAAAAACCAAAGACATTATTAGAGAATTACCTCCATTAACAATGCCCAATACTGGGAATATGGGTTTACCGATATGTTTATTTGCTTATGGTTCACAAGGTCTTGGCGTTTCAGCAGCAATATCTGCATTGATTATTTTATGCCACTTTACATTAGGTGTATTTTTAGCTGATAGAAAATTTAGTTTAAATGTCATACTTAAGAGTCCTCCCTTTTACGCAATTATAATTGCTATATTTTTACTTTATTATGATTTAGAACTCCCAGGATTTGTTGAAAATACTACCTTTCTATTAATGTATGCAACAATTTTTCTGATTTTAATGTCGTTAGGAATTGCTTTAACTAGACTAAAGGTCTTTTCATTAAATAAAGCAGTATTCTCCTCTATAGGTCGAGTAATCGTTGGTCCTATAATAGGATACTTATTAATCCTATATTTTAATCTAGAGGGATTTGCTGCTGGCGTTTTATTAATTCAATGTTCAATGCCAAGTGCAGTTCTTAATTATCTTGTGGCATCAATATATTCACCGAAAAAGATTGTTGATAGTGTTGCTAGTACCATTGTTGTTTCAACACTTATGTCATTTATAACTGTTCCGATAGTTGTATTCTTTGCTTTAAAATACTTTAATTAATCTATATCCTTCTTCAATAGATGAAGGCTATAACTTTTAATTTATTGGCTTGGGTAATGCTTCCAATTATGGACGGATTTGCAAAATATTTAAGTGCAGATCTACCAGTTTTACAAATTACTTGGGCAAGATATTTTTTTACTGTTGCTTTTACTCTTCCGATTATGTTTTTCTTTTTTAGGCAAAATTTAGTTTGGACTGATAAACCTAAATTACAGTTTATTAGAGGTTTAATATTACTCTGTGCAAATATTTGTTTTTTTTATGCAATATCAGTCATATCCTTGGCTAAGGCATTAACTTTAGCATTTATTGCTCCATTAATTGTTACCGCTTTCTCACCGATATTTCTTAAAGAAAAAGTTGGTTTTAGAAGATGGGCAGCAGTAATTATTGGATTTATAGGTTCTTTAGTAGTTATTAGACCAGGATTTGTTGAAATTAATTTAGCAAGCTTAGCTGCGCTTGGTACAGGTGTTATGTATGGATTTTATTTAATTATTACTCGTAAACTTAGCACTTCAGACAATCCTTTATTAACTTTATTATTAACTGGAGTAGTAGGGGCCATAATAATATCTTTTGTAATGCCATTTGTGTGGGTTAAGCCTAGCTTAAATCAGTGGTCTATGATGGCAGCAATAGGTATATTTGCCTGTATAGGGCACTTATTCCTAATATTGTCCCTCAAATACGCTGATGCTTCTAAATTAGCTCCATTTAGCTACTTTGAAATCATTACAAACATCATTATAGGATATTATTTCTTTAGTGATTTCCCTGATAATTGGACTTTCATGGGATTATTTATTATTGTATTAAGTGGTATTTACATCTCCAGAAGAGAAAACTTAGTTAAAAAAAGTTAAATAATAGGGATTATTTATTTACTAATATCTAATGTATCACATTAGGTATTTATTTTAAATTACTGTTTTTATTATATTTTTTATAATATATAAAATTATAGATTTAACACTCATCAAGAATATAAATAAGCATATTTGCTATAATTGGTTCTGATTTTTCCCAAATTATGAAAAATGTCAAAAGATCCAATGAAATCAAGCTTTTTTAACAATACTAAATATGAAAATGATTGAAAAATGGGGTGGTATAAAAGTGTTGATATAGTTGAATAGTAGAGCGATGCACTAATTGAATATACCATTTAAACGGCCGTAGAGGGGTCAATTTTAAGTGTAGGCTAATATATGGTACAACTGAAGGGCGAACTTAAATATTTTTCAGTAAATCTGGTAAAAACATCAAAAAACGTTAATTTTACTCACTTTTTTAATGTAAAAAAGCCCTAAAAAGGGCTAAATCGCTACCTTTTCAGATCTAAGTAATTTGACCTTTTGCCTAATTCCACCTCTCCCTGAGTAGCCTCCAAGACCTCCATCAGATCTAATCACTCTATGACAGGGTATTTTTGGAGCATATGGATTTTTAGCACAAGCATTAGCCACAGCACGAGCTGATTTAGGGCTTTTAATGCCAATAGCCACCTGTTTATAGGTTTTTACCTTACCTTTTGGTATTCTTTTAAGGTATTTCCAGACTTTTAATTGAAATTTTGTTCCCTGCACTGATTCTTATCGTGGAATTAATAAAATTATGTAACTTACAAAGAAAATAATGGCCATTATAGAAAGAAATATTGTATTGAAGCTCTTTCCAGTGTTTTTGTATTGAATAAAAGTTAATATAACGAAACCAATCGAACTAATTAAAAACCATACTGCAGGAATTTCTCCATCAATTGAACCCATAATTTTTTAATTTAAACTATTGACATTAAAAATCATCTATAATATAACTTCCGATAATTAATGGTTATCGGAAATATATATGAATAATTTAATAACTGATGTTAAAAACTTAGAATTAGAAACTTTAAAAAATTTAAAAAACTCAAAAGCTGATAATACTTTAAGAGCTTATCAATCTGATTTCAGAGACTTTTCAGCATTCTGTGCAAAAAATGGTTTTTCATCAATGCCAACACAGCCAAAAATAATAGCGCTGTATATTACTCATCTCTCGAAATCGTCAAAATTTAGTACCTTAAAAAGGAGAATAGCATCAATTAGTGTCCTTCATAAATTAAAAGGGCATTATTTAGATACCAAACACCCAATTATAATGGAGAATTTACATGGTATCAAAAGAACTTTAGGATCAAGACAAAAGGCCAAAAAACCTATATTAATCAATGATTTAAAATTAATAATTAAAGCAATAGATGAAGAAAAAATTAGAGATAAAGCTTTAATTTTGGTTGGATTTTCAGGTGGTTTTAGAAGATCAGAATTAGTCAATATACATTATGATGATATTGAATTTGTTCCAGAGGGCGTAAAAATTCTAATTAAAAGATCTAAGACAGATCAATCAGGAGAAGGAAGTATTAAGGCAATCCCCTACTTTGACAATCAAGAATTTTGCCCAGTTGAGGCTCTTAAGAATTATATAAAAAAAAAATTTTCAAATATTAATGAAGGCAAAATTTTTGATATTTCAGATAAATCAGTAGCTCTTATTATTAAAAGATATGCACAAAAAGCTGGTTTAGATTCATCAAGATATGCAGGACATAGCCTAAGATCAGGTTTTGCAACTACTGCTGCAGAGTTTGGTGCTGAGGAAAGAAATATTATGGCTATGACAGGTCATAAAACTACTCAAATGGTAAGAAGATACATTCAAGAGGCAAATTTATTTAAAAATAATGCTTTAAATAAGATAAAAATATAAAATAGGAAATTAAACTAGATAAGCTTTTTTACCAAGCGATCTGTCAATAATAAATTTAGAAACCTTGGACTCATTGAACATTCTAAAATATTTTTCTTTTCCTTTTTTTGCAATTTGAATTCTTTTTTTATCATTTTTTTTATAGTATTTAATTTTATTAGCTAGATCATCAATATCCCTATAGGAAACAATTTCTTTTGAACTAAAAAAATTATTCATCTCTACTTTTTTGTCAATAAAAACCATTAAGCCATTACCCATAAGTGAAGCAATTCTATTACTAGAATAATGTTTTGTTGGATTGCCTCTACTTAAATTTAAAGCCATTTTTGAGTTTAATAGTGATTTATAAAAATCATTACCCCAAACAGGTTCTTGTTTTCCAACACCATAAAAGTCATATTTGATACCATTACTTTTCTTTATAAGTTTATTTAAAAAATTTACTCTATTGTCTGTTTTTCCTTCTTTTAAAGTAGCACGGTTAACGCCATGACTCATAGCATAAAAAACATCATTATATGGGTTAAGTTTGTAAGCGTCAAAACATTCAATATTTTTATCGACTGGAGTCATAAAAAAATGAATATTTTGATTATCTTTTTTTGAAAAGTTTAACACAGAGGGATTTGTTGTAATAAACGAATGATCCACTAATGGTAAATATTTTTTTAATTTATCTTTATTATCTAGTTTATCAGTTAAATTGTTCATAAATGGATCTTCATTCCATTGAGAAATAATTATGTTTTTATTTAGTCTTTTAAAATCATTTAAAATATTTTCTGTAACATTATCGGAGTGACCGAAGATAATAAGATCAGGGTTATAATTTTTAAAAGTTTCAATCAAATAGTAGTGAAATTTATCTTTGATATTTAATATATTAAGTCCCTTATTTTGTCTTACATAATCTCTATCACTGATTTCGATTACATCATGACCATTTCTAATAAAGCCATTGGTAAATTTCTTACCCAGCGATAAATTATAGATCCTATGATTTAATTTTTGAGCTATATTATAAATATTTAAAATCCTTAATTTATTCCTATTAACGTTGATATTTTTGAATGGGAATAATGAGTCTCTCATTAAATCAATTTTTTTAGAATTGTTCTTTAACTGATGTTTAACAAATTTTTTACTCTTAATTTGAAGGTTTTTTCTAAATCTTGTATTTTTTATTAATCTAATAACCTCATTCTCAATAGTACTTACATTTAATTTATTCAGTTTTATCGCATAATCTGTTGTCTCAGCTAGTCCTCCCCTGTCTGATATAATCGTTGCACATCCTCTAGAAGAAGCCTCTAGTGCGGTTCTACCAAAAGGCTCCTCCCATCTAGATGGGATAACTGCTATTTCAGATTTACTTAAAAAATCTAAAACTTTATTATGAGATATTTGTCCTAAGTTTAAATGTCTTTTATGTGTTGGAAAATTTTGAAATCTTTTTTCTTCGCCAATTGAATATGCTTTCCAGTCTTTATTTTCGTTTAAAATCTTAAACATTGATTTACAATATAAATCATAACCTTTAGACTCATTTAATTTGCCAACAAAAATAATTTGTTTGTTTTTTTTAATTTTTTTCTTAATTGGGTCTATACTATGGTAAATAACTTGTGTTTTATTATCTGATAAATTTGGTAGGTCTTTAAAAAATCTCTTTTTAACCCACTCTGTAATAAAAATTATTTTATCTACATTTTCTAACAAATATATACGTTCCTCTACGGATTTAGCACCCTTCATTGTTGTTGGATCATTGTGAAAATATAAAATGATTTTAGAATTAATCTTTTTAAAAAATTCTTTAACCATAATAGGTCTATTGTGCAATTCTACTATATCAAAATCTATTGCTTTCATTTTATTAATAATCTTGTTTGAGTATTCTTTAGTAGTGCTGTTTAGTCTTGAATTGATACTGTTTATTTTAATATTTATATAATTTTTAGTTAAGAATTTGTTATTTTTTGTATTCCCAAAAACAAAAATATCTTTTTTAAATATTGAGTCTCTCATAAAATCACTTATCCACAAAGCAACTGCTCCTGCCCCTTGTTGTGTATAGTTTTCTTTATACGGTAGAATTGATGCAATTTTCATATTTAGTTAATACTTAATAAATACTTTCTCTTTTTTAAATCTTTTTTTAATTTATATTCAAATGACATAGCTAATCTTTTATCATAAAATCTTTTTTTATAGATAATTTTCCATTTGTATCCACGAGTTGATTTAGCTCCTCTCCCAGAATTATGTTTTTTTAGTCTTAACTTTAAATTATTTGTGTATCCAACATAGGTTTTAATCAAATTGTTATTTACGCCCTTGAGCATATAAACATAAAACATCATAAATGTGGCGGTCCCTAGGGGAATCGAACCCCTCTTTCGAGGATGAAAACCACGTGTCCTAACCGATAGACGAAGGGACCAATTTTCAGCTTTTTATTGTATAATATCAGTATAATCAAGCTTTTTAAGTTGATTAAATTTTCTGTTTAATTTTAATAATCTTTTTTAATCCAGTAGATTTATGGGTAATTAATGTTTCAGATGTAAAATCGTTATTATCTATGTTAATTCCTGAGACTAAATCCCCAGATGTGATTCCTGTCGCACAAAAAATTGAATCACCATTAATAATTTCTTTTAAATCATATTTTTTTTTTAAATCAATAATTCCCATATTTTTTGCTCTAGTTTTATCCTCTTCTGTGTCAAATAAGAAGCGGCATTGAAAAAAACAATCAAAAGCATCTAAAGCAGATGCTGCCAAAACACCTTCAGGACCTCCCCCAATACCTAGAAATATATCAACATTATATTTTTGATCTGTTACCAATAAAGCACCAGATACGTCACCATCTGTAATAAGTTTTAGATTTACTTTAAGATTTTTAAGCTCATCTATAATTTCTTTATGTCTAGGTCTATTCAAAATACATGCGGTTAAATCTGAAGGTTGTTTATTTTTGTATTCGGCTAAGTTATAAATATTTTTTTTAACTGAATTGTCTAAGTCTATAATATCAGAATCACTTACATTGGCTGATATTTTGTTCATATATGTTTCTGGAGCATTTAATAAATTTGATTTTTCTGCAATCGAAATAACTGATAAAGCTCCAGGATGATTGTTAGCAACAAAATTTGTACCCTCTAAAGGATCAACTGCTATATCTAGTTTAGGTCCTTTTTTAGTACCTAGCTTTTCACCAATAAAAAGCATTGGCGCTTCGTCAAGTTCACCTTCACCAATAACAATTTCACCCTCCATGTCAATTTTATTTAATTCTGTTCGCATTTTATCAACTGCTGCTTTATCAGCGGCAACTTTATCTTTTTTTCCAACTAAATAGTATGAAGCTAAAGCAGCTTTTGAAGTCACCTTTATAAACTGATCTATAAATTTTTGGTCAATTGCCATTAAATTTTTTCATCAACAAATTCATCTTGTTTTATTTTATATTCAAACTCTCTTAAACGCTTATAAACACTTGCGAGTTCTATTATTGTAGGCCAAGCTTTTAATATATATTGCATTGAGCCCTCCACTCTTCCAAAAGCTCTTATAATTTGTTGCATTACACCAAGGGTAACTGCTCCTGCTACAATTGCTGGAGCTAAAAAAACATATGCTGATAATACATTAGCTTGTAAGTAAGCAATTCTACCAATATTAAAGTATAAATATCTTAAATAACTTAAATAATGGATGCTTCTAACATCTTCAAACAATTCATCTATAGATTTAGGTCTTATAGTTCCATCATCTTCAGCAATAACTAAGATTTTTCTGTAAGCTGCTTCTTTTTTTTGCAAATCATATTCAACTCCTACCAACCTCAATATTAGACCTAAAAGTACAAGAAAAATTGTTCCACCAATTGACCAAATAAGAGCACCAACAATTAGTCCATAATCCCAATCCCCAAAAAAGAAAATTGGAATACCAATACTTAAACCGAACAAAATTGGCATAAATTCAATTAAAATCATTAAAGCTTCAATCAAACTTGTTCCAAGTGACTCCATTATCCTAGAAAATTTTATTGTATCTTCTTGAACTCTTTGAGCCGCACCTTCAATTTTACGAGCTTTGTCATAAACAGAATGGTACCATTCAACCATTGCAGCCCTCCATCTAAATAAATAGTGTGAAGTAAAGAAACTTACTAGTACTGCTACACCAACGTACATAGCAGCTAAGATTATAAATGATAATAAGCTTGCCCAGTATTCATCAATAGTTATAGCATTAGGAGCACCCAATGCTTTTTGGATCATGTCGTAAAATTCACCAAACCACTCATTTATTTTAACATCAATCTTAACTTGTATCCAAAGTGATGAAAGTATTATAGCAGAACCTAACCATGACCATAAGTACCAATTTTTTTCAGTAAAAAATCTAAACATATAATTATTTTAAGAAATTGTCTGCATAAGATTTTTTTACAGTTTTTCTTTTTTTGGGTTCAATTATTTCAAAATCAATTTTTTGTTTCTTAGCATAATTAATTGCTAGTTCTTTTGTGGAAAATTCCAATTTAAGTTCTGTATATGTATCGTTTGAACTTTCCCATCCCATTAATGGATTTTTTGTAGGGTCATTAGTCTCAAATTCAATAATCCATTTATCTGTCTTACCAAAACCAGACTGCATAGCACTTTTGTTTGGAATATAAATTTTTGCTTTTCTCATAAAATGGTCGGAGTGGTAGGATTCGAACCTACGACCCTCTGGTCCCAAACCAGATGCGCTACCAGGCTGCGCTACACTCCGAATGTGAACCTTATAACGTTTTTATTAATGTTTTCAATAGAAAGATATATTTATGAACTAAAGATATTATAATTTATATACATTAAGACAACTAAAGCATTATTTTATAAATGCTTATAGAAACATTTTTTTATATTTTTTTATAAATTTAATTCTGTCTCTACGTCTTATACCAGCAAGATGAATTATAATTGGGTTAAAATAAAAGTTAGATATCTCATCAGCTTTCGGATCATCGAACGATTTGTTGGGTATACTATTCCATAGTCCTGAAAGAAAATAGAATTTATCTAAAACTTTTTTAGTAGGCTTATTATCAGATAATTTTGATATTTCTGCTTTATAACCTATTTCATCCATAAATGCGGCATTATCAGTCCAATGATGATTGATGTAATTTTTTTTATCCCATACATTCTTAAAAAAATTCAATGACCATTTTGTGTTTCGTACTAATATTACACCATCATTAGGTGCCCATGTAAGGTAATTTACATTTGAAATCTTAGTTTTATGTTTTGAATTAAAAAATTGATTATTTACAAATATATGTTTTTTTAAGTCAACATGGTTTAAAATATTTTCATATCTACATATAAATGCGTCTGCATCAATCCATAATAAAAATTCATGTTTCCCTTTTTCTAAATGCTCTATAAGCATTTTAATTTTAAGCCAATTAAAGGGTCTTTCAAAATTATTTTTTATATCAATTTCATAATCAAAATTAAAATAATTTGCATATTTTATAATAGTCTTTTTTGACTCCTTTCCAATATTTCTAAATCTAAAATTATAACCTGATAGAATCTTTAATTTTGAATTTTTTGATTTTTTCTCTTTCTTGTTAAAAAAAAACATTATTTTAAATATTTAAGAACAGACGATTTTTTTACCATATACATCACTATATAAATGTAAAACAAAAATTGATATATCTTAAAATTTGATCTTAACAAGATTAATTTTTAAGTATAATTAGATATAAAATCTTAGAACATTTATGGTATAAGAATTAATGATTATAGAATGTATTAATTGTAGCAAAATATTTGATGTAAATTCTGATCTTATACCTAGCACAGGAAGAACAATTCAATGTGGATCATGTAATCATGTTTGGTTCTTCAATCCTAATAAAGCAGATTTAAAACTTAAAGAAGAAATACAGCCAAGTGTTTCTATACCTATTGATAATCAAAAAATAAAAGACATTAAACTCAAAAAGAAAACTGGCAATTTAAGTAAAACTGAAAAAAAGAAATTTGAAGTTACAAAATATCAAGCTAAATCGAGCTTCAATATAACCAAACTTTTATCTTATATTTTGGTCTCAATCATATCTTTTGTTGCCCTAATAATCTTAATAGATACCTTTAAGTCTGTTTTATATGTTGTTTTTCCAGGTCTAGAATTAATAATATTTAGTCTTTTTGAAACCTTGAAAGATATCCAATTATTTATTAAAGACTTAATTTAATATGATCAATTATTTGTCCCAACCATTTAAATGGTTTTTTAAGTTAGAAGCAGCAAGCGGGTTAGTTCTGCTTTTTGCTGCAATTATAGCATTAATTATTAGTAACTCTGATTTATCAGAATTATATTTTTCTACTTTAAATAATTATTTATTTATAGGTATAAATAATTTTGGATTAAAATTATCTGTTATCCATTGGATAAACGATGCCTTAATGGCAATATTCTTTTTTTTTGTAACTTTAGAAATTAAAAGAGAATTTTTACAAGGTGAACTTTCAAATATAAAACAAGCATTACTGCCAATAATTGCTGCTGTAGGCGGAATGTTGGTTCCAGCTTTATTCTATGTTTTTATAAATCTAGGAGATAGTGAAACTCTAAATGGCTGGGCTATACCCTCTGCTACTGATATTGCATTTTCATTGGGTGTTTTATCATTATTGGGAAAACGAGTTCCATTATCGTTAAAAGTTTTTTTAACAGCATTAGCAATTATTGATGATCTTGGAGCAATTTTGATTATTGCTATTTTTTACTCAGGAGATTTAAGTATAAAATATTTAAGCTTGATGTTGTTAGCTTTCATAATTTTGTTAATCATAAATAAATTTAACATTAAAAAGTTTTTACCTTATTTAATTGTAGGTATTTTTCTTTGGGATTTTACTCACAATTCAGGAATTCATGCAACAATTGCTGGTGTTTTATTAGCAATGACAATTCCACATAGAAAAAAAGAAAAAGATTTTTCACTGTTAATAAAAGTTGAACATGCAATCAGCCCTTATGTTGCCTTTGGTATTATGCCATTGTTTGCTTTTGCTAATGCAGGTGTATCTCTGGAAGGTTTAACTTTTGGATCTTTGTTAAATAAAGTGCCATTAGGAATTGTACTTGGATTATTTGTAGGAAAGCAATTAGGCGTTTTCTTGTTCTCTTACATTTCTATAAAAACCAAAATTGCTCAAATGCCAAATAATTCTAACTGGTTTAATTTTTATGGTGTCGGAGTATTGACTGGTATAGGATTTACGATGAGTCTATTTGTTGGAAACTTAGCATTTGCTGAAAATATTCAATATATGGATGGTGTAAAAATTGGTGTATTGACTGGGTCATTATTATCCACTTTATTTGGATATTTTTTAATATTACTTACACCTAACAAATAAATTTAAGAGATGAAAAAGTCAATTTTTATTGGGATAACAATTATTATGTTTTTTTTTAAAAGTAATGTTAATGCAAATTATGACAAGATTTTTTATGACTTTAAGATTGAAAGTATCACAGGTGAAACTTTAGATTTTAATGAGTATAAAAATAAAGTTATTCTAATTGTAAATACCGCAAGCTATTGTGGATTTACTAAACAATATACTGATTTACAAAAATTGTGGGATAAGTATAAATCAAGAGGTTTGATTGTATTAGGAGTTCCATCAAATTCCTTTAATCAAGAAAAAAACAAAAATTCTGAAGTCAAAGAATTTTGTAAAGTAAATTTTAATATAAATTTCCCTTTATCTGCTATTACTGAAGTAAAAGGTGATAATGCTCATGATTTGTTTAAATGGGCTAAAAATAATCACGGTAAATCAGCTATTCCTAAATGGAATTTTCATAAAATCTTAATCAATAAAGAAGGTAAAGTTGAAGATACTTTTACGTCCTTTACAAACCCAATGTCAGAGAAATTAGTAGGTAAAATAGAAAATATTCTATAATTCTATAGTAAGTCCATCATGTGCAGGTACAACATTATGAGGAAGAACTTTTTTAAGTTTTTTATAATCTAAAATAGGTGAAAGATTTGTTAGAATAGCTTTTTTTGGTTTGAATTTCTTGATCATATCTAAAGATGTTTCAAGATTGAAATGTGATGGATGGTAATTATACCATAAACAATCAATAATTAGATATTTTAAATTTTTAAAATATTTAAAATCTTTATTATAAATTCTACTCACATCACTTATATAAGCCAGTTTTTTATCAATAATAAAACAATTTGATTTTACTTTACCATGATCAACTTCAATAGATCTAATTTTGAATTTTTTTCTTTCGTTAATTAAAGAGAAATAATTTTTAAGCTTATTTATCCTGAGTGTAGCTGGATATTCTTTTGAATAGCTTTTGAAAATATAAGAAAAAGTTTTTTTTAAATATTTTGCAGTAAATTTATCAGCAAATACATCTATTTGTTTTTTACTGTTTATATAAAAAGATCTCAAATCATTAATCCCATGTGTTTGATCTCCATGCATATGTGAGTATAAAACTTTATTAATCTTTTTAACTTTATGGCGTAACAATTGTTGTCTTAGATCTGGAGAAGTATCAAATAAAATATTTTCTTTAGAAGTTTTGAGTAATGCAGAACATCTAGTTCTATAATTCAATTTATTATTTGGATCACAATTACCAAAGAAGCCATCCGGTCTTGGTACACCCATTGAACTACCGCATCCTAAGATTATAAACTTCATAAATTAATTAGCTAAATAGCTTATTAAAGTTATTAGTTGTTATTTCTACAAGTTGAGATTTAGTTATTTCTTTTAGTTCTGCTAACTTTTGAGCAGTATAATCGATAAAAGATGGCTCATTTTTTTTACCTCTATTCGGAACTGGAGCTAAAAAAGGACTATCTGTTTCTATTAAAATTTTTTCTAATGGCAGAAATTTAAACGTTTCTTGTAATTCTATTGAATTTTTAAATGTTATAATGCCACTTGCTGAAAAAAAGGCGTTTAAATCAAGTAATTTTTCAGCAAACTTTTTTGAACCTGTAAAACAATGCATTAAAATTTTAAGATCTTTATCTTTATAATTATTTAAAATATTGAAAGTTTCCTCTTCTGCACTTCTTGAATGAATAATTAAAGGTGCATTAGTTTCAATAGAGGCTATGATATGTTCATTGAAACTTTTAATTTGCTTATCTTTATCGCTATTATTGTAATAAAAATCTAATCCTGTCTCACCTATTCCAATAATTTTAGGATTTTCATTAAAATTTTTTACAATATTATCTGAACTAATAATTTCATCATTGGTTTCATGAGGGTGAATACCTATTGTTCCATAAATCATTTCGTCTTTATCAATAATATCTTTAATTCTAGAAAAACTTTCTAAAGAAGTAGAAATAGTTAGTAATTTTTTAATACCAACATCCTTCGATCGTTTTATAACATTAGGTAAATCGCTTAAAAGCGGTTCATGATCTAAATGACAATGTGAATCAATCATCTTTTTTTTCTATTTTTTTAAAAAGAATATCTATTTTATAAATTTTATCAACTTTTGATAAAAAATCATTATTTTCTAAAGATGATAAATTAATGTCAGCTTCATTTATACCAAAAATTTTTAGTGCTTTAATAGAGCTTTCTGGAATAATTGGATACAATAAAAAACTAACTTTTCTAACAATTTCTAATGTTGTAAAAACAATAGTATTTAATCTTAATAAATCCTCTTTTTTGTTCCATGGTTCCTGATCGTTAAAATATTTATTAGCTTCAAATAATGAATTAACGATAAAGTTTATATAGAAATTTATATCTTGATTATCAATTTTTTCTCTAATTAACTCAATATTATCTTTATAATTATTTAATATCTTGTGATCATCATCATTAAATTCAATTTTTTTAGGAATTTTACTGTCACAATTTTTAATTGCAAAGGCGGTTACACGTTGACATAAATTACCAAAATTATTAGCCAAATCACTATTAATACAATCTTCTAAACGTTCTTGAGAAATATTCCCATCATTACCGAATGAAACTTCTTTTATAAGATAATATCTTAATGAATCTAGACCATATTCATTAACAATTTCTATGGGATCAAGAATATTACCTTTCGATTTAGACATTTTTTCATCTCCAGAAAGTATCCAACCATGACCATAAACTTTTTTAGGAAGATCTATTTTAGCAGCAAGAAGAAATGCAGGCCAATATACTGCATGAAATCTCAAAATATCTTTTCCTATTAAATGAATTGAAGCTGGCCAAAAACTTTTAAATAATTTTTCTTTAGTATTTGGATAATTCAAAGCACTAATATAATTTGTTAAAGCGTCTAACCATACATAAATAACATGATTTTCATTACCAGGAACTTTGATTCCCCAAGAAAAACTTTTTCTACTAATTGATAGATCCTTTAAACCACTTTTTACAAAGCTAACTACTTCATTTTTTCTAGACTCAGGCGAAATAAAACCTGGGTTTTTTTCATAAAATTCCAGTAACGGTTTTTCCCATTTAGATAATCTAAAAAAATATGACTCTTCGTCTACCCACTCTACAGTTGATTTAGATGAAGTTGCGACCTTTGAACCATTAATTTCTTCAATCTCATCCTCACTGTAAAACGCCTCATCTGAAACTGAATACCAACCAGAATATTTAGATAGATAAATATCGTCATTTTTCTCCAATTCTTTCCATAAATGTTGAACTGAAGTTTTGTGGCGGCTCTCTGTGGTTCTAATAAAATCTGTATTAGTTAGATTTAGTATTTCAGAAAGATTTCTAAAAGTTTTACTAATTTCATCACAAAATTGTAATGGTTTTAATCCTTTTTTTTCGGCAGATCTTTGAATTTTTAAACCGTGTTCATCAGTACCAGTTAAAAAATGAACTTTAAAACCGTCTATTCTTTTAAATCTAGCAAAAAAATCTGCTATTATACTAGAATAAGCATGTCCCATATGAGGTTTTGCAGATGGATAATAAATTGGAGTAGTAATATAAAAATTTTTATCCATTTAATAATTTTGAGTCAATTTCTAAAAATAAAGACTCTTCATTTAGGTTAAACTTTTTTACATTATTAATCTTTTTTAAAAAATAACTAAAAATTTCAAAGTAAGTGATAGAAATTTTTTTTAGCAAAAATAATTCTAAATAATTGTACAGAATAATCTTTATTCTATTATCATTTTTATAATAAGATCCATTGATAATTAACGATAAAAACTCTTTTAAATTAACATCTCTTAAATCTATTTCCTTTTCTTTAGAAAATTCTAATATATCATAAATCTTACCTGGTGTGTGGTAATAGTCTAATATGTCAGAATTAATCAAGTTTTTGATATCATCACCAAATAATAATTTATTCACAAGGGAAACCTTTTTGTTACTTAGTGATATCTTAAAATTTAAGCACCTAGATAAAAGAGTAGATAGGATTTTTTTATTATTATTTATCAAAATAAAATAAGTATTTTCATTAGGTTCTTCTAAAATTTTAAGTAAAGCATTAATAGAATTCACGTTCAAAAATTCAATATTATCAATTAAAATAAATCTTGGTTTTGAATTGAATGAAGATTTATTTAGATTACTGATTAAGGTTCTAATCTGATTAATTTCGATATTTTTTTTTTCGGAGTTTACGTCGATCAGAATAAAATTTGGATTTGAATTATTTTGAATTAATTTAAAAGAATGATTATCTGTATTTATTTGAAGATCATTAGAGTTGTAAGGATTTTTTTCATTGTTAGATAAAATATAATTTATTAAATGATAAGCAAGAGTGCACTTACCAATACCTTTTTCTCCTGAAAGTAAAATCTTATTTGGTAATTTTGAATTATTATATAAATTTATTAATTCGTTAAGTTCCTCAGCTAAACCATAGAGTTTTGTTTGAGATTTAGAGCAAAGGTTCATCTTATAAGCTTTTCTATTTTGTTAATTATATTTTTTTTATTTGTCTCGATTGATAAGTTTGAGTCTATAATTTGATAATTTTTTTTATTTTTACTTAATTTGAGGTATCCTTTTTGAACCCTTTTATAAAAATCTTTATTAAATTTATCATATCTATTTAATTTGACTCTCTTTCTCAATCTTTTAATCATATTTTTCTCATTTACAATATTTATAAAAGTAAAATTTACTTTAAAATTATTTAAAATATGCTCATTAATTTTTTTTATTATATCAAGGTTTACACCCATACCAAAATGTTGATACGCCAAAGTTGAGTCTGTAAATCTATCTAATAAAATTATCTTTTTTTTATAAAATTTTTTTAAGTAATTTATGTTTTCACTTCTAGCTGCAAGATAGAGTAATAAATCGGTATTTTTTTGAAAATTTGATTTGTTATTTAGAATTAACTTTCTTATTTTTTCCGAGTTCTTACTACCTCCTGGTTCCCTTATTGAAATGTGACTGATTTTCTTTTTTTTTAGATAGTTAGATACATGTTTGATGTGAAAAGTTTTGCCACTACCTTCAATCCCTTCAAAAACTATTACAATTTTTTTAGACATCACCCCAAATTAAATAATTTAATGACTTCATTAGTCTTGAAAAGATATTTACTTTTTTAATATCTTCTAAAGCTAGAAGGTCGTATTCACCTACTAAATCTTGATCATAAACTATTTTCAATTTAGCCAAAATCTGATCTTTTTTAATTGGAGCCTCTATAGGGCCATCATAAATCAATTTAATTTTAAGTAATTTTTTTTGACCTTTTTTAATTATTTTATATATATCATCTTTAGAATAGACACTGACTTTATTTTTTTTTCCAAGCCAAACATCAACATCACTAAATGACTCATTAGATTTTGCTATTTCAACTAAATCAAAATTTGTAAGTCCATAAGTTAATAATTTTGCGCTTTCCTTTGATCTTGATGTCTTTGTTTCAAATCCACTACCAACAGCTATTAATCTTCTACCTTTTCTTTCTAAGGATGAGGCTAATGAATATCTCTCTACAGCTAAGTAACCAGTTTTTACACCATCAACACCCATATTTTTATATAAAAGAGGATTTCTATTACCTTGGGTAATAGGATCACCCCCTGTCCTATCCCAAGTAAATTCTTTTTCTTTAAACCATTTATAAAATTCAGGATGATTTTTTATTAAATAATTAGACATAATCATAATATCTCTAACAGTAGAATAATTATCAGGATCATTGATCCCTGAAGAATTAGCAAAATTAGTATTTTCCATTCCAATTTCTCTTGCTTTAGAAGTCATCATAATAGCAAATTCTTCCTCTGTTCCAGCTATACCTTCTGCCAAAGCGATACATGAGTCATTACCTGAAGCAACTATTATACCTTTAAGTAAATTTTCAACTGAAACCTGGTCGCCAACCATTACAAACATAGAAGAGTACCCAGCAGTAGATAATCTCCAAGCTTTTTCTGAAATTAAAAATTTTTCATCCAAACTCAAATCACCAGATTTAATTAAATCAAAAGCAATAATACTTGTCATGATTTTTGTCATTGAAGCAGGATAAATAGATCTATCTGGCTCTTTTTCATAAAGAATTTCACCTGATAAGTAGTCTTGTAGAATTGCAGTTCTAGCTTTTATATCAATATTTGCAAAAGAATGATTAAAAAAAAATAAAATTGAAAATAAGAAAAGTATGAAATTTTTATACATTTTTTAAAACCTCTAAATTTTCAAAATTAAATAAATCCATTTTTTCAAAATTATTTCTTAAAGATTTTATATCATTAAAAGGACCTATTAGAAGTCTATAATTTGTTTTTGATAATTCAATAATCTTTAAATTCTTAATAGAGGTTTCTTTTTTAATACGATCCAATAAGATTTTGGCTGTGTCTTTATAATAAAAATCTGCAACTTTAATAGAATAGGAAAAATTTTTTTTTGTTATAATCTTTTTTTTCTTTTTCTTTACGTTTAAATCATTAATTTGAATTCCATCTATTGGAGCCTTTTCTGCAACTTTACTTTCCTCTTCAAATGTTTTGGCTTTTCCTGCAATAAAGGTAGAATTTTTTGATATCAATACTATTTCAACATATGGTTCATTTCGATCTAAATCTAATGTTTCTGCTATTCTAGGACTTAATATAGAATTATAAAAATTTGAAAATTTTACTTTATTTGATTTAACTTCAGCAATTAAAAAATTCCCATTAGCAGGATTTGTAATTTTAACCATTGATTTTCTTTTAAGAGATTTATGATAAATATTTAAAGATCTATTCTCAATTTTTTTAATATTTTCTAATTCATCATTATAGATAAGTGCAAAACCTGAATTTCTGTATTTATCATCTCTTAAAAGATCTAAATTTTCATTTTTAATGTTAAATGATTGATCACAACCTATTAATAGAAGTGGTAAAAAAATTATCAGTATTAATTTATAATTCATTTTTAATTTTATCTTTTAATGTGCATACTGCTAAAGCAAATCTTAAAGATCGATTCCATTTTAAAATTATTTCGTAATTATCAAAAACTAAGTAAGCTGGACTAAGTTTATTAGCATTTTCAACAATATCTTTATCTGGGGTAATTATAGCAACTTTTAAATTTTCATCTAAAGAGTCTAATATTTCATTGTTTTTTATAAATTTTTTAAAATATCTTAATTTTTTTTTATTCTTTAATTTTTTTGCTGAAACATTTAAATATTTATCTGAAATATTGTCATTTAGATTAATTTTATAAAAACATGGTGTTTCTTGGTTCCAACCCATATTATTTAAATAGTTAGCTGCAGAAGCATACGAGTCTTGTGAATTCTTGAGATCAATATAGTTATCATTATTATAATCAATTGCATAATTTTGAATTGTAGAGGGCATAAACTGGAAAAAACCAAATGCCCCAGCCCATGATCCATATAATGATTTGTAATCAATTTGATTTGTATCAATTAATTTTAATAGAATTAACAATTCATTTGTAAAAAATTTAGATCTTCTCTGATCAAAACTTAATGTTGCTAATGAAGACAGAATATCCATTTTACCAACATATGTGCCAAAGTTAGTTTCTATTCCCATTAATGCTAAAAGTAATTCTTTCTCTACATCAAATTTTTTTTCAACTTTATTAATTAGTTCGGATTGATCTTTGTAGAAAATAACCCCTTTTTTTACTTTTTTATCTGAACTTCTTTTAGAAATATAAGTTTTAGTATCTTCGTAAAATTCCGGTTGATATCTATCATATTGAATAACTTTAGGTAAAAATTTTACATCTGACATTACTAGATTAAAAGTATTTTCAGAAATATTATTTTTAAGTGCAACAGCTTTAAAAGTTTTTTTCCAATTTTCAAATTCTAAATTATTATCAGCGTATGCATTGTGTGTAAATAATGTTAAAATAAGAACAAGAATACTAAGTAGTTTCATAAAGATCCTTTAGATATATAACTACAGCAATCCAAATAATAATAAAACTCACAAATTTAATAAAAGAAAACTCTTCATTATAATAAAAATAACCCAGAATAAACTGTAATGTTGGAGTTATATAGAAAATCATACCTGTAGGGCCCAGCCCAATCAATTCAACACCTCTAACGTATAAAAATAAAGGAATCACAGTCATAGGACCAGCTAATATTAAAAAAAGACTTAGACCTGGATTTGATAAGCTAAAATCATTAAATCCATTTTTAGTTATAAAATAAAAAATAACTAAGGCAAAAGGAAGTATATATAAACTTTCAATTAATATACCTACATCGGTATCTACATTAATCTTCTTTCTAATAAGATTATAAAAGGCCCAACTTAATGCTACTATCAATCCTACCCAGGGTAATGTTTTTAAATTTACGAATATCAAAATAATAATTGATAATAAAACTAATAAAATTGAAAAAATTCTTTTCGAATTAAGTTTTTCTTTAAAAAAAATATATCCTAATAAAACACTTATAATTGGCATAATGAAATAACCAAAACTAGCATCAATTATTCGTTCTGTTGCAACTGCATATATCCATACAGCCCAATTTATAAAAATTAAAAAACCAGAGACTAACAACGCAAGTAAAGTTTTCTTATTTTTAAAAATATTTTTAAAAAGATTCCATTTTGAAAGAATTGAAGTTGTAAAAATAAGCATTACTGCTGTCCATAAACATCTATGAACTATTAATTCTATATGACCAATGAATGATACATATTGAAAATATATTACCCCTATAAAACCCCACCAAAAAGATCCTAGAGAAGTTAATAATAAACCTTTATTAAATTGTTCTTTCATAGATAATTTAGCTAATTAATTAATAACTATGTTAAATAGACTATTTTATAGTTGAATTAAATATTTTTAATTATAAAAGCATCCTCGTGGAGAGATGGCTGAGCGGTTGAAAGCACCGGTCTTGAAAACCGGCAAAGGGGCAACTCTTTCCTGGGTTCGAATCCCAGTCTCTCCGCCATTATTTCTCATTATACTTAAAATTTTTAAATAAAGAATTTATATTATTGTTCTCAAATTCAAAATCAGTTTTTAATTTGTTGTAAAAACTATACAAATTATCATCATCTATGTTTAACAACTTTTCTAAGTCAAAAAGATCTTGGGTGCTTAATTGATCAATGTATTTTTTGGTAAATGCTCCTAGGAGTTTATCCATTTCTTTAGTTCCACGATAATTAGATCTGTAGATAATTTTTTTTTTTAATTGATCTATATTGAAATCCATTATTAGAATATATTAGTTGTTTATGGATAATAAAAGTAATTATAAATATCTATTATCAGATTTGTCAATTTTAAAAGGTGTAGGTAATAAAACTACTAATTTGCTTAAAAAGAAAAAGATAAACAATATTTTTGATCTATTATGGAAATTACCTAAGTCATATACAGATAGAAGTTTATCATCAGAAATCAAAGATTTAAAATTGGGAGAAATTCAAACAGTAACAATAGTTCCTAAAAAATACTCTTTTCCTAGAATAAGAAATCTACCTAATAGAGTTGTATGTTCAGATGAGACAGGAGAATTAGATTGCATTTTTTTCAATAGTTATGAGGGATACATTAAAAAGATTCTACCTATAGGAAAGAAAGTAACAATAAGTGGTAAAATAGGTAGATTTAGAAATAAATATCAGCTTACTAATCCAAAATATATTTCTGAAGATGCTTCGTTAATAAAACAAAAACATAACACATATTCTCTTACAGAAGGTATTACAGAAAAAGTCTACAACAAAATTATGAAACAAATAATGGACAAATTACCTATTTTAGATGAATGGCATTCTAAAGAACTGCTTAAAAAATTTAATGATATAAGTTGGAATGAGTCAATAAAAGAATTACATGAACCTCAGAATCAAGGAAATTATAAAAATAATTTTTATCAAAGACTTGCTTTTGATGAAATTTTTTCTACATTTTTAGTTAATTCTGAAATTAGAAAAAAAATAAAAAAGATTAAAAAAAAAAAGAAAAAAATAGATTTTCAAAAACAATCTTTAATAATAAAAAATTTAGATTTTACGCTGACAAATGATCAATTAAAATCACTTAAAGAAATAAATAATGATCTATGTGCAAATACTAAAATGTTTAGACTGTTACAGGGAGATGTTGGAAGTGGTAAAACTATAGTCTCTCTTATTTCTGCATACAATACAATAAATTCAGGTTTTCAAGTTGCTTTAATGGCTCCAACTGAAATCTTAGCTAGACAGCATTTTAATCTTGCAAAAAAATTATTACCTAAGAATGTAAATATAAGATTAATTTCAGGGAAATCAGAATATAGAGATAAAAAAGAAATACTTAATGGATTATCAAATCATGAGATAGATATAGTTTTTGGAACTCATGCAATTTTTCAAAAAAAAGTAACTTTTAAAAAGTTAGGGTTAATAATTATAGATGAACAGCATAAATTCGGTGTAAATCAAAGAAAGAAATTATCCGATAAAGGTGGAAATGATTGTGATGTTTTATTAATGACGGCTACACCAATTCCAAGAACATTAACCATGACAATTTATGGTGATATGGATCTTTCAATAATTAGAGAAAAGCCAGCAGCAAGAAAACCCATAAAAACCTACAGTAAATTAGAAACTAAGATTGATGATGTTTTAATGTTTATAAAAAAACAAATAGAACTTAATAATCAAGTTTTTTGGGTTTGCCCTTTAATCGAAGAGTCGAAAAAAGTTGATCACACTTCTGCTGTCAAAAAATTTGAATATCTTAATAAGGCATTCCCAAATAATGTAGGTCTACTGCATGGAAAAACTAATATTGAAGATAAAGAGCTTATACTAAATAATTTTCTAAATAATAAATTTAAGATATTGGTTTCTACTACAATTATTGAAGTTGGAATTGATTTTCCTAACGCCAATGCAATTATAATAGAAAATGCTAATAAATTTGGCTTGTCCCAATTACATCAACTAAGAGGAAGGGTTGGAAGGGGCAGTAAACAGTCGACCTGCATACTCATGTTTAAATCAAACTTGAGTGAAAATGCGAAAAAAAGAATTAATATACTTAAAGACTCCAATGATGGTTTTGTAATTTCTGAAGAGGATATGAAAATCAGAGGTTTTGGAGACATTTTAGGTTTTAAACAAAGTGGAATAAAAAATTTTAAATTAGCTGACCCTGTCCTTAATGAAGACCTATTTTTATTAGCTGAAAAGGAAATCAATAGAATTGAAAAATCTGATGAAGATATAAGTAAATACAAACCTCTAATAAAGTTATACGATAGAGCAGATATAATTAATGATATAGCTTAATTCTTACCTGAAGATGTTCCTGCTGAAACTATAAATTTAGAAGCTTCTTCAAAAGTCATATTAAGATAAATAACGTCATTAATAGGAAACATTAATAAAAAACCACTAGTTGGATTTGGAGTTGTTGGTACAAAAACATTAATTAGTCTTTGATTAGTTTTATCTGCCATTTCACCTTTATTTTCTTTAGTAGCAAATCCAACAGCCCATACACCTTTTCTTGGATATTCTATTAATACGACACTTTTTTTATCGTTGTCTTTGTTTGAAAAAGACTCAGTCATTTGAAGAATTGCGGAATAAATAGTTCTTAAGAAAGGTATTCTTTTAAATAAATCATCAATTAATTTAAGTATTCTTTTTCCTAAAAAAGATAATGACAAACCACCTACAATAGTTATTAAAATAATTGAAATTAATATTTCAATACCTGGTATCGCATAAGGGAGATAACTATTAGGATTAATATTTTCAGGAATAAGATTTGATGAAACCCCAATAAGGATTTTACTAAGATATAAAGTAAAACCAATAGGTATTAATACAACAACACCTGTTATAAAATAATTTCTAAGAATAAGTGTAAAAGATCTTTTTTTTTTATTTTTTTTCATAGGATTAATTAAAACTAGAGTAAATTACGAAAGAAATTGCAATAATAAATAAAATTAGCAAAATTTTATTATTTAGATTCATTTAAAAATATAATATCAATGATAATTGAAAATGGATAGAAGAAAATTCTTAACTTATGTTGGTTGTGGCTGTTGTGGTTTTGCACTCAATTCTTGCACTACAGCGCCTATTACTGAAAGAAGACAATTAAAGATTGTCTCTGAAGCTAAGCTCAATGCTCAAGCCGCAGCTATTTATGAAAAAGTAAAAGAAAAAGAAAAAATGAGTGATGATCAAAAATCACTTAATGAAATTAGGGAAATAGGAAAAAAAATGGAATATTCAATAGGTGAATATTTCTACAGATCAAAATTAAATGATCCTACAGTAAATTTTGACTGGGAATATATACTAATTGATAATAAAAAAGTTAGAAATGCATGGTGTATGCCAGGTGGTAAAATTGCAGTTTATTCTGGTATGCTTGAAGTTACAAAAAATAAAAATGGTCTAGCAGCAGTGATGGGTCATGAAATAGCACATGCTGTAGCGAAACACTCAGTTGAAAGAGCAAGTCGAGGTGCTCTTATTAATACAGGAACTCAAATTGTTGATATTCTCAGTGGTGGTAAATTATCTCAAGTTAATAGAACCACAGGAATGAATACGGTTGGTTTACTTTCTCAATTAGGGATTATGTTTCCATTTAACAGAAAACAAGAAAGTGAAGCGGATTACCTTGGATTAATTTTTTCCTCTTTATCAGGATATGATATTAGAGAAACAATTAAAATTTGGGAAAGAATGAAGGAATTTAATAAGGGAAAAACTCCTGCTGAGTTTATGAGTACCCACCCTTCTCCAGATAACCGCATAAGAAAAATTAAGGACTGGACTAACAGTGTCACTTTAGATTATCCACCTATAAAAGATATCTAAATTATGTGGTGAGCCCTGATGGACTCGAACCATCGACCCATTCCTTAAAAGGGAATTGCTCTACCAACTGAGCTAAGGGCCCACATTCATTAGATGAATAAAGTCTATATATAGAATTATTTTAATAATTCAAATAGGAATTTCTGAGACAAATAGTTTCTTATTTACAACTTTTCAATATATTTATCATGAAAGTTGTCAAATGTACCATTTTCAATATTCTTTCTTATTGCAGTCATCAACTCTTGGTAAAAGTTTATATTGTGTAAAGTTAAAATCATTGAACCTAAAATTTCGTTAGTATTAAACAGATGATTCAAATAATTCTTTGAATACTTGTTCAGATTGAGATTTCTACAATTATGATCTAGAGGAGTATTATCATCTTTATATCTATTATTTTTTATATTAATTCTACCATTCCAGGTAAAAGCCAATCCTGTTCTTCCTGATCTTGTTGGCATCACACAATCAAACATATCAATACCTCTTTTAACAGCACCTAAAATATCTGATGGAGTTCCTACTCCCATTAAATAATGTGGTTTATTGTTTGGTAAATCATCTTTAATATCGTCTAAAACTGAAAACATTTCTTTTTGAGTTTCTCCTACTGCTAACCCACCGATAGCATAACCATCAAAATTGATTTTTTCTAATTCATTTAATGATTTTAGTCTTAAGTCCTTAAAAAGTCCTCCTTGTATTATTCCAAATAATGCTTTGTGAGGATTTTTACCAAAAGCAATTTTTGATCTTTTTGCCCAATATAAAGATAGTTCCATAGATTTTTGTATTAACTGATAATCATTGGTTTTTTTTGGGCACTCATCCATAATCATAACGATGTCAGAATTCAATCCAAGTTGAATTCTTATACTTTCTTCAGGGCTTAAATAAAATTTTTTTCCATCAACATGTGAGTTAAAAATAGCTCCTTTTTCTCTATCAATTTTATTTAATTTAGATAATGACATTACTTGAAAGCCTCCAGAGTCAGTAAGTATCGGTAAATCACAATTCATAAACTTATGTAAACCCCCAGCTTTTTGAATTCTATCAACTCCAGGTCTAATCATTAAATGATAAGTATTTCCAAGAATAATCTCAGAGCCTGTTTTAATTATATCATTAATTGTGCATGCTTTAACTGTTGCTTGAGTTCCAACTGGCATAAAGGCAGGTGTTTTAATATTACCTCTATGAGTTTCAATTAAACCATGTCTAGCGTATTTATCTTTATCTAATACATTAAAAGCAAAATCTTTTAATGCCATTAAAGTCTATAAAGATTTAAAGCTAATTATTTTATCTGGATCCGATACAGAACCGTTATTACTCTCGTCACCTCTTTTAATTTTATCGACATATTCCATTCCTTCAACCACTTTTCCAAAAACAGTATATTGATTATCTAAAAATGGTGCAGGTTTAAAACAAATAAAAAATTGACTATTGGCGCTATTAGGATCTGATGATCTTGCCATAGATAAGGTCCCTCTATCATGAGGTAACTTGCTAAATTCTTGTTTTAAATCTGGTAAATCAGAGCCACCCATACCCGCTCTTCCTAAATCAAAATCATTAGATGATGAATTACCAAATTTAACATCACCAGTTTGAGCCATAAATCCATCTATTACTCTATGAAAAACAACATTATCATATTTACCATTATCAGCTAATTCTTTAATTCTTTTCACATGATTAGGTGCCACATCTGGAAATAATTCTATCTTCACATCTCCATCTTTTAATTTTAAAATCATTATATTCTCCTGTGCTATTGATTGATTAGTTATTAAAAAAAATAAGATTAATATATTTAGTAAAAATCTATTCATAATTATCATTCTTATCTTTTAAAGATTTAATTGTACTTTTAGTTGTAAATTTTTTTATGTCACCACCTAATTTAATAATTTCTTTAACAAATTTTGATGAGATAATCTGATTTTCAACATCCGACATTAAGAAAATTGTCTCTATATTATTGTTCAATTTTCTATTCATTCCAGCTAACTGAAATTCATATTCAAAATCTGAGACTGCTCTTAAGCCTCTTAAAATTATATTCGATTTAAACTTTTTACATAAGTCAGTTGTTAGTGAATTGAATGAAACAACTACAATTTTTTTCTTACTCAGTTTAAGATCTTTAAATAGTGCTTTGTTAACAATGTCTATTCTCTCCTCTGAGCTAAATAAATAATTTTTATTACTAACATTCGATACACCCACAACTATCTTATCAAATAATTTTAGTGCTTTTTTAATTACATCAATATGTCCGTATGTTATTGGATCAAATGTACCTGGATAAATAACAACTTTATTCATTAGATTAAATTATCATCAATTTTAATTGCAGAAACGACTTTTTCGTCACCTGATAACTTAATAATTCTAACACCTTGGGTGTTCCTACCAGCTGATCTAATCTCCTTAACAGCAACTCTAATTACTCTACCCTTATTTGTTGAAATCAATATTTCATCACCTTCAAAAACTGGAAATGATGATGTTATATTTCCATTTCTTGGAGAATTTACAATTCCAATAATTCCTTTTCCACCACGATTTGTTACTCGATAATCTGTGTGTGAGGTCTTTTTACCATACCCATTTTCACTTATTGATAAAACGAATTTCTCTCTAGCTTTAATTTCAGATTTTTCATCTTTAGATATTTTGCCATTTTTTTTTGTTTTATCATTATCAATAACTGAAAGAGATACTATCTGATCGTTTGAAGCTAATTCAATTCCTTTAATTCCTTTTGATGAACGACCTTTAAAAACTCTTAATTTTTTTGCTTCAAATCTAATACATTTACCAAATTTAGTACTCAATATTACATCTTGATCATCCTGACATATTTTTACACCTACAATTTTATCATTATTATCGAGTTTCATTGCAATTTTTCCCGAAGCATTAATTGAAGAAAAATCATCTAGGCTATTTTTTCTAACTTTACCCTGAGCAGTTGCAAAAATTATTTGATAATTCTTAAGGTCTGTATCATTTTCTGGCATCGGCATAATTGAGCTTATAGACTGGTGATTTTTTAAAGGTAAAATATTAAACAAAGATTTACCCTTTGAACTTGTTGACCCTTCAGGAATTTTCCATGCTTTGATTTTATAAACCAAACCCTCCGTAGAAAAAAATAAAACAGAAGTGTGAGTATTAACTGACAATGTTTGAATGACTGAGTCTTGATCCCTTGTGGTAATTCCGGATTTTCCCTTACCACCCCTTTTTTGTTGTTTAACACCATCTAAAGACCCTCTCTTTATATATCCTTGCAGAGTGACAGTTATTATTACTGATTGTTTTTGTATTGTTTCCTCAATATCATAATTTAATACAGCGTCTATTATTTTAGTTCTTCTTGGAATTGCAAATTTTTCTTTAATATTTTTAAGCTCTTCACTGATTACTTTTAAAAGTTCTTTTTTAGAGGATATAACTTTTTTAAATTTAGTAATTAATTCAGCTAATTTTTTTATCTCAACTTCAATTTCGTTAGTACCTAAAGCTGTTAATTTTTGTAATCTTAGTTCTAGAATAGCTAGAACTTGAGGCTCTGTTAATGAGTAAAGGTTTTTATTTTTTTTACCTTCAACTAAAGAAATTAATTTTTGTGTTTTATTGATTTTCCATTTTGTTTTTAGAATAGATTGTTTCGCGTCATCAGGTGTTTTTGATGAACGAATAATTTTAATAATTTTATCTAAATTTTCAACAGAGACAGATAAACCTAATAAAATGTGTGCACGATCTTCTGCTTTTTTTAAATCAAATTTAGTTTTTTTAATTACAACGTCCTCTCTAAAGGACAAGAAGCTAGATAAAAAATCTTTTAGGTTACAAGTTTTTGGCTTTCCCTCAACTATAGCTAAAGTATTAAAACCGAAAGAACTTTCAATTTGGGTATTTTTGTAAAGTTGTCTTTTTATAGTTTCTGGCTCAACACCATTTCTTAAATCTATCGCTACTCTAATACCCTCTCTATTAGACTCATCTCTAATATCTTTAATACCTTCAATTTTTTTTTCTCTTACTAATTGTGCAATTCTTTCATTTAAAACTGATTTGTTTACTTGATATGGAATAGATGTAATTACCAATCTATCTCTTCCATTTTTAAGAGACTCGGCTGAAACTTCACCTCTTATTTTAAATGAACCTCTGCCATTGTTATATCCTTGTTTGATAATATCTTTGCCAATTATTACGCCACCTGTTGGAAAATCTGGTCCTGGTATATGTTTCATTAATTCTTTAATTTTAATATCTTTATTTTCAATCAAAGCTAATGTGCCGTCAATAATTTCACCTAAATTATGTGGTGGAATACTCGTTGCCATTCCTACTGCTATACCACCTGCTCCATTAACCAATAAATTTGGATATTGTGATGGAAGAACGGTAGGTTCCTTCTCAGTTTCATCATAATTACTTTTATATTCAACAGTATTCTTCTCAATGTCATCAATTAAATATTGAGAAACTTTCGAAAGCCTTGTTTCTGTATATCTCATCGCAGCTGCAGGATCTCCATCGATAGAACCAAAGTTTCCTTGACCTTCAACTAAAGGTAAACTCATGGAAAAGTCTTGTACCATTCTAACAAGAGCATCATATACAGACTGATCACCGTGAGGATGATATTTACCAATCACATCACCTACTATTCTTGCAGATTTTCTAAATTGTTTAGACCAGTCATAACCACCTTTGTACATTGCGTACAAAATTCTTCTATGAACTGGCTTTAGACCATCTCTGATATCAGGTAGTGCCCTACTTACTATTACACTCATTGCATAAGAAAGATAAGATGAACTCATCTCATCATGCATTGAGATTAACTTAATATTTTTATCTTCAGGAACTTCTGTTTTTTGCATATGAATTAAAACGGAATTTCGTCATCCATATCATTAGATATTTGAGACATATCATCATTGTTAGATGATGATTGAGTGTTATCATTAGCTATTCCACCGCCAGAATTTCCACCACCCAACATTGTTAAAGATGAATTATAACCTTGAATAACTATTTCAGTTGAATACTTATCCTGACCAGATTGTTCGTCTTTCCATTTCCTAGTTGTTAATTGTCCTTCAACATAAATCTGAGCACCTTTTTTCAAATATTGTTGAACAACATTTACTAGTCCTTCGTTAAATACAACTATACGGTGCCATTCAGTTTTCTCTTTTTTTTCACCTGAATTCTTATCTTTCCAAGATTGACTAGTAGCTAAACTTAATCTAGCTACACTTTTACCGTTAACCATTTGTTTAATTTCTGGGTCTGCGCCCAAACGACCAATTAAAAGTACTTTATTTAAACTTCCAGCCATAATATTTTAATATTTGTTAAATTAATTTATTTGAACTATATCACACTTTACTCTGAATATTAATTTTATTAAGTCAAAGCAACAAAAATTATGATTAAAAAGATAGTTATTAAGGGAGCTAAAGAACATAATTTGAAGAATATTTCTTTAGAAATACCTAAAGATAAATTTGTTGTAATTACTGGCCTATCTGGATCGGGAAAATCATCATTAGCATTTGATACAGTCTATGCTGAAGGACAAAGAAGATATGTTGAAAGTTTATCGGCATATGCAAGACAATTTTTAGACAAAATGAAAAAACCAAATGTAGATTTAATTGAGGGATTAAGTCCAGCAATATCGATTGAGCAAAAAAATACATCAAAAAATCCTAGGTCTACAGTTGCAACAGTGACTGAAATTTATGATTATATGAGAGTACTGTATGCTAGAGCAGGAATACCTTTTTCACCATTTACTGGTAAACCCATAACATCACAAACTGTCACGCAAATTGTTGATAAAATTAAAGAACTCCCAAAAAAATCTACGATATATATTTACGCACCAGTTGTCAGAGGTCGTAAGGGCGAATATAGAAAAGAAATTTTAAATTACAAAAAAAGAGGGTTTAGAAAAATAAAAATAGATAATGTTTTATATGATATTGATAAAGTTCCAGAATTAAATAAAAAAGTTAAACATGATATTTATATTCTTATTGATAGGATAGTTCTAAACTCATCACTTGGAAATAGACTGGCTGAAAGTATAGAATCATCAATCAATATTGCTAATGGTTTAGTTTTTGTTGAATATGAGGATGAAACTTTACCTAAAAAATTTAGAAAATTAGAAAAATTAATATTCTCAACTAAATTTGCCTGTCCAGAAAGTGGCTTTACAATTGAGGAAATTGAACCAAGACTTTTTTCTTTTAATAGTCCCTTTGGGGCTTGTGAAGAATGTGAAGGAATAGGAATAAAATTAAATGTTGATCCCAATTTGGTTGTGCCAAATGAAAAGAAAAGTATCGCAGATGGAGCTATAGAGCCCTGGGCAAAAACTACAACGTTATATTATGCTCAAACACTTTCCTCGCTAGCGAAGCATTATGGATTCTCATTAGAAGATAAATGGTCAAAACTGTCTAAAAAGATAAAAGATATAATACTTTATGGATCTGATGAAGAGGAAATAAAATTCTCATATGATGATGGATATGAAAAATATTCTCATAAAAAAACATTCGAAGGAGTAATAAATAACCTAGAACGACGATATTTAGAAACTGATAGTGATTGGAAAAGAGAAGAAATTTCACAATATCAATCGGATACAAAGTGTGAGAGATGTAATGGTCATAGACTTAAAGATGAAGCTCTTTGTGTTAAAATTGATGGCTTACATATAAGTGAAGTAACTGAAAAGTCTATTTCTGATGCTGCTAAATGGTTTGAAAATCTTAAAAATACTCTTGATAAAAGACAAGTAAAAATTGCTGAACATATTTTAAAAGAGATAAATGAAAGATTAAATTTTTTATTAAATGTTGGTCTTGACTATCTTACTCTATCAAGAGAATCTGGAACTTTATCAGGAGGAGAGGCACAAAGAATACGTTTGGCTTCACAAATAGGTTCTGGATTAACAGGTGTTTTATATGTACTTGATGAACCTTCTATTGGTCTTCATCAAAAAGATAATGTTAAATTAATTAACGCACTAAAAAGATTACGAGATTTAGGTAACACTGTAATTGTAGTAGAGCATGACACTGAAACAA
The DNA here is from genome assembly GCA_902555725.1 of uncultured Pelagibacteraceae bacterium. GTDB lineage: Bacteria > Pseudomonadota > Alphaproteobacteria > Pelagibacterales > Pelagibacteraceae > Pelagibacter. The sequence goes on along the minus strand of CACDTN010000003.1, from coordinate 54,544 downwards.
TGGAAAATGCAGACCATATAATTGATCTTGGTCCTGAAGCTGGTAATAATGGTGGTGAAATAGTTGCACAAGGTTCTTTTAAAGAAATTAGTCAAAATAAAAATAGTATTACAGGTAAATATCTTTCAAATAAATTGAAGATTAATGTTCCCCAAAAAAGAAGGTTAGCAAAAAATGGCAGATTTTTAGAAATTACCGGAGCTAGTGGTAACAATTTGGATAATGTAAATTTAAAAATACCACTTGGTAGTTTAACTTGTGTAACTGGTGTATCAGGTAGTGGAAAATCTACCCTTGTGTTACAGACTTTATATAATGCACTCAACCTAACTCTAAATAATAATAAATCTAGAAAAATTCCAAAACCCTTTAAAGGTTTTAAAGGTACTGAATTAGTTGATAAAATTATTGATATCGATCAGTCACCTATTGGTCGAACACCTAGATCAAATCCAGCAACTTATACAGGTGCATTTGGTCCTATAAGAGATTGGTTTACGGGTTTACCAGAATCAAAAACTAGAGGTTATAAGCCAGGTCGATTTTCTTTTAATGTAAGGGGTGGAAGATGTGAGGCTTGTGAGGGTGATGGAGTAATTACTTATGAAATGCATTTTTTACCTGATGTTTATATACAGTGTGATGAATGCAAAGGTACAAGATACAATAGGGAAACCTTAGAAATAAAATTTAAAGATAAAAGTATTGCTGATGTTTTGGATATGACTGTAGATGAGGGTTGTGAATATTTTGAAAACATATCTAATATCAAAACTAAACTGCTAACATTGAAAAAAGTTGGTCTTGGGTATATAAAAATTGGACAACAAGCTACAACATTATCTGGTGGTGAGGCTCAAAGAATAAAACTTGCTAAGGAATTATCTAAACGTTCGACAGGTAGAACTATGTATATTTTAGATGAACCAACTACAGGCCTTCATCAACATGATATTAAAAAATTACTGGAAATTCTTCACACTTTTGTCTCATTAGGAAATACTGTGGTAGTCATAGAGCATAACTTAGATGTGATAAAAACCGCGGATTACATAGTGGATATGGGTCCTGAGGGGGGAGTAAAAGGTGGAAAAATTATCGCAGAGGGTAAACCTGAGGAAATTTGTAAAATTACTAACAGTTATACAGGTAAATTTTTAAAACCACTTTTAAATTAGATAATAAATATTGTTATATCTAGATGAAATTAGTATATTAAACAGTAATGGGTAACTTACTTTCATCACTTTCAAAAACAATTCATGCTTCTTTGGTTATTGCTATAATTTTATTTCTAGGATTATTTTATCAAAATGATGGATTTAGCTTTGATAGAATTTTTTGGAGTTGGGTTGCAAGATATGTTCATGTCATAGTTGGAATAATGTGGATTGGTTTATTGTGGTATTTCAATTTTGTTCAAATTCCTAATATGGGTAAAATACCTGATGAACAAAAACCTGCTATTGGAAAAGTTATTGCACCTGCTGCATTATTTTATTTTAGGTGGGGAGCGGCACTTACTGTTTTATCCGGATTAATTCTTGCTGGACTAAATGGATATTTACATGATTCAATGACACTTAGTATTGGTTCTGGAATACCAAAACATACGGCAATAGGTATTGGAATGTGGTTAGGTTTAATTATGGCTTTCAATGTATGGTTTGTTATTTGGCCTAATCAGAAAAGAGCTTTGGGTATTGTAGAGTGTGAACCAGAATTAAAAGCAAAATCTGCAAGAACAGCAATGTTATTTTCAAGAACAAATACATTATTATCCATACCAATGCTACTGACAATGGTTGCAGCTCAAAATTTATATTAATTATTAACGTCTTCTTTTAAAACAGTTTTTTGAGACACTCTAAGTCTAACTAGTACAGTATTAGCAATATATATAGATGAATAAGTACCAAAAATTACACCAAATATCATAGCTAAAGAAAAACCTCTTAAAATTTCACCACCAAAGAAAAATATCGATAACAATGCTAATAAAGTTGTTATAGAAGTTATTAAAGTTCTCGATAAAGTTTCATTTATTGAAATATTTGTTAGTTCAAAAATTTTTATGTCTGAATATTTTCTTAAATTTTCCCTAACTCTATCAAAGATTACTACTGTATCATTCATTGAATAGCCAACAATTGTTAATACAGCTGCAATGATTGATAAATTAATTTCTAGTCCAAGAAGAGAGAATAAACCTAATGTTACTATAACATCATGAAATAAAGCTAGTATAGCTCCAAGACTAAATTGCCATTCAAATCTAATCCAAATATAAATAAGCATTAAAATCAAAGCAACTGATATTGCTATAATTCCAGACTTTAATAATTCTGAACTTACTTTTGGTCCTACGTTTTCAACTCTTCTAAAATTAAAATTATTTCCAAAAGACTTATCAAGGTTTGTTTTAATTTCTTCTATTACATTTTTATTATCATTATTTTCAAACTTAATCAAAAAATCAGTTTCATTTCCAAATTTTTTAACCGAAACATCACCTAAGTTCATTTGATTAAGATTATCTCTTAAAGAAGATACATTAATTTTAGACTCTGACGCTCTAAGTTCAATTAGTGTTCCACCTTTAAAATCTATACCAAAATTTAAACCCTTGAACGTCAATAATAATAATGAGACTACAACAAGCGAAACTGAAAGAATGTTAAATTTATTATAATATTTGTTAAATGCTATCATCTAAATTAATCCTTCTTTTTGCTTGTTTTTGGCTACATACAAAACAGTCAATAATCTAGCTATGAAATAAACTGAAAAAAGTGTAGTGAATATTCCAACTCCTAAAGTTAAAGAAAAGCCTTTGATAGGACCAGATCCCATGAAAAATAATATAATTGCAGCAATTAATGTTGTTATATTTGCATCAAGAATAGCTGTTCTTGATTTAGTATAGCCACTATCAAAAGCAATTAAGTTATTTTTTTCGTCTTTTAATTCTTCTTTAATTCTCTCAAATATCAAAACATTAGCATCGACAGCCATACCCACAGTTAAAATTATACCAGCAATTCCAGGTAGGGTCAGAGTTGCTTCAAATATTGTTAAAACACCTATTAAAAGAAATAAATTTATAATTAAAGCTATATTGGTAATGAGACCAAATATTTTATATTTAATAAAAATAAATAAAATAACTAAAGCAAACCCAATAGCCAAAGCAATCATTCCAGCATTAATAGAGTCTTGTCCAAGATCTGGGCCAACAGTTCTTTCCTCGACAATATTAAGTGGTGCAGGCAATGCTCCTGATCTAAGTAGTAAGGCAAGATCAGTGGCAGATTGAAATGTAAAACCCCCAGTTATTTGACCAGATCCACTGGCAATAGTATCTCTTATCACTGGTGCACTTATAATTTTACCATCAAGAACTATTGCTAGTTGTTTTCCAATACCTGTTGAAGTAGCTTTACCAAATCTTTTTGCCCCTACTCTATCTAAGGTAAATGAAACAACTGTTTCATTTGTTTCATTATTCATTCTTGGTTGAGCATCTAAAAGATTATCTCCACTTAAAATTATTCTTTTACTAACGATTGATTCTTCAGAACTATCTTCGTATTTTAATTTTTCTGTACCAAAGGAATCATCTGTGTTTGAAGCTACAAATCTAAAGGTTAAATTTGCAGTTTTTCCAAGTAATGATTTAATTCTCATTGGATCATCTAATCCTGGCAGTTCCACTAAAATTCTATCATTACCTCTTTTAAGAATATTTGGTTCATTCGTACCTATCTCATCAATTCTTCTTCTTACAATTTCTAAGGCTTGATCTTGAGATGATGTTTTAAGCTCAACTAACCCCTGTTTTGAATAATTAACAATTAAAAGATTATTTTTTTCTTCAATGTTTAATTGATGAGATTTAAATCTTGGATAATAAGGATTTAGATTACTTTCTTTATCATTAAATTCATCTAATACCGTTTGTTTAAATTGATTATCCACAGTAAACGAAAGTTCTTGTTTTGAAAGTTTAAGATTATTTATTCTAATATTTTTTCCTTTAAAATAATTCTTAATAGTAATTGTTAGATTCTGAAGTTTTTGTTCAATTACAGGAGTATTATCAATTTCTAGCAAAAGGTATGAACCACCTTGTAAATCTAATCCAAGATTTATTTTTTTATTAAATAAATCATTGCTAAATTTAAAAAGATTTGATGAAGCTATTAAAATAAAAACTAAAGAAATTAATGTAACAAAAATAATTCTTAATTTTGAGAAATATAACACTTTAATTAAACGAGATTTATTTCTTAATTTCTTGGCCGTTCATTAAGCTTTGAACCCCTGTGCCTCTTATCACTTCGACAGTAACATTGTCTGCAATCTCTACTTCAATTTTATCATTATCGATAACTCTTGATATAGTTCCAGTAATGCCACCTGAAGTTACAATCTTATCTCCCTTTTTTAAGCCTTCAACCATAGCTTTATGTTCTTTAACTTTTTTTTGCTGAGGTCTTATTAAGAAAAAATAAAAGATAACAAAAATTAGTATTAACGGTATAAACTGGCCTATTCCTGAACTTTCCATAAAACTCCTTGATTAAAAGTGAATATTTATACTATCTGTAGGGTTAAAACAACTTTAATTGATCGAAATTTTTTCCAAATTGTTCATATAAGGTTTAAGAACTTTTGGAATAGTTATTGAGCCATCTTTTTGCTGATAATTTTCTAAGATAGCAATAAGAGTTCTTCCTATTGCCAATCCACTCCCATTTAAAGTACCTGCATAAAGGGTATCTTTATTAGAGTCTTTGTATCTAGTTTTCATCCTGACCGCTTGAAAAGTAGAACATGATGAGCAAGAAGAAATTTCTCTATATTTATTTTCTGATGGGAGCCAAACTTCAATATCATAAGTTTTTTCAGCACTAAATCCCATGTCCCCACTACACAGAATAACTTTTCTATAAGGTAATTCTAAAAGATCTAGTATACCCGTGGCGCAATTCGTCATTCTTTCTAACTCCTCAAGACATTTATTTTGTTCTACAACACTAACCATTTCAACTTTATAAAATTGGTGCTGTCTAATCATTCCCTTAGTGTCTTTGCCATAACTGCCAGCTTCTTTTCTAAAACAAGGAGTTGAGGCAACAAATCTCATGGGTAAAGAATTAATATCTAAAATTTTATCTTTAACGATATTGGTTAAAATTACTTCTGCAGTAGGTATGAGAAATTTTCTTTCAGTATCTTTATCTAATTTAACTTCAAATTGATCATTTTCAAATTTAGGTAATTGACCAGTACCAAACATAGTATTTTCTGAAGCAAGTAAAGGTGGCGAGATTTCATCATAACCATTTTTTTGTATATGAATATCCAACATAAAATTTGATAAAGCTCTTTCTAATAGCGCCAATTTACTTTTAACAAAAACAAACCGTGACCCTGTAGTTTTTGTTGCAAGATCAAAATCTAACATGCCCAATTCTTCACCCAACTCATAATGTGACTTAGGTTTAAAATTAAAATTAGGAATTTTTCCAAATTTACCAATTTCAACATTATCATTCTCATTTTTTCCACTTGGAACATCGGGATGTGGAAGATTTGGTATATTGGATAAAATTTTTTCAAGTTCAGATTTAAGTACATTTTGTTTCTTAGAAATTTCCTCTAAAGAAATTGAAAGTTCTTTAGATTTTGCAAATAAAGATTTATCTTTAGATTTTGAAATATCTTTTTTCTCTTTCTCTAAATTCTCTTTCTTTTGAATAAATTCTCTATTTTGTATATCTAATTTTTTTAATTGGGAAAAATTAATGTCAACTGTTCTTTTTTTTAATTCTTTTTCAAAAGCATCAAAATTTTTTCGGATTTCTTTTAAATTATGCATCAGAATCTTTTAATTTTTTTCTTTCAATAAATTTTACTGAAAATATTGATAATTCATATAAAATTAATAAAGGAATAGCTAAACCAATTTGCGTTATAGGATCAGGTGGAGTTAACAATGCAGCAGCTGCAAATATGATGACTACTACATATTTCCTTCTTTTTTTAAGAAAATCAGAATCAACAACTCCTACTCTTGCTAATAAACTAAGGACAACAGGTAATTGAAAACTTATTCCAAAAGCAAAAATGAGTTTCATTACTAGAGATAAATATTCATTCACTTTAGCTTCCAGCTGAATTGGCAAGTTTGTTGACAATCCTGTGCTTTCAAATGATAAAAAGAATTTAATCGCTAAAGGCATAATCAAATAGTAGACCAACATACCACCTAAAAAGAATAAAATCGGTGTTAAAACTAAATATGGTATAATTGCAATCTTTTCGTGTTTATAAAGGCCTGGTGCAATGAATTTCCAAATTTGCATTAAAATAAAAGGGCAAGTAACAAAAAAAGCTGTGAAAAAAGAAACTTTTAAATACGTTAAAAAAGTTTCTTGTAAAGCAGTAAAAATGAGTCGTCTATCAGACCCATCATCTTTTACAGCTTTTGCAAATGGTTCGACTAAAAAACCATATAAGTGTTCTGCAAAAAAATAACAGGCTATAAAAAAAACTATCAGAAAAATAAAACTATTAATTAATCTTTTTCTTAATTCTGCTAAATGACTTACGAAGCCACTTTCGTTTTCATCATGACTCATCTTTTTTATCTACTTCTTTTTCTTTTGGATTATCTTCAATATCAATATTTGAAATTTCACTTTGCACGTTATTTATATATTTTTTTGCAGTACCAATCCAAGATCCAGCTTTCTTTAACATGATAGGAAAATCCTTAGGTCCAAGTACAATTATAGCAATAGCAACAACAATTAAGATCTCAAACCAACCAATAGTAGGCATGTGATTTATTCTTTATTCTTTGTATCTTGATTTTCGTCGGAAATATTTTTAGGCTCATTGTCATCAGTAACATCTGATGCCATACCTTTTTTAAAACTTTTTATTCCTTTAGCAACATCACCCATAAGGCTAGATATTTTTCCTCTACCAAATAATAATACCACAAGTATTACAACAATAGCTATTTGCCAAATTCCAATGCTCATACAAATCTTATATCCTTTTTATTTATATATTTAAAGTGTCTTTTTTTTGGATAAATTAAAATTAAAGACTAGTTCTTTTCATCTGAATCAAGAGTGCCACTAAGCATTTCATCAATATTTGAGTAAATGTCCTCTTTTTTATCGTCCTGTTTTTCTTTGTAAAATTTTCCAGTACCAAAAATTGCATTATCTATATTAGTACTATCAATTAAGCCTGCTGCTCCTAATTCATCAACAGTTGGTAGATCAGAAAGCTTTTGAAGATTAAAATGACTCAAGAAGTCATCTGTTGTTATATATTGTATTGGCTTGCCTGGTACATCTTTTCTACCACCTGGCTTAACCCAGTTTAATTCCATCAAAATTTCTAGTGTGTTAGTCCCAAAAGCTACACCTCTTATTTCTTCAATTTCTGCTCTAGTAACAGGTTGGTGATAAACAATAATTGCAAGTGTTTCTATCGCGGCTCTTGATAATTTTTTTTCAACAGTTTTCTCTTGTACCATTAAATTTGATAAATTTGGTGATGTTCTAAAGGACCATTTTTTGGATATACAAACTAGGTTTATTCCACGATCTGAATATTCATTCTGAATTTTTAATAATATCTTTTCTACATCTGCCTTTTTTGAAATTTTACTTTCAATAGTTTCAATATTCAAAGGTTCTGCAGCAGCAAAAACTATAGCTTCAATTTCTTTTTCAATAGAAGTTAATTTTGAGGGAAAATTAATAATATTATCTTTTTTTTTTATTTTTTTTTTAATCATTTATTTTCTTTAATATAAATATCATCATATAGATTCTCTTGCTTAATCTTTAAATTTCCTTCTTTAACTAATTCTAAAGAACCAGCAAATATTCCAGCTTTACCTGTACTCTTGTATTTTGTATCATTTTTCAAATTTTTAGGAATTAAATCATCTAGTTTTTTCCAATCCATTAATTTTCCAAAGAAATTTTTTATAGTTTTTATTCCTTCTTCTGTTGTAAAGACAGGTAACTTTGGGATGTTTATTCTCTGAAAGTCTTTAGTCATTATTATTGTTGAGTATGTTTTTAATAATTCAAATAAATTCAGTTTATATTCACTGTTATAAATTGGTTTTATCCCAGCTCTACTTCCTCTCGATCTAATTTCTCTGCCTAATCTTTTTCTCTTGAGCATTTGTTCAGAAAGTAATCTTATTAATTCTAATTTTTTTAATTGTAACTTAAGTTTTTCAGCAACTTCATGAACTTTGAATTCTTCATCAGGCGTACCAGGTAATAAGAGTTTTGATTTTAAATAAGCTAGCCAAGTTGCCATTAATAAATATTCTGATGCAATTTCTAAGTTAAGATTTTTTTCATTTGTAATGAAATCGTGAAATTGATCCGCTAATTTTGTTATAGATATATCTTCTAAATTAACTTTTTGAGCTTTAGCTAAATCTAGCAAGACATCTAGAGGACCGTTGTAGTTTTCAACATCAACTTTGAATAGTGCAGAATCAGATTCAATCATTGTGGAATATTAACTTAAAATTTTATAAAATTCTGATGTTTTTTTAGTTATAAATCGATCAACTAATGGTGAATTTTGTCCAACAACTGTCATTTCTTTAAGGTTTCCATTACAATGCAGAACTATATTACAACCTGCTTTAAACGTTTTGATTGTATTTTCTTTTATAGGTCCCTTTAGACTTTTCATAGAAAGATCATCCGAAATAATGATATTTTTAAATCCTATTCTATTTCTAATTAATTTAATTAATTTTTGTGAATGGGTTACTGTATTTTTATTATCTATGTCAGTAAATACAATATGCGCTGTCATAGCAAATAAGCTCTGTTTATTCTTAAAAGGAATAAAATCATTTTTTGTCAAATAATCTAATTTTTTGCTTACAAATGGAGTTGAAAGATGACTGTCCACTTTGGCTAATCCATGACCAGGAATATGTTTAATTACAGTACCAATTCTATTTTCTTTAAAGTATTTAATACAATAATCACCTATTTTAGATACTATTTTAGGATTCCTTGAAAATGATCTATCTCCAATAACTTTATTGGCTCCTTTAATTTTTAAATCTAATACAGGAACTGTATTAATGTTAATGCCCAATAATCTTAATAAATATGACGTTTTATCAATAAATAACTTATAGAAAAAATTAAATTCTCTATAATTTTTTATAAACTTATTTCCAAAAAATTCTGAAGTTAGATTATCAAATGAAATTATATTTTTTAATCTATTAACGCGCCCACCCTCTTGATCTACTAATATTGGATATCTTTTATCTTTAAAAACTTTTCTAATTGATGAAGTTAATTTAAAAGTCTGTTTTATATCTTTGATATTTCTTGAAAATAAAATTACACCCCAAGGTTTATATTTTTTTAAAAAATGCTCCTCTTTTTTGGAGAGTTTAATTGATTTAATTCCAACAATAAAAGATCTACGATTATTCATTTGTTTCTAAAAGCTTCCAAAAATTAAATTTTTTCTTTTTTTTGGTACTTGATTGCTCAACATATTCTATAATATTTTTTGTATCATCTTCAAGAATAGGTATATTTTTGGAATAAGTATTTATTTTTTGATCAATATTTTGTAAAGATCGATATGAATTTTTTTTATTAGCATCAGAAAAATAATATCTTCCTGTTAAAAATAAAAATAAACAAATAATGAATATAAATATAAAATATTTAATCTCTTTAAGCATTACATTTTTTCTGGAGTAGAAACACCAACAATATTCATTCCAGACTTAACTACATTAGAAATTGATTTAAGAAAAATCAATTTATCATCAGTAATTTTTTTCTGATCATTAATAAATCTTTTTTCTGGATTATCTTTACCCAGGTTCCAGTATGAGTGAAATAATGATGCCAAGTCATATAAGTATGTCGGTATTCTATGGGGTTCAAGTTTATTACTAGCTATATCGATACATTTAGGCCATTCAGATATTTTTTTTAAGATATTTATTTCATCATCAGTATATTGAAAATCGTAGTTGTTAATTTTGATTTCAGAATTTAAATCTTTACCAATATGTCTGAAAACTGAAGCTATTCTTGCATAACAGTACTGAACATAATAAAGAGGATTATCTTTAGATTTCTCAATTACATTATCAAAATCAAAATCAAGTTCTACGTCACTACTTCTATTAAGCATAATGAATCTTGTTGCATCTTTTCCAACTTCATTAATTAAATCATCTACTGTTATGTAATCACCTTTTCTTTTAGACATTTTAAAGGGTTTTTTATCTTTAATAAGTTTGACCAACTGGCTTACTTTACAGATCAATTTCCCTTTTGAATTTGATAATGCATCCACTGAAGACGATATTCTTTTTATATAACCTGCATGATCTGCTCCTAGAATATTAATTAAAAAATCAAATTTTCTATCTAATTTATTTTTATGGTATGCAACGTCGCTAGCAAAATAAGTCCATGAACCATCAGTCTTTTGTAAAGCTCTGTCTTTATCATCACCAAAATCAGTTGATCTAAAAAGCAATTGTTCTCTTTCTTCCCATTTATCATTGTTTTCACCCACAGGTGCTTTGATTTTTCCTTTATAAACAAATTTAGTTTTTTGAAGATAATCAATAACGTTTTCAACTTCTCGATTAGTGACTATTTTTTTTTCACTAACAAAATTGTCATGATTAATACCTAAAATATTAAGATTCTTTTTAATCAATTTAAGTGCCTCTTCAATTGATAGTTCAGTTAGTTTTTCAGTTATTTGATCAAAATTCTCAAAATTTATTTTTTTATTTGCATTAACTATATTCTCAGCGAAAGTAATTAAGTAATCCCCAGGATATAGATCTTCATTGTCTGAGGGGAAAGGTTCTTTAAAAAGGATTTCTCTTATTCTAAAATAGACAGATTTTGTAAAATTTATAATTTGATTACCATAGTCATTGACATAATACTCTTTGGTAACTTTGTGTTTATTAAATAACAAAATATTTGCAATTACATCACCTAGTATAGCTCCACGACAATGACCAACATGTAAAGGTCCAGTTGGATTAGCTGATACAAATTCAACTAAGTAACTTTTCTTTTTTTCATTACTATTAATTCCAAAATTATCAGAATCTTTAATTATACTTTGGATAAAGTTAGTCCAAAAAATTGGCTTAAATTTAATATTTATAAATCCTGGCTTAACAACTGAAACATCTTCAATTAAATCATCATTCTCTTTTATAGATTTTGCCAATAATTTAGCTAATTCTAATGGAGGTTTATTATTTAATTTTGATAAAAACATTGCGACATTGGTTGAGATGTCACTGTTAAACTTTGCTGGAGGCATCTCAGCTGTAATACCATCTAGTCTTTGAGGTAAAACTAATTCTCCATTTTTACCCTGATCTAATATTATTTTTTTTATTTTATCTAAATATTGTTCAAAAATGTTCATTTAATATTATTGTAAAGGTTTATAGCATATCGGTCTGTCATTCCTGATATAAAATCTGAAATCGCTCTATACTTATCTAATGAAAGTTGTTCTTTTGAGATAAATTTTTTTGGATTTTGTTTAATCTTATTAAATAATTTTTTAACTATAGATTTACCCTTATTATTCTTGGTTAATACATTTTTATTATTATACATTTTTGTTTTCAAAAAAAATCTAATTTCGTTTTCTGAATTCTTAATACTATCTGAGAAATCAACCATTAAAAAATTCGTTTTTACAATATCCTTTGTAGAGTTTATTTTATTTCTTGCTAGATTCTTTTTTGTATTCTTTATTAAATCCTTAATCATTAAGTCAATTGAGTCCCTTATAATTTGATAAGTTGCAATTTTGTAATTTTTTTTATTAATCTTATTTTTATATTTTTTATGAATATCTCTAAAGAATTTAATTTCAATTAGCTCTTCTAAACTAAATAGATTTGCTTTTATTCCATCTTGTATATCGTGGTTATTATAAGCTATATCATCTGAAATTGCTGATATTTGAGCTTCTATAGATGGATACGTGTTAAAATTAATCATATTTTTAAATTTTTTAATCCCTATCAGATTATCAACTAAACTTATGTCATCTACAGGCCCATTATGTTTTAAAAGACCCTCTAAAGTTTCAATTGAAAGGTTTAAACCATTAAATCTTAAATACTTATTTTCCAAAAACATTACTATTCTCAAAGTTTGTAAATTATGATCAAAACCTCCATAATTATCCATACATTCATCTAAAGAGTCTTCGCCAGCATGACCAAAAGGTGTGTGTCCTAGATCATGAGCAAGGCTTAGACATTCAGCCAAATCCTCATTTAGATTGAGATAACGAGCAATAGATCTTGCTATTTGAGCAACCTCCATTGAATGAGTTATTCTTGTTCTAAAGTGATCACCCTCAGTATTTACAAATACTTGTGTTTTATGTTTAAGCCTTCTAAATGAAGCGCTATGAATTATTCTGTCCCTATCTCTTTGAAATGGGCTTCTATATTTAGATGAGGATTCATTAAATATTCTACCTTTGCTTTTAAATTGTCCAATCTTTGAGTATTTTTTCATCCTTTAAAATAAATTAATAAGTATTATATTAGTAATACCAGTGATCAATAATGATAAAAGAAATTAAATTTACTGATAAAGCGCTAAAACAGATCAATACTCTGTTGTCAAAAAAAGATAAGGGGTCTTTTTTTAGAATCGCTATCAAAGGTGGTGGATGTTCAGGATTTCAATATGAATTTACGTTTGATCAATCAAAAACTGCAGATGATTTAAATTTTGAAAATATTTTAATTGATAAAGCTTCTGCTGATCTTTTAAAAGGATCCGAAGTTGATTATGTTTCGGAATTAATAGGTGAACAATTTAAAATAACTAATCCACAAACTAAATCTTCTTGCGGTTGTGGTGTGTCTTTCTCTCTTTAATGCTCATTTCTTCCTGGAATGTAAATTCCGTGCGAGCTCGTATTGAAAATATCAAAAGTTATCTTTTAAAGTATAAACCAGATATTTTAATGATGCAGGAGATCAAAACTGAAGATGTGAATTTTCCTTATGATGATTTTTCATCTATGGATTATGAAAGTCATGTATTTGGGCAAAAAAGCTATAATGGTGTTGCTATTATTTCAAAAAGCAAATTAAAAAATATAAGAACAGATTTTATTAAAGATAAATTAAAACAATCTAGAATAATTTCTGCAGAGGTTGAATATAAGAAAAAAGTTGTTCAATTAATTAATATCTATACTCCTAATGGAAATCCAGTTGATACAGAAAAATATGACTATAAAAAAAATTGGATGGATCAATTAATTAAACAATTAAAGTCTTTATCTAAAAAAAATTCGAATATTATTCTCGCTGGTGACTTTAATGTGATCCCTGCTGCTGAAGATGTATATAATGTTAAAAGTTTTGAAGATGATGCCTTGTACAGATTAGAAATAAGAAAAAAATTTAGAGAGATGCTTAATTTAGGTTTCAGTGATGTTTATAGACATTTTAACGAGACTAAAGAAGGCTATACTTTTTGGGATTATATGAGAGGCGCATGGCAAAAAAATAATGGGATGAGAATAGATCATTTTTTAGTTTCAAACTCTTTAATCGACCAAATAAAATCTATAAATATTAATAAAGACCCTAGAGGTAGAGAAAAACCTTCAGATCACACACCTATAGAAATTAAATTAGCTTAAAGATTTTATTTTATTAACTAATTCCTCATTAATATTACGAGGACCTTTATCAAGTCTGTTTTTATGTCGTCTTTCCCCAGGTAATCTTACTTCACCCATTGATTTCATCTTATCAAAGAATTCATCTGCATGTTTTTGCCAATTTGTTCCCGCAGTTTTATCAGGAGAGATAGCAAGAATAAATTCTCCTCCACTTGGTGGGCCACCATCATTATTATCTTTTGCAGCAGTTTCAAAACTAAAATTATCACCAACTAAAGCACCAGCCATTAATTCAACCATCATAGCAATTGCTGAACCTTTATAACCACCAAAAGGTAATAACACACCACCATCAGCTATTGCGCCTGGGTCTGTAGTTTCTTTACCTTCTTTAGTTAATCCTGTTCCAAGAGGTACCTTGTGCCCTTCTCTTTTAGCCACTTGAACTTCACCCATTGCCATTGAGGCTGTTGCCATATCATAGACTACAGGAGTTTTTCCTGGTCTTGGCCAAGCAAATGATATTGGGTTTGTTCCAAATAATGGTTTAATTGCACCGGCAGGAGCTACAGCTGGCTTATAAGATGTACAAGCAAAAGCAACTAAACCTTCTTCTGCTAATTTTTCTGTTTCAGGCCACATTGCAGCCATATGGTGAGAATTATTTATTGCAAGTACTGCAACACCGTTTTCTTTTGCAGCTTTTATTAATTCAGGTATGCCTTTATTTAAAACCACAGGTGCTAAACAATTATTACCTTGAACTTTAATTACTGATGCTGAAATCTTTTTTATTTCTGGTTTCCCTTTGCCATTAATCTTTCCACTTTTTAAACCACTTACATAGGCTGGTAATCTAAATAAACCATGAGATAAAGAACCATCCCGTTCAGCGTTTCTGATTAAATCTGATAATATAGATGCTGTTTCATCATCGCAGCCATTTGCTAATAATGTTTTTTTAGCTAAATCAAAAATTTCATCTAGTGAAAGGGAAACTGTGCTCATCCCTTTATTAGATATTATTTATGAATAAAGATCAATTTCTAATTAACAGCCTTTGAAAGATTTTGACATGTTGCTGATTAAATCAAAATATAAATCTTTACCAGGGTTAAGAGTTGCTCCTAATGGATCTATGACCCCTGTTGCAACATTAGTATCTTTTGCTACAGCTTTTATAATATCAGGATTAAATTGAGGCTCTGAGAATATACAACTTACTTTATCATGCTCAATTACTTCTCTAATCTCAGCTAATTGTTCAGCACCAGGCATCACGTCTGTGTTTACAGTAAATGCACCAAGAATATTAATACCAAATCTTTCTTCAAAGTATTGATACGCATCATGAAAAACTATTGATTTAAAATCTTTGTTTAATTCGGATTTAACTTTCTTAGTTAGTTTATCTAAGTCTTTATGTGCCTTTTTTAAATTTGCTTTATATTTGGCCTCATTTTTGGGATCATTTTCAATCAAATGTTCTGCCATTTCACTTAAAATTACTTTTGCATTCATTGGATCTAACCAAATATGTGGGTCGTATTCACCATGAGCGTGCCCTTCATGTCCGTGTTCATCATGACCTTCTTTTTTGTGATCATCATCATGTCCGTGTTCATCATGACCTTCTTTATCATGATCGTCCTCTTTGTGACCCTCTTTATCATGATCGTGATCATCATGATCGTCTTCTTTTTTAGCATGATCATCGTGTCCATGATCATCATGTTCTTCAAATATATTTCTTTCTCTGAATTTCAATTTTGTTAACCCTTTAATTTCTAACAACTCAATCTTCTCAGCCTTTTTAGCTATTGAACCTAATGGTTTTTCTAAGAAATTTTCTAAATCTTCCCCTACCCAGAATACAATATCAGCTTCTTGCAACATTTTTGCGTGTGAAGGTTTTAAGGCAAATCCGTGTGGTGAAGCGTATCCATCAACTATTAAATCTGGTTTACCAATCCCATCCATTAGATAGCTTGCTAATGAGTGTATTGGCTTAATTGATGCTACAACTTTTGTTTCAGCATTAGCTGATGAAAAAGAAGTTAATAGTGATAAGATTGACAAGATTACTGGTATTTTTTTTAGATTTTTCATAATTCAAATATTTAGTAGTTGTTATAATATAACACTGTGTAATAATATAACATTAATATAAGTCAAGTAAAAAAATGAGCTCTAATAATAACGTTTTGGTAAAAATGAATAATGCTGGATATCGTCATAATAATAAATGGCTAGTTCAAGGTGTATCTTTAAGTGTTGAAAGAGGAAAAATTGTAACTCTTATTGGGCCAAATGGATCTGGTAAAAGTACAACTGCCAAAATTGCTTTAGGTATTTTGAAAAAAATTGATGGTCATGTAGAAAAATATACAAACAAAATTGGTTATGTACCTCAAAAAATATCTGTTGATTGGACATTACCACTTCGTGTTTACGATTTCATGATATTAACAGAAAATTTAGATGAAAAAACTATCGACGAGGCTCTATCTTTAACTGGCGTTATACATTTAAAAGATAAAAGTTTAGGGAACTTATCTGGTGGGGAGTTTCAAAGGGTTTTATTAGCAAGGGCTATTTCTAAAAAACCAGAATTATTAGTACTAGATGAACCAGTTCAAGGTGTGGATTTTACAGGAGAAATAGCTTTGTATGAATTGATAAAGAAAATATCTGATGAATTGAATTGTGGAATTTTGCTAATCTCACATGATTTACATACAGTAATGAGTGCTACTGATCATGTTGTTTGTTTAAATGGGCATGTATGTTGTTCTGGAACACCTATAGATGTAGCAAAGAATACTGAATACAAAGCTTTATTTGGTGAAAAAGCTTCTCAAATACTTACAAGATATGAACATAAACATGATCATGTTCATACTATCGAAGGTGAAATAAAGAAAAATTAAATGTTTGATGATTTTTTTATAAGAGCACTTGTTGCAGGACTTGGAGTTGCTTTTGTTACAGGACCTCTTGGTTGTTTTGTGGTTTGGAGAAGATTATCTTATTTTGGTGATACACTAGCTCATTCAGCTTTACTGGGTGTGACTATTGCATATTCATTAGAATTTAATATTGCTCTATCTGTATTTATAATTTCATCGTTAATAGCATTAATTTTAGTTCAACTCCAAAATCGAACTAATCTACCAGGTGATGCTTTGCTTGGTCTTTTAGCACACTCATCACTAGCTGTTGGACTTGTTGTTATTGGTTTTTTAACATTTATTAGGTTTGATGTGATGGGATTGTTATTTGGAGATATCCTGGCTGTAACAGTAGATGATTTATATATTATATGGATTGGTGGAGCATTAATTTTATTAATATTAAGATTAATATGGAAAGGATTATTTGCATCAACAGTTAATTACGAATTAGCTGAAGCAGAAGGTTTAAATCCTGATAGAGCAAAAGCTATTTTCACAATATTAATGGCAGCCATAATTGCAATATCAATCAAAATGGTTGGATTATTGTTAATTACTGGAATGTTAATCATACCAGCAGCAATGGCACGAAATATTTCAGACAGCCCACAAAAAATGATAATTTATTCAATTATCGGAGGGTTGTTATCAGTTATTATTGGATTATTTTCTTCTTTAGAATTTAATACACCTTCTGGACCTTCAATAATAGCTGCTGCCTTATTTTTATTTGTGATTTCATTATTTAAAATAAAACAAACGATTAAATTGAAAAACTAATGGAGAATCAGTAGAATGAGTAAAATGCATAAAGAATACGCTCTTACAAAAAATCAGCAAATTATTTTTGATTTAATTGATAAATCTCCTGAACCAATGAAAGCTTATTCAATACTTTTTAATGTTCAAAAAAAAGGTATTAAGGCTCCACTACAAGTTTATCGAGCCTTGGATAAGTTAGTTGAAATAGGAAAAATTCACAAAATTGAAAGTCGAAATGCCTTTATTGCCTGCCATAATTCGAGTTGTCAGGTAGCTAAAGCTACTGCCTTTTCAATCTGTGAGATTTGTGAAAAAGTAACAGAAATTAGTAGCGCAAGTCTTTCCAAATACTTGGCTAATTTCAAAGACAAAGATGGTATGAAATATAGTAAATACAATCTTGAGTTTTTTGGTTTATGCAAAAAGTGTACGCTTAAATAAAGTCATATCATTAATGATATTTTTTTCTTTAAAAATATTGCTAGCTGCAATAATAATAGCTTTTGCTAGCTGGCTTTCAGGTCAAAATCCAAAGCTTGCAGGTTTTATTATTGCTTTACCTCTTGTATCACTAATAGCTATTGCTTTGTCGTACTACGAGCATAATGATATTGAAAAAACAGTTCTTTTCACCAAAAGTATATTAATTGCAGTACCCGTAAGTTATTTATTTTTTTTACCTTTCTTTTTTTCAAAATCTTTAAATATGAATTTTTTCTTGATATATAGTACGGGATTAGGTTTGTTAATTATTGGTTTTTTTATTCATAAATACATAACTAATTTTCTTTAATATAGTTACTCTCTAATAAACTCATGCAAATAATATTTAATAAAAGTTAATCAACTATCAAAGTATCTTTCGATCCACCACCTTGTGAACTATTTACAATTGTACTTCCTTTTCTAAGAGCAACCCTAGTCAGGCCGCCAGTTGTTACATAATTAGTTTTGCCACTTAAAACGAAGGGTCTTAAATCTAAATGTCTAGGCTCTATATTTTTTTCTGTAATTGTTGGAGCTGTTGATAATGTTTCTAAAGGTTGAGCAATATATTCCCTTGGGTTTTTCTTAATCTTCTCTGCCACCTCCTCTCTTTCCTTTGAAGAAGCCTTTGGACCAATCATTATTCCATATCCACCAGATGCATTAGCAGGCTTTACAACTAATTTAGATAGATTTTCTAAAACATATTTCTTTTGACTTTCATCATGACACAAATAAGTCTCGACTTGATTTAAGATGGGCTGTTCTCCTAAATAATAAACTATCATTCTATTTACGTACGAATAAACAACCTTGTCATCGGCTACACCTGTACCCACTGCATTAATAATACCCACATTTTTTTTCAACCAGCATTTAAACAAACCTGGAACACCAATAACTGAGTCTTTATTGAAGGCTTTTGGGTCTAAGAAATTATCGTCTAGTCTTCTGTATATGCAATCAACTTTCAAAGGACCTTTCACAGTTTTCATGTAAACGTTATCATTTTCAACAAAAAGATCTTTTCCTTCTACCAATGCAATACCCATTTGTTCAGCTAAAAAAGAATGTTCAAAATAAGCAGAATTATAAATACCTGGCGTTAATACTACCATGTGGGGATGAGTAGTTTTTTTAGGTATACATTCGTTCATACAATTAAAAAGTTTGTTGGTGTATTGATGTATTGATGCAACTTTATATCTCGTAAAAAGTTCAGGAAAAACATCTCTCATAACCATTCTGTTCTCAAGCATATAAGAAACCCCTGAGGGTACTCTAAGATTATCTTCAAGTACCAAATAGTCTCCATTTTTATTCCTAATTAAATCTACTCCAGATATATTTGCCCAGGACTTATATTTAGGTGAAAATCCTTCACATTCTTTTACATAATATGGTGAGTCAAAAATAATTTCCCTAGGTATGACATTATCTTTAAAAATTTTCTTTTGATTATAAACGTCATCAATGAATAAATTTAAGGCTTTAACTCTTTGCTTTAGACCTTTAGTTACCTTGTTCCATTGTGATTTAGGAATGATTCTTGGAATAATATCTAATGGCCACTTCTTTTCCTCTGCCCTATTATTAGCAGCATAAACTCTAAAATTTATACCTCTAGCACTTATTGTGCTTTGGCAATTTTTTTCAATTTCTTGAAGTTTATCTTTTCCATATCTTTCTAAAATATTTGAAATTATAACGGCATGTTTTCTTAATTTATTTTCATTGGTAAAATAACCATCGTATGCTTTTGTAGCATTGTAGTTATCCCAGAGTTTCCCGCTCATTAAAGGATTGTTTAATAATTAGGGTAAACAATCAATTGCGATATAGTTATATCAGCTATGCTTGAATTTAATTATATGTTAATTAATTAACAATTATTAATAGTATTATGACTTATTGTGTTGGCATTAAAGCTCAAGATGGAATTGTATTTGCCTCAGACTCTAGAACAAATGCTGGATTAGATAATGTCAATATATATTCAAAAATGTTTGTTCATGATGTTGGTGATAGAAGTGTCATTATAGTTACTTCTGGAAATTTAGGTACATCTCAAGCAGTATATAAATCTATTGAAAATGATCTTAAAGGTGACAATGCTGTAAACTTAAACACATGCAAAGATTTTGATCAAATTGCATCTTATATTGGTTCATTAAATATTAAGCATTCAGCGCCAAAAGGAATAAACACAGATACAGTTTTATTAGGTTCGTCATTTTTAGTTGGTGGTCAAATTAAAGGTCAACCATTAGAATTGTACTTAGTCTACTCACAAGGAAATTATATTA
Source organism: uncultured Pelagibacteraceae bacterium (assembly GCA_902555725.1). Classification (GTDB taxonomy): domain Bacteria; phylum Pseudomonadota; class Alphaproteobacteria; order Pelagibacterales; family Pelagibacteraceae; genus Pelagibacter. Next base: position 34,287 of record CACDTN010000003.1, on the reverse strand, counting down.
AGCCAGCTGATAGTAAACCTTATCTGGTAATTGGTGAGGTAAAATACGGCAAACCTATTTTAGATAGAGTTATAAAACCAAGCGTATCTATTGGTGATGCATCAAGATGTGCTTTGATTTCAATGGACTCAACTTTAAAAAGTGACTTAACAGTTGGCCCTCCTATAGATTTTGCTGTCTATAAAAAAGATGAATATAAAATTGCCTCACAAAAATGCTTAAATATCACTGATACTGAATATTCTAAGGTTTGTGATCAATGGTCAGACGGCATATTTAAAATTTTTGATTCTTTTCCAAGATTTGATTGGGAAGACAAAAAATAAGACTATTTTTCCTTTAAACTGTAATAAATTCTTAACATAATTAAAATAATAACAACAAAAGGAAATTTTTATGTTTATAAAAAAATATCTAAAGTGGATCAGTACTTTTTTAGTTTTAGTAGGAATACTTCTTACAAACTTAAATATATATCCTTTAAATATATATTTTCATGGATTAGGAGTTATTGGATGGACTATTGCAGGATTTATTAGCAAAGATAAAGCGATATTAACTAACTTTGGATTACAAATTCCATTGTTTGTAATTGGTATTTATAAAGTTATTTTTTAAATGAAGAATGTATTGTTTGTATGCACAGGTAATTCAGCAAGAAGTATTATTGCTGAAAGTATAATAAATAACGAGTATGACGATAAGCATAAAGGTTTTAGTGCTGGGAGTAATCCAACAGGAAAAATTAATGAGGATGTGGAGAATTATTTATTATCAAAACATTATGATCTTTCAAATTATAGATCTAAAAATTTTAATGAGTTTATTAATGGTCAAATTAAAATGGATTATGTTATTACAGTTTGTAATAATGCCAATAATGAAGTCTGCCCTATTTGGCCAAATAAAGATCAAATAATTCATTGGGATATAGAGGATCCCGTTAAATTACTTAATGAAACAAATGACTTAAATAAAAAAGATGAAATAATTGAAAAAGTTTACAATAATATTCATAAAAGAATAAAGGAATTAATAAATGAAAAATAAAAGTCGTTATTTTCTTGCTGAACTAATAGGCAGTTGTTTTTTAGTAATGATTATTGTTGGCTCAGGTTTAATGGCTGAAAACCTAACCAATGACGTTGCGGTGATGTTAATTGCAAACACAATAGCAACTGGAGCAGGTTTATTTGTCCTTATCACAGTATTTGCTGATGTATCAGGAGCTCACTTTAATCCATTTGTAAGTATTGCAATGACAATAACAGGTAAATTAAAAAAGAAACTATTGCCCTACTATATCATTGCTCAATTGGTTGGTTGCTTGATTGGTGTTGGTTTAGCCAATTTCTTTTTTGAACATGAAATTTATGAATTATCTACTAAGTCAAGAGATGGAATTTACATATTCACATCTGAGGTAATAGCAACATTGGGGCTTATAATAATAATTTTTGGCTCTATGAAGTCAGGAAAAATTGCTGTTGCTGCTAGTGTTGGTCTTTATATTACTGCTGGTTATTGGTTTACTTCATCAACATCTTTTGCAAATCCAGCTGTTACAATTGCTAGAACTTTTACAGATTCGTTTACTGGTATAAATTATTTAAACACTCCTTATTATATTTTAGCTGAGCTTTTAGGAATGTTAATTGCTGTATTTATTGTTAAAAAGTTATTTTTAGAGAAAAATTGAAAAATATAAAACTTACTAATCGAATAAGTTTAATTAACAAAAAATTTAAGAAAAAAGAGTTTTATCATTATCTTGAAACTTCTAATCTTTCATTGGTAATACCTAAGATTAAAGAGAAATATATAGTAGTTTCTCAAAAAAGAGTTCCGATTAACAAAATTAATTATGAGTTTCCTTCTGGGATAGTAGAAAAAAAAGAAACAACTCTGCAATCCGCTCATAAAGAATTAAAAGAAGAAACAGGTTATAAATCAAGATCAAAATTGAGTAAAATTATAACTTTTTATACTGAGCCTGGGCGATTAACTACTAAAATTACTGGTTATTTTACGAAAGACTTAATAAAAATTTCAAAGCCAGAAAAAGGTATTAGAATTCATCTGTTTAATCAAAGCGATATATTTAGATTAATATTAAATCAAAAATTTAATAATAGTTCTCACATAGCAATGTTTTTATATTTAATAAAAAATATTAAAAATTTATAAACTATAGGTTGTATCAAATTAACTTTTAGATTTATGAATTATGTGATTAAATAATTTATTAAATAATTTGGAGGTAGAAATGGGAAAAAAATTGAAAAAAAATGAGAGGAAAAAAACAAAAATTTTAAAAGCAATTGATAGACTGAAAAATAAAATTACAGCTAAAGAGAAAAAGTTATCAAATGTTAATATTAAAATTGCTGCTCTAGAAAAGAAAGTTGCAGAAAAAAAAGCAAAAAAACTTGCTAAAAAAGCAGAGCAGTCTCCTGCATCTATAAATAATTAATATCAAATAAATCTTCTTACTTCCCTCTCAATAAAGAGAAGGAAGTAATTAGTTAATTAACAAAATTAATTACTAGGAAGAAAATAATGAGACTTAGTATTTTAAATTTTGTTAAGACTTTTATAGATAAACTAAGTTACAAAATTATTTACTAATTGTTAAAGTTTAATTAACTTAAGTTTATTTTGAATTATTAGAATAAATTACTCTTGGTTCTAAAAATAATTCTCTAGCAAGAGCTTTAAATCTTTTGGTTACCTGTTTTGAAATTATTTCTTGATGTTGTGATGGAATTTTTAAAAATACAGCATTACCTCTTTTATATAATTTAAACTCCTCCAAGAATATCGTAGATATCGAGGTCAATGATTGTGAAAATCTCAATGCTGCTCCCACTTGTTTGCTTGAAAAAATTTCATTATTATTTAAAAAAGTTAGATAATCCATCTTTGGATTATACTTGATACTACAGTACCGCCAATAGCATGACAAAGCTAATTGTATTCTTTCTTTATGAGTCAGTCTAAGTAATGGAGTATTTATCGTTTCTTGAAATACCAATTCAGCTTTTTGAAATGCTCCTAATCCCCAGTCCATATGACTTAATACACATGCCAAATATAATAATTTCTTATTAAAGTGCTCATTACCTTCAAAAACTGGCTGAATAAAATCATAATATCTTTTATAATTTGATCCTAGATCACCTCTTTTTTGTGCAACCTTTTCAAGTGCTTTGTAAAAGATTTCAGATTCTTTTGCATCTTTAAAATAGTCAATTGATAAAGATCCTTCACGCAAACCACTTATAGAACAAATAATTTTTTTTGGATTTGAAAGTTTCATAATTTCATCAAGTATAATACAGCTATAAGGCAAATATGATGTTCTAGATTTTGAAATATACTCAACTGTTTTAAGTTTGGATTTATTAAAAGAAGAAATTTTTTCAACAAACTTAGATAAAATGTTATTATCAATACTATATTGATGAATTATATGTACTGGATGATTATTTTGAAAAAGATGTAACTTAAATAATGCTCGCCAAGTACCTCCAACTAAATATAGATTATTAAACTTCTTTTTTGAGAGCCATTTTTCGTCTCTTAATAATTTTTTAATATATTTTGCTAAATTTCTTTTTTTAACTATTGGATTATTCATTAATCTTAAAACACCAACGGGTAATGAGGTCTTATTTGTTACTATATTGTTTTCAACTCGGGCTAACTCCAAACTACCTCCACCCAGATCGGCAACTAATCCATCAACATTTTCAAAACCTATTTTTACTCCCTCAGCTGAGCATGTAGCTTCTTCTTCACCTGATAATATATTGATCTTAGTTTTAAAAAGTTTTTCAACTTCATCAATAAAAGGTTTTGTATCAATTGCTTCTCTTATAACTGCTGTAGCAATAATCTTTAGATTTGTGATTTTTGAAACATTTAAAATTTCAGAAAATCTTTTTAAAACTTTTAAAGCATATTCGGTACCAGATCTGTGAAGTTTTTTGGATTTATCTAAATTTTTTCCAAGTTCACAAACTGCTTTTTCATTAAAAAAAGGCACACGAGAAGAACTGAAATCTTCATAAATTAGCATTCTTATAGAGTTTGATCCAATGTCTATTATAGCTAATTTTGCCTGTTTTAATTTTAAACTATTTTTACTTTTAATTACTTCCACTTTTAATCAATCTTAAGTGCAGTTGTTTAGGCTGCATTTTTAATTTAGCTTTACCCCTTCCAGATAAGCTCGGATTATTCATAAAATATTCATGAGCTGAAAAGGAATCGCTCTTACTATATTTAATTTTTTTATAATTACCATCAGCTTCAAGTTCCCAGCTCTGATTAGTATCAAGATAATTTGCTAACATTATTTGATCTAAAATCTGTTCATGAACAGTCTCATTTTCAATTGGGACTAGAAGTTCTACTCTTCGATTTAAATTTCTCGGCATTAAATCAGCTGACGAAATATATACTTTTGCATTTCTATTAGGCATTTTTTTAGTACCGTTACTAAAACAATAAATTCTAGAATGCTCTAAAAATCTTCCTATGATACTTTTTACAACTATATTTTCTGATCTATTTTTAACTCCTGGTCTCAAACAACAAACACCCCTTACAAATAAATGAATTTTTACACCAGCATTTGAAGCCTCATAAAATTTATCAATAATTTCTGGATCTACTAAAGAGTTCATTTTTGCCCAAATAGCTGCAAATTTCCCATTTTTAGAATTTCTAATTTCAGCATCAATATTTTCATTTAAAGTTTGCCTCATATTTACTGGCGAAATAGAAATTTTATTAAGATTTTTTGGTTTTGCGTATCCGGTTACATAATTAAAAAATTTCTCAACATCAGAGGCCATCCTTTTATCACAACTAAATAAAGATAAATCAGTATAAATTTTAGCATTTACAGGATGATAATTGCCAGTTCCTAAATGAAAATAAGTTTGTATTTTTCCTTGTTCTCTTCTTAAAACTAATGATGATTTTGCATGGGTTTTATATTTGGCAAAACCATAAACAATTTGGACACCTACTTTTTCTAAACTTCTTGATAGTTGAATATTAGCTTCCTCATCAAATCTAGCTTTAATTTCAATTAAAGCGGTAACTGTTTTTCCGTTTTCTGCAGCTGTTATTAAAGCTTTAACAATTGGTGAGTCTAGAGTTGTTCTATATAAAGTTTGTTTAATAGCTATAACTTTTTTATCATTTGCTGCTTGGTTTAGAAATTCAATTACTGAGTCAAATGTTTCAAAAGGATGATGAACAACTAAATCTTTCTTTTTAATAGTTTCAAAAAAATTATCATTATATTCTTTTAATCTTTCAACTTCTCTAGGCGTAAAATGCTTAAATCTTAATTTTGGATTTTTTACTTTACATATTTGATCTATATCTTGAATTCCAACAAGGCCAGCAACATCATAAATATAGTCAGGATTTGTGTCTAATTTATTAGTTATAAATCTTACCAATTCGTTATCGCTATTTTCAAGAACCTCTAAACGAACAATATCACCCGTTCTACGTCTTTTTAAAGCCAATTCAAAAGATCTAACTAAATCTTCTGCTTCCTCTTGAATCTCTACATCGCTGTCTCTTATTACTCTAAAAATCATTTTCTTTTCTAAATCATGATCTGGAAAAATTTCATTAGCAAAAAAACTTATTACGTCATCTAGAATAACAAACTTCTTATGATTTTTAGAAGACTCTATTTCAATAAATCTAGATAATGCTTTTGGTATTACAATTATTGAGTTTAAAATCCTTTTTTTATTTTTTTTTCTTAACTTCATTACAATTGCTCTTCCTTGATTGATTATAAATGGAAATGGGTGTGCAGGATCAATTGCCGATGGTGTTAATAAAGGGTAAATCTCTTCTTTAAATATTTCTAGAAGTTTTTTTTTATCCTTAGTATTTAAATTTACTGGCTTAACTAAATTGATATTATTTTTTTTTAATTCCATAATCAGTTGAATAAAAATTTTGTTCTGTTTTCTTAATAGATTCTTAGTTTCAAGTACTACCTCATCCATTTGTTCTTCAGGTGTCAAACCATCAGAACTTAAAGAGTCAACTTCTTGTTTTATTTGGCTATATAATCCTGCAACACGGACCATAAAAAATTCATCTAGATTAGACCCAGCAATTGATAAAAACTTTACTCTTTCATAAAGAGGATTTTCGATATTTTGCGCCTCTAAAAGTACTCTGTCGTTGAATTTTAACCAAGAAAGCTCTCTATTTATATATTTAGATTTCAGCTCTTCTTTATGTTGTTTTTTTAAAGCAGTCATATATTTAGATTTTATGTATCAATTATACGTCATGAGACACGCAAAATCTAGTTGGGATGATTTAAGTATTAATGATTTTGATAGACCACTTAGCAAAAGAGGCAAGAAAAATGCAAAAATGATTTGTGAATTTTTTGTTAAAAAAAAATTTAAATTTGATTATGCATTAGTTTCATCATCAAAAAGAACAAAAAAAACTTTTCAAATTTTGTCCAAGAAAATTAATAAACCAAAAAAAGTTAATTTTTCAAAAGATTTATATTTAGTTGATGAGAATGCAATTATAAGAAAAATTAAAGAAATATCCAGTGAATATAAATCAATTTTGATTATAAACCATGAACCATCAGTGAAAAATTTAGTACGAAATCTTACAAAAAATCATAATACGAATAATTTTAAACTAATGAATTATAAGTTTCCAACTTCAGCATTTGTAAAAATTGAGTTTGATATTAAATCCTGGAATGAAGTTGAGAAAAAAGGAGTATTAAAAAAATTTATAAGGCCCAAAGATCTTCAAGATTCTAAAGAATAACCAGCTGATCTCACTGTTCTAATTAAAGGTTTTGTATTTTGTATGTTAATTGCTTGTCTTAATCTTCTAATATGAACATCTACTGTTCTAGACTCAACATATATATCTTCCCCCCAAACATTATTTAAAAGTTGTTCTCTTGAATAAACTCTTTTTGGATTTTTGATAAAAAAATCTAATAGTTTAAATTCAGTTGGACCTAAAGTAATTTCCTTATCTTTTCTATAAACTCTTTTTGTAATCCGATCTATTTTTAAATCAGTAAATTCTACAATGTCTGATGATGATTGAGGCTTAGATCTTTTCAATAAAGATTTAATTCTAGCATTTAATTCTTTTTGACTAAAAGGTTTAGTTACATAATCATCTGCACCTGTATCAAATGCTTTTAATTTGTCTTCTTCCTCCCCTTTTGCAGTTAACATAATGACAGGAATATCATTAAACTTATTATCTTTTTTTAAGTTTTTACAAATTTCAACACCAGATAATTCAGGTAACATCCAATCCATTAATATCAAATCTGGCTGTTTTGATTTTATTTGTTTAAGAGCATCTTCTCCATTTTCTGAATGACTAACTTTATAACCTTCTTTTTCAAGATTGTACTTTAACAAACTAACAATTGATGCTTCATCTTCAGCTATGAAAACATGAGCTGACATAAATCATTTTTCTCCAGTTACAATTGGCTCGGTGCCCTTAGGTCTGTCACCTTCTAAATATTCACCTTTAACTAAATAAAAAATTTGTTCTGCAACATTTGTAGTATGATCACCAATACGCTCAACGTTTTTAGTCACAAACAACAAGTGAGTTCCATCTTCTAGATTTTTTTCATTTTCTTTAAGATATTTTATAACTTCTTGCATACAAAGATTTGTTAGATCATCTATTTGCTCATCGCCTTCCCAAACATTTACTGCCATTGGCGCAGATCTTTCTAAATAAGCGTCTAATGTTGATTTTAATTGTTTTTGAACATTGGTAGATACTCTATTTAATGCATCTACCAAATTCTTTGGAAGATTTTCATTTAGCATAAGTGTTCTCTTGGATATATTTTTTGCTAAATCACCTATTCTTTCTAAATCTGAAGACATTTTCAAAGCCGTTACTGTCTCTCTTAAATCAATTGCCATAGGTTGTCTTAAAGCAATTAAATTTACAACTTGTTGTTCAATCAAGGCTTCATATTTATCTATTTTTTCATCATCTTGAATTACATTTTCTGCAATCTCGCTATTTCTTGTTGTAATGGCTTGAATTGCTTTACCTAAAGCATCCTCACATGCACTTCCCATTTTAATTATATTAGCATTCAGGTTTTTTAGTTCTTCTTCGTAAGATTTAACTGTATGTGGTGCTTCAGACATTATCCAAACCTCCCGGTTATATAATCCTGGGTTTTTGTATTATCAGGATTCTTAAATATTTTATCAGTAGATCCATGTTCTATCAATTGTCCTAAGTGAAAAAAACCTGTATTTTGAGATACACGTGCCGCTTGAGCCATAGAATGAGTTACAATTATTATTGTGTGCTCTTTTTTTAACTCATCAATCAATTCTTCAATTTGTGCTGTTGCTATTGGATCTAATGCTGAACAAGGCTCATCCATCAATATAACTTCTGGTCTTACAGAAATCGCTCTAGCAATACAAAGTCTTTGCTGTTGTCCTCCAGATAATCCAGTTCCGGGTTCATGCAATCTATCTTTTACTTCTTCCCATAGTGCAGCCTTTTTCAAACTAGTTTCAACAATTTCATCCATTTCTTGTTTTGATTGAGCCATACCATGAATTGTTGGACCGTAAGATACATTTTCATATAAAGTTTTTGGAAAAGGATTAGGTTTTTGAAAAACCATACCAATTTTTTCTCTTAGTCTTACTACATCACAACTTTTATCATTGATATTAAAGTCATTAATTAAAATTTCTCCTTTAACACTACAGATATCAATTACATCATTCATTCTATTAAGACATCTTAGGAAAGTTGATTTACCACAACCAGATGGACCAATTAATGCCGTTACTTGATTTTCCTCAATATCTAAACTTATGTTAAAGAGTGCTTGTTTTTTTCCGTAAAAAACATCAACATCTTTTGCTTTAATCTTTATCATTTTAACTCCATTTTTTTTCAAACTTATGTCTAATTATTTGGGCAAATAAATTCATTGTTATTAAAAAAGCAAGTAAGACCATTATACATGCCGAAACTTTTTCTACAAATCCTCTTTCAGCACTTTCAGCCCAAATATAAATTTGAACTGGTAAACTTGCAGCAGGATCCATAGGTGATCCAGGTATTGTGTTAACAAAAGCAACCATTCCAATTAAAATTAGGGGTGCAGTTTCTCCTAAAGCTTGAGCTAAACCAATTATTGTTCCTGATAACGTGCCAGGCATAGAAAGAGGAACTGTATGATGCATTGTGGTTTGCATTCGACTTGCTCCCATAGCAAGTGCCGCCTCTCTTATACTTGGTGGAACCGCTTTTAAAGATGCTCTAGCAGCTATAATTATTGTTGGTAAAGTCATTAAGGACAAAGTGATACCTCCAACTAATGGGGTAGACCTTGGTAATTGAAATATTGCCAATAAAACTCCTAATCCTAATAGACCAAAAACTATAGATGGAACAGCTGCTAAGTTATTTATATTTACTTCAATAAAATCAGTAAATCTATTTTTAGGAGCAAATTCTTCAAGATAGATTGCTGCTAGAACTGCCACAGGAAAAGCTATCATTAAACAAACAAGTATAGAAAAAATTGAGCCCATAAATGAACTTGCTATTCCAGCTAGTTCTGCTTCTCTTGAGTCAGCATTTGTAAAAAAACTAATATTAAATTTACTTTCAACCTTACCATTTGCAACAAGTTGATCAAAAATTTTTAATTGATAATCGCTTACTCTTCTTTGATCTTCAGGTAAATCTCTTGGATAATTTCCTTTAAAAACTTGATCTAGATCATCTGAAGCAGTTAAATAAACCTCTTTTGTTTTTCCAATTAAACTAGGGTCATTTAAAAGTTCATTTTTAATTTCTTTTTCAAAAAAATAAGACACCATTCTCTTCAATTCATTTTCTTGATCTTCATTGGCATTTGGATCTAAATCAGCCATTGATTTTAATGCTATATCGTAATAATCAGCATCTTGTATATCTTCTTTGGAAGGATTTTGTTCTAACATCATTAATTCAGCATCAAAGGTTACTGGAACAATGAGCCAAGTTTTTTGAAAAGCTGAATAGCCAGTTGAAAAAATTTTAAAAATAAAGATTGTTAAAAATAAAAGTGCCATAAAAATTGCACTTTGACCGTATAGACGAAATCTCTGCTCAGCCTTGTATCTTTTATTTAATAATTGTTCTTTATTTTTATTCATATTTCTCTCTATATTTTTTAACTACTCTTAAGGCCACAATATTTAAACAAAGTGTTACTAAAAATAATGACATACCTAAAGCAAAAGCAGCTTGCGTTTTTGGGTCACCAAAAGCTTGATCACCAATTAGAATAACTACAATTTGAGCTGTAATCGTTGAAGTAGATTCTAATGGATTTAAAGTTAAATTAGCAGCTAAACCAGAGGCCATAACAACTATCATTGTTTCTCCAATAGCTCTTGAAACACCAAGCAAAATAGATCCAACTATGCCCGGCAATGCCGCGGGAAAAATAACTCTCTTGATTGTTTCTGATTTAGTTGCTCCCATAGCGTAACTTCCATCTCTTAAACTTTGAGGCACACTTGTAATTACATCGTCACTTAAACTTGAAATAAATGGTATGATCATAATACCCATTACCCCTCCTGCTGCTAAAGCACTTTCAGCTGAAACTTCAAGACCCATTGAAGTTCCTAATTCTTTCAAAAATGGTCCAACAGTTAGGGCAGCAAAAAAACCATAAACAACTGTTGGTATACCAGCTAAAATTTCAATTAATGGTTTTGCATATTGTCTAACTTTAGTTGATGCATATTCAGCTAAATAAATTCCACTCATTAATCCAATTGGGATAGCAACGCACATAGCAATAAATGCAATAAAAAAAGTACCTGCAAAAATAGGGACTGCTCCAAAAGTATCTGAATACATTGTCGGATCTAAAGCCTCAGAAGAATCTCTAACAAAAGCTTTTGCTGGATACCAGTGAGTTCCAAAGACAAAATCAAATAATGGAATTACTTTAAAAAAATCTATAGTTTGAAATATAAGTGAGAAAACTATTCCAACAGTAGTTAATATTGCAGCTAAAGAAGCTGTAAATAAAACTGCGTTCAAAAATTTTTCAACTGGTTCTCTTGTTCTAGAATTAGATGAAATTCTTTTATACGCATAAGCAACTGAAGCAATAATTATAGATAATACTATAACAACTTTTGAACTTTGAGCTATTGATCGAAGACTTAAATATTTTTCAGCTGAAGCTTCAATAAAAGGTGTAATTTCTCCAGTGAATTGCCCTCGGGACAATGCTTTTGTTTTTTCGTATATTAAATTTAATTCATCATCAAGATAACCTTGATTTGAATAATCATTTAAGACTAATAATTTTACAATTGTGGGCTCAAAAATTGCCCATAATGAAAAAATTATAAAGGCTGGTATTGCACACCAGATTGCGAGATAATAACCATAAAATTGTGGTAATGCAGTTAATCTTTTTTTTGTAGATTGAATTGTGTATGCTTTTTTGCGTCCAAAATAATAGCTTGTGAAACCTAGAAGAACAATAAATGTAAACAATATTAAGTTCAAAGAATCTCCTTAAGTGAGGACTTTACTCTTTTTTTAAAAAAAAGGGGTCTAAAAAGACCCCCTTTTTAATCATTTGTTAACTGAGGAATAATTAATTACCCATAGCAACTAGCTTCGTAGCATTAGTTCTAGTTGTTTTATACAACTTAGAGTCTAATGGCACTAAACCAATGTCTGCTAAGTAACCACCTTTTCCAATAGCTTTCTTAGTTGTGAATTCTTTCACAAACTCATGTAAGCCTGGAATTACTCCAACGTGTGCTTTTTTCACGTAGAAGAATAAAGGTCTAGCAACAGCATAACTGTAGTCTTGAATAGACTTCAATGATGGTTGTCCACCATCAATACTTGCTGCTTGTAATTTATCTTTTGCAGCTAAGAAATAACTGAAACCAAAGAAACCAAACATTTCTTTATCTTGAGTTAACTTTTGGATGATTAAACTATCGTTTTCTCCTACTTCAATAGCAGCACCATCTTCTCTGTAAAGTTTTTGTGGTTTTTTGTATTTTTTATTTCCAGCTTCAAAACCAGCTTTATAAAGAGCTTTAGCTTCTTTAGTCATACCTTTTTTCATTACTAAAGAATTCCAAGCATCTCTAGTTCCTGATGTTCCTGGTGGGATCATCACTGAAATTTTCTGTTTTGGTAAGCTAGGGTCAATTTGGTCCCAAGTTTTATAAATATTTGGAACTAATTTACCATCAACAACTGTATGAGCAGCTAGTGCTAAATACAAATGTTCTTTAGTAAAGTTTACTGGTTTTGCATCTTTACTGTAAGCTAAAGTAATACCATCGTTACCAATTACGATCTCAACGATATCATTAACACCATTTTTCTTACATAGAGCTTTTTCTTTATCTTTCATAGCTCTTGATGCGTTTGTAATATCTGGATGTTGTTCACCTACACCAGCACAGAATAGTTTAGCTCCACCACCAGTACCTGTTGACTCGATTACAGGAGTTTTAAATCCTGAACCACCGAATCTTTCAGCAACAACAGTCGCATAAGGGAATACCGTAGAAGAACCAACTATCTTAATTTGATCTCTTGCTTGAGCAACAGTTGCAATTGAAAGTGCAACTAAAGAAGCAATTACTATAGTTAGTTTTTTCATTATCTTTAATCCTTTCGTTATATATTAATTAAAAGATGACTGACTCGTATAAATTTATTGAATCTTTATTATTACAGAATTGTTACGCTTTTGTTAAAAAGGTAACTTTTTAGTTGTATTTTTTTGATATAATTATCTGATCAATATCAGTTTCTAGGCCACCAATACATGAAACAGGGTTTACCTGTTCATTAAGAGCAAGTTCATTGCTTGGACGTAAAGTTATTTCTAGTTTTACTAAGTTTACTAATTCTTCTCTAATTTCTTCATCATATCTCCAGCTTGGCCATGAACTTGGGGTTGAAAATATAGAGGTTAAATAACTTGTAGCCATAGTATATCTATAATTACTCAAATTTTCATTCCTCAATAAAAAATCTCTTACAGAATTAAAAATATTCCTACATCTAAAAGAATCTGAAAAATAATTTTCCTTCTTGAGATTTCTATTCATAGGAACAGAAACAATTAAATCAATTGAATTTTTAGAATACGAGGTAACTACGTCTGTATAAAATTCAGCTTCAGTAACTTCTAAATGATCTTTAATAGAAGGATATGAAGTTTTTAGATCTGCTTCTAATCTAAAAATTCCAATATCAAAAACTGTAAGTTGCTGATTTCTTAATAATGTTGTGATATCTTTAGAAAAAACACTTGTTGTTATAGAGCTTAACAAAAAAGCAAAAATCAAAATATTTTTTAATATTTTAACCATATAAAAAATTAATTAAAAGATTAACAATAATCAAGTAAAGAATTGTTAAAAAAACCTTCTAAAACTATTACAATATAATACTTTTAAATTTAAGTTTTCGCTGGTAAATAAATTTGAATTTCGGTTCCTTGGTTTTCCTCACTTAGAATCTCATAGTGTCCACGATGTTGAGTAACTATATGTTTAACAATAGCTAATCCTAAACCAGTTCCACCAACTTTATTACTTTGTTCAAGATCTACTCTAAAAAATCTTTCTGTAATTCTAGAAATATATCGTTGCGGAATACCAACACCCTCGTCTTCAATACTGATCATAAAATTTTTTTCTAACAATTTACCATCGCTAATTTTGCTTGATATAAAAATAGACTTGTTATCATTTGAATATTTAATTGCATTATCCAAAAGATTAGAAAAAACAGTTTGTAATTTTTTTTCATCACCAATAACAATTGTTGGATTTGCAAGAGATAAATTAATATTTAATTTCTTTTTTTTTAAAATAACCTCAAAATTGCTGATGATTGTTTTGAAAAGATCATTTATATCAACTGAAGAGTTTGGCCTTATGTGTTCTTCTAATTCAATTCTTGTGAGTATTAAAAGATCATTAATTAAATTTTCCATTCTATTTGATTGATCAGTCATTATTTTCATAAATTTTTTTTTAGCCTTTTCATCATCAGACGCTGGGCCTTCAATTGTTTCTAATGATCCTTTTATTGCCATTAAAGGAGTTCTTAATTCATGGCTTACATTTGCTACAAAATCAGTTTTAAATTTTTGTGCTTTTGTAATTTCAGTAAAATCTTTTAGAAATAATACAACAGAATCTGGTTCAGTAAATAAATGAGTTGGACCAGGAATAATATAAATTTTATAAAACTGATATGATGGCAAGTCTATTTCAACATCAATACTTTTTGTTTTATTTTCAACTATAGCTTTTTCAATATTTTCTATTAATTCTGGCTTTCGAATTATAGAAGATATGTTTTTATCAATTAAACTACTTCCAAATCTTTTTAATGCACTTGGATTGGCATATTTAATTATGTTAAATTTATTTAATGCAAAAAACTGATCCTCAAGTTCATCAATAATTACTCTTTTGGTTTTTTCTTCTCTTTTATTAATTATTGTGGCGGTATTTATTGATCTGTTTTTTTTTTGATTAAGTAAATATAGGAGATAAACGTTAACAACTATGAGTAGAATGATGAAATATTCCATAAATTTAGATGGCTTAATTTTGCATCATTACACTTTTTAATGCAAATAAATTAAGGAAAAATTAACTAATGATTTGGTGAAATATTATTAAAAAATATTTTTGCAGTTTCTTCCCAGGTGAATTTTTTTGCAAATTCAAGACAATCATTTCGATCAACTTTTAAAGCTTTATGTGCTGAAACTTTAAGATCATTATCTAAACAATCTATTTTGGACCCTTCAAATATATCTTTAGGACCTGGAACAGGATAAGCAGCTACAGGTGTTCCACAATTTAAAGACTCGCAAACTACAATTCCAAATGTATCTGTTTTACTTGGAAATACAAAAACATCAGAGGATGCAAAATGAGATGCTAATTCGCCATTTGTTTTTTCTCCTAAAAAAATATCTTTAGGAAATTCTTTTTTTAATTTTTTTAAATCGGGTCCCTTTCCTATTATTATTTTTGTACCTTCTAAATCACATTCTAAAAAAGCTCTTATGTTTTTTTCAACTGCAACTCTTCCAACATAAATCCAAATCGGTCTTTTATGAGGTAAATCAATTTTTTTTGGGGTCTTAAAAGCTCCATGATTTCCTCCTCTAGTCCAAGTGATCATTTTATTATTATCTATACCTATATCGATTAATTCTTTTCTCATAGATTCTGTTGTTACTAAAATTCTCTCAGCCTTGTTATGAAAGTTTGCTAAAAATTTTTCGGCCCATTTTGCAGGTATAATAGGAAAGTAAAGTTTAAGATATTTATCAAATCTTGTGTGAAAACTCGTAGTAAACTTAAGATTATTCTTTAAACAATATCTTCTTGCCATAGTCCCTATAGGACCTTCGGTAGCGATATGAATTGCATCAGGTTTTATTTTCTTTATTAAGCTTCCAACTCTTGGCCAAACATTAATAGATAATCTAATTTCATTATATTTCGGCATTGGAAAAGTTAAAAATAAGTCTGGTGTGATATATTCTATTCTATGACCTTGTTCTTTTAATACATTGCCAGTTTCATGTAAGGTTCTTACGACACCATTTACTTGTGGAAAATATGCATCTGTTGCAATTAAAATTTTCATTAATTACGAAGCTTTTTTTAAGTCTTCGGTTTTAATTGGTTTAATTATTTCTTTAGCATCTAAATATTGTTCTCTTATTTTGTCCCAATATAATATTTCAAAACTACCATCATAATTTTCAGCTAATGCAGTACAAGATTCAACCCAGTCTCCACAATTTAAATAATTGACCCCATTAAAATCTCTATCCTCAGCATGATGGATATGGCCACAAATTATTCCATCAAATTTTTTTCTTTTTGCATAATCTGAGAGTGTTTTTTCATATTCACCAATATATTTGACTGCGTTTTTAACTTTATATTTTAAATATTTTGCAAGAGACCAATATTCTTTTCCTCTCAACTTTCTAAAGAAATTAATTATTACATTTATTTGTAACAATAAATTGTAAGCTATTGATCCAAGTTTAGATAACCATTTAGCATGTTTCATAACACCATCCCAAGCATCACCATGAACAACAACATATTTTTTTCCAGCATTTGTTTCATGAATAACTCTATTAACCATATGGATGTCACCAAAATGCATTGGAATAAATTTTCTTAACATTTCGTCATGGTTGCCCATAATATAGAAAACTTTAGTGCCATGTCTTGCTTTTCTTAAAATTTTTTGGATTACATCGTTATGTTCTTGAGGCCAAAAAAAACTTTTTTGCATTTCCCAGACATCTATAATGTCTCCTACAAGATAAAGATTTTCAGATCTTGAGTTTTTAAAAAACTCTAAAAGCTTTTTTGCCTGACAACCCTTGGTACCTAAATGCACATCAGAAATAAATATACTTTTGTATTTAAGTATATTAGGCATTTAAAAAACTATTTTTTAACACAACTGTAACACGAATCATCTAATTCTTATCTCATTTAAATGTTAAAGATTTGTTAAAATTTTTTTAAGGAATAATTATGTTATATTGTTTAATTTACAATCAAAATTCTTCGTCTGGAAGAAAATCAAAATTCATAAATAGGGTTTTATCTAAGTTAAAAGAAAATAATTCTGTAGAATACTTTGAGACAAAAACAATAAATCAAGCTAAGAAAATTTTTAAAGATTTTAAACAAAAAAATTATGATCGATTAGTAGTAGCTGGTGGTGATGGGTCAGTTTCTTTTGCAATTAATGAATTAATTAAAAATAATTTTAATTTTAAAGACGATTTTGCCATAGGTTATATTCCTGCTGGTACTGCAAATTTGCTTCAAGCTGAATTATCAATGAATAAAAAAGTTGATGATATAGTCAATGTATTGATTTCTAACAATTATAAATCCTCTAATCTTGTAAAAATTAACGAGAATTATTTCTTTTTAATGGCTGGTATAGGTTGGGATGCAAAAATTGTTCATTCAATTAATTCAAAAATTAAAAAAATTCTTGGTAAAATTATTTTCGGTATTAAAGGTTTTCAATATTTCTTATTTATGAATAATAAAAAATTAAATGTAACTTTTGATGGGCAATTTTATCAAGCAGACTGGATATTATCCTCAAATACGAAATATTACGCTGGGCATCATAAAATAAATAAAACAAACATTTTTGAGGATAAATTAGTCACTTATATATTTAAGGATTTGACTAGGATCAGTTTATTATATTCTATATTCTTAATAATTCTTAATGGTGATTTAAGCAAAAACAAAAATGTTATTACTACTTATTCACAAAATATTACTATTGATGGAAATGATTTGATACCTGTTCAAATTGATGGAGATAATTTTGGCTCATATAAAAAAATTCATTTAAATCTATCAAATAAAAAAGTGAATTTTCTTGTAAAATAATTATTTTACTCTGCCATAAACATCTTGATATCTAACTATATCAGTTTCTTTTAGAATTGATCCTACTTGAGCTTCAATAATTTTTACTGGTTTTTTATAGGGATTTTCTATTCTATGAATTGCACCTAATGGAATAAAGATAGTTTCATCATTTCTCATTGTAAAATATTTTTTGTTTAAAGTAATTTTAGGTTTACCATGAGTAACGACCCAATGTTCTGCTCTATGATGATGTTTTTGAAGACTTAATATACCTTTTGGTTTTACATATAATTCTTTAATTAGGAATTCCTTGCCGTTAAATAGATTTACGTAACTACCCCAAGGTCTATGAAATACATTTTTCTTTTTGAAATAATGTCTCTTATTTTTTCCATACATCTTACAAATTTCTTTCCAAGAACCTAAATCAGACCAAGGAATATCTAATTTGATCGCATTGATATCTTTGGTTTTTTCTAATATTGCATAATCAAAAGACTTGGCTGTTGCTTTGGTAAATGCTTGTTTGTTTAAATAATACACATTACTTTTATATTTTGCTTTTCCTACAGCTTTGTTACAGTTTCGATAAATATTTGGCTGGTATTTCTTGAAATTATTAATAATGGAGTCTTTTCTCAAATAAAACATTCCAGAATTCCAATAACCTTTTTTACTAATTATTTGTTTAGCTCTAGCCTCTTTTGGCTTTTCTACAAATCTAGTAACTTTGTTATTTCTTGTTAAAAAATATCCAAATTCACTAGAAGGCATTGTCGGTTTAATCCCAAATATAAAGATATTATTATGAGTGAGTTTCTTTTGATTTTTTTTAATAGCTTTATTGAATAAACCAACCTTCTCTATCAAATGATCAGCTGCTAAGAACATTAAGGGTTGTTCATTTGGAATATCTTTGATTAATGCCGTACTTAAAATAGCTGGTGCTGTGTTTCTTTTAGCTGGCTCTAAAACTATTTTAAATTTTCTTATTTTGTGTTTCTTTAGGTGTTGTTTTACTTGTCTTAAATATTTTGCATTAGTACTTATAATTGGTGCATCAAATATAGAAGCTTTAACTCTCTCAAGAGTTTTACCTAATAAAGTCCAATTACCAAAATCTATAAACTGTTTAGCTTGATGTTTTTTGGCATTAGGCCAAAGTCTTGTTCCTGCACCACCACATAAAATGACTGGGCGAATTTTCATCAAATTTTTGAGTAATCCTTAACTTCTTTTTTCTTACCTGGATGCGTTGGTGCTCCTAAATAAGCTGGTCCAACTGTTTGAGCGTATTTCCAAAGTGTGCCTGATCCAAAATCAGATTTTCTAGCCTTCCATTTTCTTTTTCTTGAAGCTAATTGAGCCCTAGTCAATCGAACATTTATAGTTCCCTTCTTAGCATCGATATCAATCATATCTCCATTACGTAATAAAGCGATTGGACCGCCTAGTGCTGCCTCAGGTCCAACATGGCCTACACAAAAGCCTCTAGTTGCTCCTGAAAATCTTCCATCAGTTATTAAAGCAACCTTCTCTCCTTTACCTTGACCATAAATTGCACCCGTTGTTGAGAGCATTTCTCTCATACCTGGTCCACCTACTGGGCCTTCGTATCTAATAATAATTACATCACCATCTTTGTATTTTTTACTTTGAACAGCTTTCATTGCGCTTTCTTCATTATCAAAACATCTTGCTCTTCCAGTAAACTGTAATTTTTTAAGTCCTGCAATTTTTACAATTCCACCATCTGGAGCTAAATTTCCTTTTAATCCAACCACACCACCATCTGGTGATAATGGTTTATTATATGCTCTTAAAACTTTTTGTTTTGGATTAAACTTAATTCCTTTTAAATTTTCTTTCATTGTCTTTCCAGTTACAGTCATACAGTCACCATGAATATAACCACCATCATATAGAGTTTTTAATAACATTGGTACACCACCTGCTAACCACATATCTTTTGCAACATATTTTCCACCTGGTTTTAAATCTGCAAGATAAGGTGTTCTTTTAAATATTTTTGCAACATCCATTAAATCAAATTTAATTCCAGCTTCATTAGCAATAGCTGGTAAATGTAAAGCTGCATTTGTTGAACCACCAGTTGCAGCAACAATTGTTGCAGCGTTTTCTAATGCTTTTTTTGTAACAATATCTCTTGGTTTAATTTTTTTTGCTAATAATTCCATTACCATTTTACCACTTAATTTTGCGTACTTATCTCTTTCTTCATACGGAGCTGGTGTTCCTGCTGAGTAAGGTAAGGCTAAACCAATAGCTTCTGATACACAGGCCATTGTATTTGCAGTAAATTGTCCACCACAAGCACCTGCACTTGGACATGCAACTAATTCTAATTTTCTTAATTCTTTTGCTGACATTTGACCTGATGAATGTTTTCCAACTGCTTCGAAAACATCTACAACAGTTACATCTTTACCTTTATATCTTCCTGGTAGTATTGAACCTCCATAAATAAAAACACTTGGAACATTTAATCGAACCATAGACATCATTAATCCTGGTAAAGATTTATCACAACCTGCAATACCTACTAATGCATCATAACAATGACCTCTAACAGTTAATTCAGCACTATCTGCTATTACTTCTCTAGAGATTAATGAAGATTTCATTCCTTCATGACCCATAGCAATACCGTCAGTAACAGTAATTGTACAAAATTCTCTTGGTGTTCCACCAAAGGCTCTAACACCTTTTTTAACCGATTGTGCTTGTCTCATTAAAGCAATATTACATGGAGCAGCCTCATTCCATGTAGATACAACGCCTACAAAAGGTTTTGAAACATCTTTCTCAGTTTCACCCATTGCATAATAAAATGATCTATGTGGCGCTCTATCAGCACCTAATGATGTGTGTCTGCTGGGTAATTTCTTCTTATTAAACTTCCGCATTATAAACTTTCAATTGTTAATGATATTTTTTTGATATCATTTTTTAAATTACTATAGTTAGTTTTTTCTTGTTCAACAATATTTTTTGGAGCTCTATCGGTAAATCCTTTGTTAGATAATCGTTGAGATATTTTGTCCATTTCCTCTTGATATTTGTTCTGTCTTTTAACTAAGTTTTCTTTTATTAGATTTAAATCTACATTTTCATCAAAATAGATCTTAAATATGTCGCCAGATATAACCAATGTAGCTGATGGTTTTTCTTGGTCTTTATCATAGAAATTATTGATACGACCAAGCTTTTTAAGAATAATTTCATTATTGGTCATTAGTGTTTTATTTTTTTTAGCAATCTTATTAATTGAAATATCAATAAATGAACCTGGGCTAACATTTAGCTCATTTTTAAAGGATCTTAGTTCAGAAATGACATTGATAATACTTTCTACATCTTTCATAGATTGATCTTTCTTGGCTTTTCCCGCTGGCCAATTAGCGTGCATTAAGAAATTCTTATCTGATTTATCAAATTTATTTTTTAACCAGATTTTCTCAGTAACAAATGGAATAAATGGATGAAGAATAACAAGTATTTGTTTAAATATATAGGCTGATACTTCTTTTACCTCTTTTTTAGATTTTTCATCATCTGAAAACAGAATAGTTTTTGAAAGTTCAATGTACCAGTCGCAATAAGAGTGCCAAGCAAACTGGTAGGCATTTTTTGCTGCTTCATCAAATCGGTAATCTTTAAGATTTTTCTCAATTTTATCTTTGGTTTGAATTAGTTCTGAATATATCCATTTATTAATATTTAGTGTAGTTTTAGGAACTTTATCAGTTTTGTTAAAATCACATTTATTGGTAATTAAAAAATTATTAGCATTCCATAATTTATTTAAAAAATTCCTATACCCTTTAACTCTATCTTCTGAAAGTTTCACATCTGTTCCTGGTGATGCCATTGAAAGAAGAGTAAATCTTAAAGCGTCTGCACTATATTTTTCAATTAAATCTAATGGATCAATAACATTTCCTTTTGACTTAGACATTTTTTGCCCTTTTTCATCTCTAACTAAAGCATGGACATAAATATCTTTAAATGGTTCTTTGTTTAAAAATTCCATTCCAAACATCATCATTCTAGCAACCCAAAAGAAAATAATATCAAAACCAGTAACTAAAACAGTTGTTGGATAAAATTTTTTAACAAAATCTTTTTTATCAGGCCAACCTAATGTTGCAAAAGGCCATAAACCTGATGAAAACCATGTATCTAATACGTCAGGATCTCTGGTAATTTTAACATCTTTTTTATAAAACTTTTTAGCTTGTTTTTTTGCATCAGTTTCATTTGTTGCTACAAAGATTTTTTTATCAGGACCATACCAAGCTGGTATTTGATGACCCCACCAAAGTTGTCTAGAAATACACCAAGGCTCAATATTATTCATCCATTGAAAATAAGTCTTTGACCAATTTTCTGGAAAGAAATTTGTTTTTTTTGATTTAACTATTTGCTTAGCTTTTACAGATAATTTTTTTGCGTTTACAAACCATTGTTCTGTTAAAAAAGGTTCAATAACTGAATTTGATCTATCCCCATATGGTACTTTATTTTTAATGTTTTCTTCTTTAACAAAAAAATCTTTTTCTTTTAACTCATTTAAAATTTTTTTACGTGCTTCAAATCTATCTAATCCAACATAATCACTAGGTGCATTATCATTTATTTTACCCTCTTCGGTGAACACATTGATAATTTCAAGCTTATTTCTTTGTCCAACATCATAATCATTAAAGTCATGAGCTGGAGTAATCTTTAATGCACCAGTTCCTTGTTCTGGATCTGCGTAATTGTCTTTTATAATTTTTATTTTTCTACCTACAATTGGGATAGTGACAGTTTTGCCCACATATTTTTTAAATCTTTTATCTTTTGGATTAACGGCAATAGCTGTATCACCAAGCATTGTTTCAGGTCTTGTAGTTGCAATAGTTATAAAATCTGATGAATTATCTATTGGGTATCTAATATAGTAGATCTTTGAGTTCATTTCCCTTTGATCAACCTCTAGATCGGATATTGCTGTTTTTAAAACTGTGTCCCAATTGACCAATTTTTCTGCTTTATAAATTAATTTTTTTTTATGAAGTTCAACGAAAACTTTTACTACTGATTTTGATAGATTTTCATCCATTGTAAAAGCGTTTCTAGACCAATCACATGAGCACCCAAGCTTTTTAAGCTGATTAATAATAATGTCCCCATATTGATTTTTCCATTCCCACACTTTTTCAATAAATTTCTCTCTACCCAAATCATTTTTATTTAAATTCTCTTTTTCAAGTTTTTTTTCAACAAGAGCTTGTGTGGCTATTCCAGCATGATCAGTTCCTGGTTGCCACAAAGTTTCATAATTATTCATTCGATAATAACGAACTAAAAGATCTTGAATGGAATTATTTAAAGCATGCCCCATATGCAAGCTTCCTGTTACATTAGGTGGCGGAATAACAATTGAGTATTTTTTTGAATTTTTCTTGGGTTTAAATAATTCGTTTTTTTCCCAATATGAATAAATATTATCTTCTACTTCAGAATGTATATATTTATCACTATTCATGGATTAAGTAGTTTATAATTTATTAATCTAAATTAACAATAATCAAATTAGATCGTTATTTAATAGACTAATTACAAATATTTTATATAAAACTCCTTGTAGCTATCTACTAAAACATCCGGCAACGTGGCGGAATGGTTACGCAGAGGATTGCAAATCCTTGTATCCCGGTTCGATTCCGGGCGTTGCCTCCAAAAAAATTCTTGTTTTAGTCTTAAAAGAAAGTAAGTTGAGATTTTTAATATTCCTCGGTAGCTCAGTTGGTAGAGCAGTTGACTGTTAATCAATTGGTCGCAGGTTCGAGTCCTGCCCGAGGAGCCAAAAAATTATCCGACTTTAGAAATATTATTACTTGATACTTGTAAAGATTTATTAAATTTTAATTTTTGGTCCGCATTTAATTCTGAATATAATTTAACTAAAAAGTTATAATTTACATTCATATGGCCCTCTTGAGTTTTTTCCAAGTTTATTAAGTATTCTGAAAAATCTTCAAAAAAGTAATTGATTGGAACTTTCAAATAGTTTGAAAGTTGAAGTAATCTTATAGAGCTAACTCCATTTGTGCCTTTTTCATACTTCTGAATTTGTTGAAACGTTACGTTAATTGCTTTTGCTACCTTAGTTTGAGTTAGCCCTAAAGCTAATCTTCTAAGCTTAAGCTTATTGCCTAGATGCTTGTTGAAATTATCTTCCATTAAGACCCCTCTTAATTTTTTTTTAAAAACTTATTCAACTAGTTTTTAATACCTCCTGCAACTATATTTTTTTTTATTTTTTAAGGAAAAACCGGCTATACAGGAAATATGTCAAGTAATACTTAAGGCCTTATTAGAGAAATATTCCTTGTAATTACTATTGACTATAGTATCTGGCTGAGAAAAAGTTTGGTTCTATCACTCTTTGGATTAGCAAAAAATTCCTTGGTATCAGCCTTTTCTACTATCATTCCCTCATCCATGAATATCATTTGATCAGCAACTTCTTTGGCAAAACCCATTTCATGAGTAACTACTATCATAGTCATTCCTTGTTTCGCTAAATTAACCATTACATCTAGCACCTCTTTAATCATTTCAGGATCAAGTGCTGATGTTGGTTCATCAAAAAGCATTATTTTTGGCTCCATACATAAAGCTCTAGCTATAGCTACTCTTTGTTGTTGCCCACCAGATAATTGTCCTGGATATTTTTGAGCTTGATCTAATATTTGTACTCTTTCTAAATGTTTTAGTGCCAGTTCCTCAGCTTCTTTTTTTGGCATTTTTTTAACCCAAATTGGAGCTAATGTGCAATTATCAAGAATTGATAAATGTGGAAATAAATTAAATTGTTGAAACACCATTCCAACTTCTGCTCTTATTTGTTCTATATTTTTTGTATCCTCTGTTAATTCAGTTCCATCAACTATGATATCACCTTCTTGATGTTCTTCTAATCTATTTATACATCTTATTAGTGTAGACTTACCCGAACCAGAAGGACCACAAACAACAATTTTTTGTTTTGGTTTTACTTCTAAGTTAATTCCTTTTAAAACTTGGAAATCTCCAAACCATTTATTCATATTATTTATTTGGATTATGTTATCTGACATATTTTAACGATCTGTTTTATATTTTTGTTCTAAATTATAGCTATATTTACTCATTGCGTAACAAATAATCCAGAAAATTATTGCTGCAAATACATAGCCTTCCATTGCAAAACCTAACCATTCTGGATTGGTTTTAGCTAAATTTAACATTCCTACTATCTCTAAAAGTCCAACAACAAAAATTAGTGGTGTATCTTTAACTAATGCTAAAAATGTATTGGCTATTCCTGGAATTACAAGTTTTAAAGCTTGAGGTAAAATTACAAATATATGCATTCTCCAATATCCCATTCCTAATGATTTAGCAGCCTCGTATTGTCCTCTAGGAAGAGCTTGCAAACCTCCTCTTATAACTTCAGCAACATATGCTGCTTCAAACAATGAAATAGCAATTATACATCTCACTAATTTATCAATAAAAAAATCTGCTGGTAAAAACATTGGAAACATAACAGCTGACATGAATAAAACTGTGATTAAAGGAACACCTCTCCAAAACTCAATAAAGCCTATGGATATATATCTTATTAAAGGAAATCCAGATCTTCTTCCAAGTGCAAAAGCCATACCTATTGGAAAGCAAAAAATTAAACAGAAGAAAGAAATTATAAAAGTTAATGATAAACCACCCCAAGCTCCTGTTTCTACCCAATTTAAACCATCTAATTTTCCTAATTCAATTAATTCTTCGTAAAAAATAAAATATTTTAATAAAACGTAAAGAGCAAAAGGAACTATTAAGAAGTAATAAAACTTAAATTTACTAGGAATAAAGAAACCAATAATGATGGATAGAATTGCAGCGATTATTCCATATGAAAAATCAAAAAATACTGGGCCACCTGATATAAAGAAAAATATAAACAGGAACGCAATAAAAGGATAAATAACAACGTAATAAAGAGTTAAATATTTTTTAAATCTGTCAGTTGCAAAATAACCAACTGATCCAAGTAAAGCTAAAGCTATAAAAGATAAATTTATTCTCCATTGTTCTCCATTAGGATACATCCCATACATGAATCTTCTCATCCAAACTTTTATATATGTCCAACAAGCCCCTGTACCTGTACAAACATCTTTTGAGTCACCAGCAAAACTAGCATCAATAAAAAACCAACTTAATATAGGTGGAATTGATTTTAGAATTATGAATATGATTAATAGAGATAAAACAGCATTAAAATTATTAGTATTAATATGCTTATTTAATAGATCTAATTGCTTAATACCGCTTAATTCAATTCTTATAAAATAAAGACCAATAAAGCCAAGAATTAACGGCAATAAAAAACTTAGAAAACCAGGTAAAAAACCCGTTAAATTTAAACTAAAAAAAGAGTTTAAAAGTACATCCAAGACACTAATAAAAAACAAAAAAGAACCTAAATATAAAAAGGTGTAAAGATTAGACTTATCAGGTTTTAAAAAATTAATTTTAGACATTATTTTTCTGTTATCGCTATTTTATTATTGTACCAATTCATAAATAATGAAATTGAAATACTTAATGATAAGTAAGTAAACATAGTGATAGATACTATTTCAATTGCCTTACCAGTTTGCATAAGAGCTGTTCCAGCAAAAACTAATACTAAATCAGGGTATGCTATTGCAGCAGCTAATGAAGAATTTTTCGTAAGATTAAGGTACTGGTTTGTTGTAGGTGGAATTATTATTCTTAAAGCTTGGGGCATTACTACCAGTTTAAGCACTTGATTTTGAGTAAGACCAATAGATGCTGCGGCTTCTTTTTGACCTTTACCAACACCTTGAATTCCTGCTCTTACACATTCAGCTATAAAAGTTGCAGTATATAAAGATAAAGATAATGCTAAAGCAATTAGTTCTGGTGGTAAGCTTACACCACCTTCATAGATAAATGATGTTGTTGCTAGTTGTTTTAAAACGGGAACTTCAAAAGATAATCTTACACCACCAATTAAAAAACTTAAAAGAGGTAAGATAAAAATTAAACCAATTGATATCAATAAAACTGGAATTTGTTTACCTTGGGTTTCTTGTACTTTTTTAGCATGAGTACGAATAACAATTATTGCAACAATTGCAGCAATTATTGAATAAAAGAAAATATTAAAATTTTCCCAGATAAAGGCAGGAACAAAAAGACCTTTTATTGTCAAAAATGAAATTCCAAACATTGCTTCAGCATCTTGAGGCAGTGGCAAAGCTCTTAAAGCTGCAAAATACCAAAAAAATATTTGCAAGAGTAATGGTATGTTTCTAAAAAATTCTACATAAAAAGCAGCAAATTTATTAATTAAATAATTAGGAGATAATCTAGCAATACCAACTAATACTCCAAGTATTGTAGCAAGAATAATTCCAATAACAGAAACAAGTATAGTATTTAATAAACCAACTAAATAAGCTCTAAAATATGAATGTGAACCATCGTACTCTATTAAAGAAAATTGAACATCAAATGAAGATTCTTGTGATAAAAATCCATATCCAAAATCAATACCTCTATTTTCCATATTGACTTGAGCGTTATAAGTAAAAAAACCAAAGACTAGAACAACAGCTATAACTGTCATTAATTGAGGACCTATATCTTTAAGTTTAAAATTCACAATGTGGATAATATATGAGTTTAAAAAAAAAGGGCTAGAAAAATCTAGCCCTTTTTAAGTAATTTATGACTTAAATTATCTTGATGGTGGAACGTATAAAATACCACCTTTAGTCCATAATTCATTTGGACCTCTGTCTGGTAAAATACCAGTGTCAGCTATATTTCTTTTATAACTTTCACCATAGTTTCCAACTTGTTTGATAATTCTTAAGTTCCACTCATTATCTAAACCGAATGCTGCACCCATTTCACCTTCAGCACCAACAAGTCTTTTGATTTGTGGGTTGTCTGAAGTTTTCATTGAGTCTGCATTAGATGAAGTAATACCGTATTCTTCAGCTTCGATCATAGTGTTCAAAGACCATCTTACGATATCTTCCCATACTGAGTCACCTTGTCTAACAACTGGTCCTAAAGGTTCTTTAGAAATAGTTTCTGGTAGAACAATGTGTTCATCAGGGTTTTTCATTTTAGTTCTTTGAGCAGCTAAACCTGATTTATCAGTAGTGTAAGTATCACATCTACCAGCATCATAAGCAGCTACAACTTCGTCAGCTTTTTCAAAAGCTACTGGCTCATAAGAAATTCCTCTAGAATTAAAGAAGTCTCTCATGTTTAACTCAGTTGTTGTACCAATGTTTGTACAAGCTGAGATACCATTTTTGAATTGACTAGTTGAAGTTATACCTGAACTTTTTCTTACCATGAAACCTTGACCGTCGTAAAAGTTCACGCCAACAAAAGTAAGTCCGATATCAGCATCTCTTGAAAGAGTCCAAGTTGTGTTTCTTGATAAGATATCAATCTCACCAGAAGTTAAAGCTGTAAATCTTTCTTTAGCACTTAGCGGTGTAAACTTAACTTTGTTTGCATCACCTAGTACTGCAGCAGCTACCGCTCTACATACATCAACATCAACACCAGTCCAATTTCCTGCTGCATCAGCATTAGAAAATCCTGGAAGACCTTGAGATACTCCACATCTTACAAAACCCTTTTTTTGAGTGTTTTTAAGTGTTTTAGATTTTTTAGCAGCCATAGACTCTGTTGTAAAAGTGAACAACACAGCTACCATAGCAACTAAAGAAGTTAATTGTTTTAAGTATTTAAACATATTTCTTCCTATTGTTTATTTATTTGTTAACAAATAATTCAAAATAACTTTTGAATATCCACAATTTAAGCATGTAAGAAATAACTCTTCAAGGAAAAATTAATTCAAAACAGTGATGATATTAACGCATAAGAAACCCATTTTGGCCTGATAATGGCGCGCCCTGGAGGATTCGAACCTCCGACCCTCGGTTTAGAAAACCGATGCTCTATCCAGCTGAGCTAAGGGCGCATTGTAAAATACATATATATTAATTAATTAATTTTTTAAAAGGAATTTTTTAATGATAAGTAGAATTGTTAACAGTTCAATTCTACCTATTATCATAAAGAAAATAAGACTATATT
Source organism: uncultured Pelagibacteraceae bacterium (assembly GCA_902555725.1). Taxonomy (GTDB): domain Bacteria; phylum Pseudomonadota; class Alphaproteobacteria; order Pelagibacterales; family Pelagibacteraceae; genus Pelagibacter. The sequence goes on along the minus strand of CACDTN010000003.1, from coordinate 5,521 downwards.
TTATAAAAAAGTTAAGATTATTAAAATTAAAATCTGCTAATCCGTAAGATGAAGAGTTTACTGTATTCATTAAGGTTAAAATAGATAATTTAAAAGAATTCTCAAAATTAATACCACTAATACTCAAAAGTGTAGTTAGTATGAAGAAAGATAGAATAAAAACTAACACAGTTAAAAAATATTTATTTATCTCTTCAAAATCAAAATTAATTTTAGTGAAAATTAATTTATTCATAAATATATTTTTAGGTCTACTAAATGATAAAATTTGATTAATAGAAAATTTAAACAATGAATAAATTTTTATGAATCTTAATCCTGAACTTGTAGAAAAAAAGGATCCACCAATTATTACTAATACTAGATAAACTAAATTTAAATTAGATTGATTTGTCTCTAATGAAAAGCCAATATTTGACATGCTACTTGAGATGGATAAAAGATTAGAGGAAAATTCGTTATTAAAACTAAAAAATAGAAAAAAAATTGTAACTACAACAATATAATAAATAATTAAATGCAAATCTTCATAGAAAAAATTAATATTTTTATTTTTTAAAAAAAACAATATTAAAACTAAAAAATATACTAAAAAAAGATGTTAACATTAAAATAGATAAAATAATTACCTGAGTTTTATCTTTAATAATATTAGACAGATCATTCACTGGTAAAAAACCCCCAGAGGAAATTAATGAAAAAGCTAAATTTAATGAGTCAAAAGTTCTTATTGAAAAAATATTAAGAATGATGAAAATGACGAGCGTTATACCAGAGTATAATAAAAAAATTTTAAAAGCTTGTTTCAATACCTCTGAACTATTAAATGAGAAAAAATTAGTTAATGTTTTTTTAAAACTTTCATCATAAATATCAATTAAAAAAATGATTGAAAAAAGAAAATAAAGACCCCCTATCCATTGAGTAGTAGACCTCCACAAAATAAGGCCTTGATCTATGTTTTTTATATTTTCAAAAATAGTAAAACCAGTTGATGTAAAACCAGAAATTGCTTCAAAATAAGAATCTAAAAAAGTTAGATTATAAATACTAAAATAAAATGGGATACTTAAGATTAATGGAATTAAAAGATATCCAAAAAAAACTGTTAATATTTTTTCAAAAATTGATGATTTTTTTTCAGAGGTTTTTATTTTATAAAATAATACTGATATTATAAGTGAGATCATTAGACTTAAATAATAAGTGTCTAAATTAAGGTATAGATTTAGATAATATGAATAGATTATATTAAAAAAAGATAAAACTGAAATTAAGCCAAAAAAAAAACTTAAATATTTTATTTGTAAACTAAACATCTATTTTAAACAGAACTTAATCTGAAAATATTTTCAACAAATGAAATTGACTCTTTCTTAACTATAAAAACAACTCGGTCATCTTTTTTAAATATAAAGTCTGATCGTGGTATAATTACCTTTTTATCTCTAAGTATTGCACCTATTCTTAATTCATCTGGAAGATTTGAATTTTTTATTTCTTTATTAATCAGTTCAGAAGTTTCGATAATTTCAGCTTCTATAACCTCATACTCGCCATTTGAAATAGTATAAGCATTTTCAATTGTTCCTTTATGAATATGTTTTAAAATACTTGAGACAGTTGTCATTCTAGGATCAATCAAATCATCAATTTTTAGAGATGATTGAAGTAAAGAGTAATTTGGTTTATTAATCAAAGCCATCGTTCTTTTATCATCAGTTTTTTTTTTATCTTTAGCAAATTTTTCAACAAGAACACTTACCATTAAGTTATCTTCATCATCATTAGTTAGTGCTAGAACTGTTTCTGCTTCATCTAAATTTGCTTCAACTAATACTTCTTCATCTAATCCATCACCATTGATTATAATTGAGTCATTTAATTCACTTGCAAGATACTCAGCTCTTTGTTTATCTTTTTCTACAATCTTGACCCTCGTTGTCTCTAAAGTTTCTTCAATATTCTTTGCTAAATTGAACCCAATATTTCCACCACCAATTATTAAGATTTTTTTTGAAATTTTCTCTAAGTGACCAAAAGCTTCGAGTGTTTCTGGCATTTGTGAAGAATTAATAATTAAATAAACCTTATCATTTTTTTTAACAGAATCTGTTTTTTTTGGAATAAAAAATTTATCATCTCTATTAATTCCTATTACATTAGCATCAAGCTTAGGGTATTTTTTTGTAAGTTCATTAAATTTAATATCAATAGATTTGCACCCATCTTTGATTAAAATTTCTAATAATCTTATTTTATTATCTGCGAAAGGAACACTATCAAGAGCACCTGGGGCTTCTAATTTTCTTTGAATTGATTTTGATATTTCAAGCTCTGGTGAGATAATTACGTCAATAGGTAGATTTTCTTTATTATAAACTCTGCTAAATTTTGGATTTAAATAGTCTTGTGAGCGAATTCTGGCAATTTTTTTTTGGATATTAAAAATAGAAAAAGCTATCTGACAAATTAACATATTTATTTCGTCATTTCGAGTAACAGCAATAATCATATCTGTTTCTGACGCATTAGCTTTTTCAAGAATTGAAGGATAAGTTGCTTTTCCAACTATAGCTTTTACGTCTAGACTATCATTAATCTTTTGAATGTCTTCACTCGATTGATCAATCACAGTTATAGAGTGTCCTTGCTCACTTAATAATTTAGCGATAGTAAACCCTACTCTCCCAGCGCCACAGATAATTATATTCATTTTAGTTAAATTCTTTTATTCCTAAGCCCTTAAGCTTTCTATGAAGAGCGCTTCTCTCCATACCAACGAAGTTTGCAGTTTTTGATATATTTCCATTAAATTTCTTTAATTGAATAGTTAAATACTCCTTTTCAAAATTTTCTCTAGCTTCTTTTAATGGTATAGAAAGGCTATTTTCTGTGATTTTATCATCAAAATTATTATTTTTTAACGATTCTTTCACAATATTAGAAATTTTATCTTTTGTATCTGGCTGCAAAATTGCAATTCTTTCAATTAAATTTCTTAATTCTCGAACATTACCTTGCCAGTTATGATTAAGAATATAGCTGTCATTCTCATCTATATCTAATTCTTTTATATTATAACTCTGTGAAATTTTTTTTGAAAAATATTTAATTAACAAAGGAATATCTGAGACTCTTTCATTTAAAGATTTGATATTAATCTCAAATACATTTAATCTATGATATAGATCCTCTCTAAAATTTCCTATCTTAATTTCTTCTTTTAGATCTTTGCTAGATGAACAAATCAATCGAACATCAACATTCACATCATTATTTCCATTTAATCTTTTGAATTTTTGATCAGTTAAAACTCTCAAAATTTTAGACTGTATATCTAGTGGTATTTCAGAAACCTGATCTATTAGTAAAGTTCCTTTGTTAGCTTTTTCCAAAGCGCCGTAAGAAATTGCACCATTATTTTTTTCTTCACCAAATAATTCTAATTCATATTTGTTTGAGTCTAGTAAAGCTCCATTTAAAATAACAAATGGTTTATTATTTCTTTTAGAATTTTTATGAATTTTTCTTGCAACCAATTCTTTTCCTGAACCTGAAGGACCATTGAGTAGTATTCTGCTTTCTGTTAAAGAAATCTTATTAATTTGATCTTTTATTGTTAGGATATTTTTACTTTCACCAATCAAATCGTAAGATGAAAATAATTTGTTTTCAAATTCTTTATTTTGATTTTTTAAATTCAAATTTTCAACTGCTCTACTTATAAAATTTAATAATCTATTTCGATCAAAAGGCTTTTCAACAAATTCAAATGCACCTTTTTTTAATGAATTAACAGCCATCTCGATATTGGCATGACCAGTAATTACAATTACTGGAACATCTTTATTTATTGATTTAATATGAGATAATAATTCAATACCATCATTATCACCTTTATCTAATTTAACATCTAGGATTGCTACATCTGGCATTTTTTTATCTATTTCACTTAATGCTTGATTATAATTAGCTGCTACTCTTGTTTTGTATCCGGCATCTAAAATCAATTCATTGAGGATATTTCTAATATCCGCATTGTCATCTACTATAAGAATTTCTGTTGCCATCTAATTTAAAATTAATTTCTATTTTTGCACCATCAGAGATAGATTTAAATTCAAGTTCACCTTTATGATCATTAATTATCTTATTTACTATTGATAAACCTAATCCTGTACCATTTTTTTTAGTAGTATAATATGGGTTTAATATTTCTTTTATATTATTTTTTTCATTAAAGCCCACACCATTATCTATAAATACTATTTTAATATGGTCATTCAAATCTAAAATTTCAATTGAAATTTTCTTTTTAAAATCAGCATTTTTTTCTGATTTTTGCTCAATACTTTCAATTGAATTCTTTATTAAGTTAAAGAAAACTCGAGCAATTTGTTCTTTGTCACAATTAAAAATAATATTTTCATTATCTTTGATTAATTTAATTTCTATTGATTTGTTAACTTCCTTTAATAAATTTATGTTATCATTTAAAATCTTAATCAAATCATTATTTTTTAAAGTCGGTTTGGGCATCCTAGCAAAGTCAGAAAATTCATTAACTAAATTTTCAATTTGCTTTATCTGAGTATTTATAATTTTTAAATTATCTTTAAAAGAGTCTTGATCTACTTTTGTAATTTGATTTATGTATTTTTCTTTAATTCTATCTATCGTCAACTGGATTGGAGTAAGTGGGTTTTTAATTTCATGAGCAAGTTTTCTTGCTAAACTTCCCCAAGCTTCATATCTTTCATTAATAATTAATTTTTGTTGTTGATTTTTAAGTCTACTAATCATTGAATTAAAATTTTTATTTAAAATTTCCATATCTTTATCAGTTTTAATTTCAGGAACTTTTGAATTTAAATTTCCTTGACCAATTTCTGTTGATGCTAAAATCAAATTATTTATAGATCTAAAAAATCTTGAAGAGAATCTGATAGCAATAGAAATTGAAATAAACAGTAATAAAGAAACAATTATTATATATATAATTATAAATGATATCTTTATACCTGTGCTTTTTTCTTCAACAGTATAATAAAAATTAATGGCTTCTTGAGATTCAGTTAAATAATTAGAGATATTTTCATCTAAAAATTTTACCACATATAAAAATCTTCCTTCTGAAGACTCTAATTTCATAATTGCAGCTGACATATTTGCTTGAGTATTTATAATCTTTAAAGGTCTATCATCATCTAACACTAGATTTAATGCCCTATCGACTGGTGGGATATATCTATTTTTTTTTTCTGTTGAGTATAATAATTTTTTATTTTTATCAATTATGTGGATTTCATCGACATCTCTAATAATTTTTTGAGTTCTAAGAAATCTCAAATATTCTTTAGAATTTTCATTTAAAAAATTGGCACTTTTATTTGTATCAAATGCTATTAAGACTATCTGAGCCTCAATTTTATTTCTCATTTCTTCAACATAATTTTTTGCTAATTCATATGAATTATTTACAACGGTAGTGACTTTTTTGTCAAAATACTTCTCAAGC
>CACDTN010000002.1:0-132542 GCA_902555725.1 uncultured Pelagibacteraceae bacterium | reverse complement strand
AATACATTTTATACTGCACCAACAGCTATTAGAGCATTAATGAGAGAGGGAAATGAACCTGTCAATAAAACATCAAGAAAATCACTTAAATTGTTAGGAACTGTCGGTGAACCCATAAATCCTGAAGCTTGGATGTGGTATTATAAGACAGTAGGAAACTCAAAATGTCCAATAGTAGATACTTGGTGGCAAACTGAAACAGGAGGAATTTTAATTTCACCACAAACTGGTGCTATCCCTTTAAAACCAGGTTCAGCTACGAAGCCTTTTTATGGAATTAAACCCGTACTCGTAGACAAAGATGGTAAAGAAATAAAAGGAGCTGGTGAAGGAAGATTGTGTATAGCTCAATCATGGCCAGGCCAAATGAGAACTGTTTATGGTGATCACCAAAGATTTATAGATACTTATTTTTCACAATTCGATGGAAAATATTTTACTGGAGATGGTTGTAGAAGAGATAAGGATGGATACTACTGGATCACAGGAAGAGTTGATGATGTAATTATTGTTTCAGGTCACAATCTAGGAACAGCCGAAATTGAAAGTGCATTTGTTGCTCATCCAAAAGTAGCGGAGGCTGCTGTAGTTGGTTATCCTCATGACATCAAAGGTAACGGTTTATATTGTTATGTTACTCTTAATGCGGGAGAAAGTGAAACTGGGGATCTTGAAAGAGAGTTAAAGTTATGGGTTAGAAAACAAATTGGTCCATTAGCTACTCCAGATCTCATTCATTTTACTCCTGGACTTCCTAAAACAAGATCAGGAAAAATAATGAGAAGAATTTTAAGAAAAATTGCTGCTAACGAACAGGATCAATTAGGAGATACAACTACTTTGGCTGATCCTAGTGTGGTTACCAGTTTAGTTGACAATAGAAAAAATACTTAAAAACCTAATCTTTCTTTAAATTCTTTTTTAACTACATCCCACTTTAATATAACTGAATTTAAAACTATTTTTCGATCCAAAGTTTTAAGCTCCTCAGCTATAGGTGCCCATTCATACAATGATAAAGCACTTGAATTAAAAGGAAGGTCATTACAGTATGTGTCCCAATTTATTTTTTGAAGTCTTTCATCAAAATTCTTTTTTGCATTGTCTATAATATCTGATGGCATCTTATTTGAAGTCTCATCATCTAAAATTTTTAAAAAAATTTCTTTTGCCTTGCCAAAATCTTGGTAATTTAAATTTGCTTTTAAATATGAAAAGGTAAAAAATGTTAAATCTTGCAAAGCAACCGCATAGATATTCCACTTAGCTAGATTTACAGACCCCATAAACTTATCATTTTCAAAATGAAGAACATATCTAGTTCCCATTCTAGTTTTTAAATATCCATAAAGAGTTACTTGGCTTACCCATGCAGATTTAGATTGAATAAAATTCTCTAGTTCATCTAGATCTTTTATTTTGTTCTTTGGTATAAAAGCCCTAAAAAGACCAAAAAGGTAAATTTTAAAATCATTCCAAGTAAGATCTCTCCAAGTAAGTTTATATTTTGCCATAAAAAACTTGTATTTTATATAGTTATACCTCAAAATCTGCCTAATTTGAGCAATTTTAACACTTTAAATCTCTTTCATAATGGTTATGGTTTTGGCCAGTTATAACTAAAAAAGAGAGAGGTATAAATGTCAAAACAAGCACAACACTGGGAAAAAACCAGAGGATTGTTAATGATGACGTTAGCAATTTGGTTTGTATTCTCAATTGGCATCTTCTTATTTGGAGCTGAAATGGAGTCTGTAACAGGACCCTTCGGTTATCCTTTGACATATTGGTTTACTTGTCAGGGATCTCTTGGAATTTTCGTAATCCTAATTTTCTGGTTTGCGAATAGACAAGAAAAAATCGATGAAGAATTCGGCTTTTCAGAAAGAGAGGACGACTAATGATAAAAGGTAATTTTATAGATAATTTGCCTAAGGTTTATGGAATCTATACAGGAGGTTTTATAGCTTTCATAATCATAATGGCGATCGGTGAGCAGATGGGTATGACGTCGAAAGCAATCGGAATTTGTTTCGTTGCCTTCACGGTGGCCATCTATGCAATAATCGGTTACATGTCACGGACAATGGCAGCAGATGCGTATTACGTTGCTGGAAGACAAGTACCTACCGTATTCAATGGAATGGCTACTGCAGCAGACTGGATGTCTGGTGCATCATTCGTTGCAATGGCAGGTGGTATTTACTTCAAAGGCTACGGCTATATGGCACTACTTGTTGGTTGGACCGGTGGTTATGTATTGGTTGCATCATTACTAGCACCATACCTAAGAAAATTTGGCTGTTACACAGTTCCAGATTTTATTGGTACAAGATACGGTGGTAATGTTTCGAGGTTAATGGCTGTAATAGTTTTAACTGTTGCTTCATTTACCTATGTGACTGCACAAATTAACGCTACAGGTACTATTGCTTCTGTTGCTTTAGATATCCCATTCCAATACGCAGTATATGTTGGACTAGTAAGTATTTTACTTTGTTCAATGTTAGGTGGTATGAGAGGGGTAACTTGGACACAGGTTGCACAATACATTGTACTAATTATAGCTTACTTACTTCCAGTATTCTGGATCAGTAACAAAATGGGTGCGGGTTTCTTCCCTCACTTTATGTTAGCTGATGAAGTAGCTAGAATTGGTGAATTAGAACAACAGTTTGGTTTTGTGAAAAACTCTGCTGCTGATCTTGCAAATGTACCAAAAGGATTAGCTGGAATAACTAAGGCTCACTCAGCGGTAAACGCTACGCCTTGGGCATTTATTTCATTAGCACTTGCAATGATGATGGGAACAGCATCATTACCTCACGTGATGATGAGATATTTCACTACTCCAAGTGTAAAAGCAGCTAGAAAATCAGTAGGTTGGTCTTTATTCTTTATCTTCCTACTTTATTCTTCTGCGCCAATGTTAGCGACTTTATCTAAATTGTCATTGATTGACCCGACACTATCAACAGGTATTATCGGTAAATCAATTGCAGAAGTTCAAGCGATAGATTGGTATCAAAACTGGAACCAAGCAAACTTGATGTTTGTAAGCGACTTTAACGGAAATGGAACTCTTGAATTAAACGAGTTTTTCATGGGTGGTAAAGCCGTTGTGTTAGCAACTCCAGAGATAGCTGGATTACCATATGTAATCTCAGGTCTAGTTGCTGCTGGAGGTATGGCTGCTGCCATGTCAACAGCGGATGGTTTGATTCTAGCGATTGCAAATGCTTTATCTCATGACTTGTACTACAAGATCATTGATCCAAAAGCAGAAACTGCAAAACGACTAGTTGTTGCAAGGGTACTACTTGTAGTAATTGGTTTTGCTGGAGCAACTATTGCGGCAATGGAGATCCAAGGTATCTTAGGTTCAGTAATCTGGGCTTTTGACTTTGCGATGTCTGGATTGTTCTTCCCACTTGTACTTGGTGTATGGTGGAAGAGAGCTAACAAAGAAGGTGCTATAGCTGGTATGGCTTTAGGTCTAATTTCAGGTACAGCGTACTTAGTTTGGGTACGAACTGGTGGAAGTGGATTCTTAGGTATTACTCAGTTAACATTTGGTATCTTTGGTTCAGCTGTCAGTTTAGTATCTATGGTTGTTGTAAGTTTAATTACTTCAGAACCAAGTGCTGCTACGCAAAAAATGGTTGATGAGGTTCGTGTACCGTCAGGTAAAACGATCCTTGGCAAACAACACTAATTAAATCTTTTAAAGGGGCGATTAATTTCGCCCCTTTTAATTTCTCACTTTTTTCAATATAAATTTTAAATGTCAGCCAACTTTCACCCTTTAGTTTACATAATTGATTATATTTTTGGAGTAATCATGTGGACATTAATTGGACGGGTTGCAATGAATATCTTCCAAAGAGAAGATTCTCAGTTTTTTTTTATGAGAGTATTTGTCAAGTTTACCAATCCATTACTAAAAATATTTAAGCCTATAACGCCTTCATTTATTATAGGGCCTTTAGTTCCTCTATATGTGGCTTGGTTTTTCTTTATGATTAGATTTTACTTAATGCCATGGGTTTTAGGGTATTCTGTGATGGGGATGTTATCTTTTCCTTTAGAAAGTGAAATTTCGAGACAAATTTACCAATTTTTTAATTCAATTAAATTTTAAAAATTGATACTAGTTAATCTAGTTATCAATGAAAAAAATACAAATTTCACCCTCAATTTTGTCAGCTGACTTTGGTCAATTGGGTATTGAAATTAAAAGATTAGAAGATGCAGGGGCAGATATGATCCATGTGGACGTAATGGATGGCCATTTTGTTCCAAATTTAACAATAGGACCCCCTGTAATAAAAGCATTGAAAAAACAATCTTCTATGATTTTTGATGTTCACTTAATGATTTCTCCTGTTCATAAATACATTGATGCCTATGCAGATGCTGGGGCAGATATAATTACAATCCATCCTGAAGCTACAGATGATTTAAATTCATCAATTTTAAAAATTAAAGAATTAAACAAAAAAGTTGGTGTATCTCTCAATCCTGAAACTAAAATTGATATGATTATTGAACACTTAAAAAAAATTGACTTAGTTTTAATTATGAGTGTTAATCCAGGATTTGGTGGTCAAAAATTTATGCCTGAAGTATTAGAAAAGGTAAAAAAACTTAGCGATATAAAAAAAAAACAAAGGTTGAATTTTGATATTGAAATAGATGGTGGCATTAATTTCGATAATTCAAAAACAGCGATAGAAGCTGGGGCAAATATTTTGGTCTCAGGAACTACTATTTTTAAAAGCAATAATGGGGATATTAAAAAAAATATTGAATTATTAAGATCAAAATAATTTCATGATTTACATAAGTCGATTTTTTTTTAAAATTTTTGATCAAATCAGAAAATTTTATTTAAGATCTAATTTTTATGACAAAAAAATTTCAAAAGTAAATAATAATGAATTTATTTATAGACCAAGTCCTCACCTTCTTTCCTCTTTAATTAAATACCAAAAGAAAAAATTTAAAATTGAAGATTTTTCATTAGATGATATTTGGATCAATAAAAATTTGAGTACAAAAGACTATAACAATTTAAATAATTTTTACTGGTTTTTTAGTTTAGATTTAAAATCCTCAAAAAAAAATACACAATTAGTAATTAAAAATTGGATTAATCATAATAACAAATACAACGATAAAAGCTGGAGTTTTGATTTAACTGCAAAACGGATTATTGCCTGGTTATCTAATCACAATCTTACTTATGAGAATTGTGACGAGGAATATAAAAATCATTTTAATATAATAATACAAAAACAAACAAATCATTTAATCAATGAAATTAACAAATCAGAATTAGTTGATGATAAATTAATTGGTTGTGCATCAATTATATTAGTAGGACTTTGCTATCAAGATGAAAAAAAATATTTATCTTTTGGATCTAATTTACTAAAAAAAATTTCTAAAATAACTTTAGATAATTATGGTTTTCCAAAATCTCGAAGTATTAAACAATTAATATTTTATTTAAAATATTTTATTTTGATAAGAGAATGGTTTAAAGAATCTCAAATAAGTGTTCCGGAACATATTGATGAGACAATTTATTATCTTGGTCAAGGTTATGCTTTTGTTTGGCAAAATATAAAATCTGACATTTTATATAACGGAAATAATATCTCTGATAATAATAACTTTGACAATTATCTAAAGAGATTGGGATATAAGTTTAAGAATGAAAATCAAGATGTAGGTGGATATATAATTTTAAAAAATAAGAAAATTTGTTTAACAATGGATGTAGGGTCTTCACCAAATTCATCTTTTTCAAAAGATTATCAGTCTGGTGCCTTGTCTTTTGAGGTAATAAGTAATGGAAAAAAATTAATCAGCAATTGTGGATATCATCAGGAAAGTAATATTAAATTAAATGAAATATCCAAGTCATCTGCAGCTCAGAGTACTTTAATTATCGATGATAATTCATCATGTAAATTTAGTAAAATTGATAAGTCTTGGATAATAAACAAGGGATTAAAAATTTTAAAAAAAAATACTATTTTTGAAAAAAATTATTGGAAAATAAACTCATCTCATGATGGTTATCAAAAAAAATATAAAGCTATTCATGAAAGAGAAATAGAATTTTTTCCTGAAAAGTTGACCTTTGTAGGAACTGACAAGATAATCAAAAAAATAAATGCTAATTATAAATTTGATATTCGTTTTCATGTCGAACCAAATGTCAAATTAATGAAAACTCAAGATAATAAAACAATCTTAATTCAATTAGATGATGAAGGCTGGAAATTTACGTGTGATAATTATGATATAAATATTGATAATGGTTTATATTTCGGTAATAAAAATTCATATACAGAAAACCAAAATATTTTTATATCTGGCATTTCTAATAACCAGACTGAAAGTATAATGTGGGAAATAAAAAAGATATGATGAAAAAAATTAGATCAGCTTTAATATCTGTATCTGACAAATCAAATTTAAAGCCACTTTTGCAAATTCTAAAAAAAAATAAAGTGAAGATAATCAGTTCTGGAGGAACCTTTAAAACTATAAAAAGATTAAAATTTGGTTGTTCTGAGGTTTCAGATTTTACTGGTTTCAAAGAAATCCTTGGAGGTAGAGTAAAAACTTTACATCCAAAAATTCATGCTGGAATTTTAAGTAAAAGAAATAATAAATTACACCAAAAGCAACTTAAAAGTAATAAGTTCGAAAATATAGACTTAGTTATTGTAAACTTTTACCCATTTGAAAAAATCTTAGAAAAAACGAAAAAACATGAAAAAATTTTGGAAAATATTGACATAGGTGGACCAGCAATGGTCAGAGCATCTGCAAAAAATTATAGTGATGTAACTGTTATTACCTCTATAGAACAATATCCTGAACTCATAAAACAGTTAAAAATAAATAAAGGGTCCACTACGTTAAAGTTTAGAAAAGATATGTCACAATTAGCGTTTGGAGAAACTGCTTATTATGACTCTGTTATATCAAATTACTTAAACATGAACTCTAAAATATATTTTCCTCAAAAAAAAATTTTTTATGGTAATTTAATAGAGAAACTAAGATATGGTGAAAATCCTCATCAAATAAGTGCTATTTATTCAAAAAACACAAATTTACAGATTAATAAAATACATGGAAAACAGCTTAGTTATAATAATTATAATGATATTTTTTCTGCTTTAGCAATATCAAAAACTCTGCCAAAAAATATTGGTACGGCTATAGTAAAACACGCAAACCCTTGTGGTGTTTCAATTCTTAAAAATAAATTAGATAGTTATAAGGCTGCTTTAGCTTGTGATCCAACAAGTGCTTTTGGTGGGATTATATCTTGTAATTTTAAAATTGATAAAAAATTAGCTCTTGAACTTAATAAAATTTTTCTTGAGGTAATCATTGCTAATGGATTTGAAAAAAATGCACTTAAAATATTAAAATCAAAAAAAAATTTAAGACTTATTGATGCATCTAACTTTTCACAAAATGAGATATTTAAATTTAATTCTCTTAACAGTTCTATTTTAATACAATCTGAAGATAACAAAATATTTTCTAAAAATGACTTTAAAATTGTCTCAAAAAAGAAGCCCACTAAAATACAACTTGATAATTTAATTTTTGCTTTTAACGTTTGTAGATATGTAAAATCTAATGCAATAGTTCTAGTGGACAATAAAACAACTGTGGGTATTGGGTCAGGTCAACCTAGTAGACTTGACAGCTGTCAAATTGCTATTGATAAAATGAAAAAATTTAGAAATTTAGAGACAGAGATTGTAGCTGCATCTGATGCTTTTTTTCCATTTGTTGATGGTATTGAGAAATTAGTCCAGGCAGGAGTTTCTGCTGTTGTTCAACCTTCGGGATCAATTAATGATAAAGAAGTAATAAACTTTGCTAATGCGACAGGAACTGTATTAATCTTTTCGAAGACTAGACATTTTAGACACTAAATTTTATCAATTTTTGCAGCTAAAATAAAATCATTTTCTGATAACCCTTCAATTGCATGTGTGGTTATATTGATTTTTGCATAGCCCCAACCAAATGTGATTTCTGGATGGTGTCCCTCTTCCTCTGATATCTTTCCTACTTCGTTAACAAATTTTTGACTATCTAAAAAATTTTTGAAACTAAATTGCTTTTCTAAAAAATATATATCTTTTTTATCTTTGATGATATTCCAGCCATCTACCATTTTTTGATATTTATGGATTTCTGAAATATCAAATGGGACTACTCCACCTTCGCAAGGTACACATTTTTTTTCTAAAAGTTTATTCATTTAAATTATATCCTAATTCTATTATTTCTTTATTCAAATCTTTATTTACTTTTTTAACTATATCATCTGGTAGTTTATTTTGCCATTTATTTTGGAAACCAAGATTAAAAAAATTAATTTTTTTTCCTTTATCAGAATAAACACTTTCTTCAAACCCTAAGGTATTTTCTTTATTTTTTAAACTTGCAAAATTTGTGGACTTTATTGCATTAAAAAATTTGTTGTCTTCAATTTTATCTGTTTTATTTGTTAATTCATTTATGAAATTAATTACCTTTTTAAAAACAGGTACAATATTTTTTTCAAAATCCTCATATTTTATAAATAAAACTTTAAAATCTTTATTGTCTCTCCAAGACTTATAATGATCAGACCAAGTTCCTAGAAAGGTAAAATTACTGTGATCCTCATTAAAAGTTCTTTCAATTAGTGACGATTTTTTATCAACAATTTTTTCATATGACTTTTCGTAAGATAGTGAATAATGATGACTCATAGATAAAATAACATTTCTTGGATCTCTAACTATATAAATAGCACCTTTAGTTTGTTTTTGTGAAGTAAACTTATATCCTTCAAACTCCTCTAAAGAGTTGTGAGTTTTTAAAAAAACTTCTTTATGATTAAAATAATGATTTTGATTTAAAATCCAGTTTTGTGCAGTCTCTTTTTTTGATGATGTATCGTTCTTGGAAAATTTCAATGAAGGAAATTGTAAAATATTATGCAATAAATCAAATTCAAATTTTCCTGAGTCTGAAAAAAAATAAGCTGCCAAAAAGGACCTTAGGAAAGTATTTCCACTTTTAGGATAAGAAGCGATCCAGGTAATCATTTTATTGCTTCATAAAGTTTTCTAGTAATTTTTGTCCAACTATAATTATTTTGAATCATTTTAGAACCTTCTATTTGTCCAAAATTCTTTGTATTATTATAAACTTCAGTAATGCAATCAATTAGAGAGTCTAGGTTTGGTTCTAAAAACCTTTTATCTTCAGTTTCAATTAAGTTACTTTCAACTTGAAGACCAATTTCAGAGGTAAAATAATCATCTGTTGAACCCCCTTTCGTGACTATTATTGGTGTACCAGCTGCAGCAGCTTCTAAAGGAGGTAAATTAAAACCTTCAGATTTATATGGAGAAACATAACAATTTGATAAATTATATAATTGATTTAACGTTTTTAAATCTAAATTCTCAGAAATAAAAATTATATCTTTCAAAACATCATCTGTCATGAATTTACTGTATTTTGTATCCTGTATTGTTTTGATATAAGTTTGTGCTTTTATATTATAAAGTTTACTTTGATCTTTCAAAATTAATTTTAGGTTTTTTAGTTTTTGTTTTAATATTGCGTAAGCTGTGATCAAAAAATGAATGCCTTTGTTTCCAGTCATAGCGCTCACATTAGTTAGTACAAAATCATCTTTTTTAATATTTAATTTTAATTTTAAATTATTAAGTTCATTTTCTGATATTTTTCTAAAAATTTTATTATTTACTCCATGTGGTATAATGATTATTTGGTTTTCATCAAACCCAGTTTTAATTAGACCATTCTTTGACCAAATAGATGGGGTAATAATTTTAAGATATTGACGATTTGACAAATCTGATGGGCTGCCATTAATGATGTTTAATTTTGTATTACGTTCAGATGTTATTTGTACAAAATGTTTTTTTGATTTAGTTTTTGCAAGATCAAAAGGATATGAAATTCTATATATTACATCAAATATTTCGTCAGTTTTTGCTTTTTGAATTTGATTTACGATCCGTTTATCATCTTTTGAAAAACCATCAGCATTTTTATTATTATTCCAATTTTTATCTAGAAAACTAATGTCTCTAAATCTTAAATCGATAGGTAATTTTGATAGTTCAATCAATTGATTTTGATTAATAATTGAGTAAGAGTGATTAATTCCTCGCCAGCCTTCTATACAAATTTTTAACATTTTTTCAGGTTTGGAGCGGGCAAAGGGGGTCGAACCCTCGACCTTCTCGTTGGCAACGAGACGCTCTACCACTGAGCTATGCCCGCAAAATTAAATTAGTATAAATAGTTGTTTTTTTTAATTCAAGCAATATTAAATATGATATGTTTAAAATATGAAAAAAGATGATTTGCCAAAAATAGTATCTGTATTTCCATTGAGTAATTTTATAATTTTTCCAAAAACTACAGTGCCCCTGAATATATTTGAGCCTAGATATATTGATATGATCAATGATAGTATGCGGTCAAACAAGTTTATTGGAATGATCCAGCCCAGAACATCTGCTGAGGATATTAATCAAGCTCCAAAATTACATGAAATAGGCTGTATGGGCAAAATAATGAGTTTTAAAGAAAATGATAATGGTCAGTTTTTGATAGAACTTAAAGGACTAATTAGATTTAAGATTATAAATGAAATCAAATCAGGTAAACAATATAGAGAATGTGAGGTGAACTTTACTGATTTTTATGATGATCTAAATAGTAAAAAAGAAAATCTTCAATTTTCAGATTTAAAACTTATTTTTAAAGATCTCAAAACTCTATTTGAAAAGAGAGGTTTTGTAATTAACTGGAAAGCATTAGAAAAACAAAGTCTAGATGAAACCATAAACGCTTTAGCAATGGCATCCCCATTTACTCTAGAAGAAAAACAAATTTTATTAGAAGCAAAAAATTTAGAATTAAGAAAAACTAAAATTTCAGAAATATTAGCCACCTACTCTTTCGATAATTATAATAATACAACCGTTCAATAATTCTATATTTGTAATCCATTATTCGCGATTTTTTCAAAAGATCTATTTAAAAATTTATTTTTTCCAAAAAACTGGATAGATTTAATTAGAACATTATTATTTATTTTACTCTCTAAATTAAAAACCTCATAAACTAAATCAATACCTTTTGAAAAAAGATAATTTTTATATTTTGCTCTTTTCTCGAAATCAATACATATTGAACTATTTATTTCTAATCCAATATCTAATTTAAATTTTATTAACTCAAAAATTACTTTTATATCCCTAATTGACATATTGAAACCTTGGCCTGCTAATGGATGTAACTTATGTAATAAATCACCAAAAGCTAAAATATTCTTATAATAATATGATCTAAGGTTAGATGCTTTTAATTCAAAAGAACCAAAGTCACTAAATTTTAAAATAAAATATTTTTTGTTATACTTTTTAATTAAACTTTTTAAATCTAAATTCTGGTTTCCTTTAACAGAATAAACAATTGATGTCTTAGTTGCTGATATTGGTAAAAAAGCGATAGGGCCTTTTCTAGTAAAAGTCTGAGTTGCAATATTATTTTTAACCTTTTTATGGGTAATGATAGCAGTATGGGCAAAACTCTCATAATTTTTTTTTATCTTTTTGAAAAAAAACTTTTTTGAAATTCTAGTATTTCTATCACAATTTATAATTAAACTATAATCCTTAATTTTCAAATTTTGATAATTTTTTTTTGTTTTAAAGTTACATAATTTATTTTTAGATAGATTAGATAATAACTTTTTTTGTAGTTCATAATTCTTAATTATTCCAAAAAGTGGTTCATTATTTTTTTCAAATTTCAAAATATTTTCATTTGAAAGTTTTTCAGAAAAAATTTCAATTTTGTCTATATTCCAAGTAATATTTTTTATATCCAAAATATTTTTATTAAAAAAATCTAAATTTTCTTTTGAGACTCCAATGGTTCTGCCTTTGTTAAAATATGATTTAGATTCAGTAAAAAAAAGATCAACTATCATTCCTTGGTTAACTAAAGATTTAGCTAAACTCAAACTTGTTAATCCACCGCCTATTATACCTAGTTTCATAATATTTTTAATTTTAACAATAAAAATTAGATGATACAAAGTGGTAAATTTGATTCATCAAAAATGGATATAAAAAAACTATCTAACACAGCTTTAACGTTTCTTATCAAGCGTTTAATTGAGATATTTGGTATTTTAGTCTTTCTGTTTGGTGTTTTAATGCTTGTGGCATTAGTTTCATATTCCCCCGAAGATCCAAATTTTATTTTTCCAGAAAATACAGATATTAAGAATATATTAGGATATCAGGGTAGTTTTATATCTGATCTTATTTTTCAATCTGTCGGGTTAATTGCTTATTTAATTCCAATTACATTAATATTCACTGGAATAAATATTTTTAAACGTAAAGAAATTTTTCTGCTTATTGAAAATACTTTTTATATTGTAGTTTATTCTTTTTTTGGATCTTTATTCTTTAGCCTCTTTTATTTGAATACTTTTACTCTTTATATAAATGGCAATGGCGGATTTGTTGGAAACTATTTAGGTGACTCATTTATCAAAAATTTAACCAACTCATATGGTGATGTTTTATTTTATTTGTTTATTTTAGTGACACTTTTATTTTTTTTAATTAGTATAAATTTTAATTTAAAAAACTTTTTTTTAAATTTTAAAAAATTGATAAATTTTATTTTCAAAAAAAGTCCAAAGAATTATACAAATCAGAATGAAGTTATAAGTGAATTTATACCTCAAGAAGAGATAAAAGATTTAATTCAAGAAGACTTACCATTTATTAAAGCAGATGCTAATAAATCATTAAATAGAAATAAATTTTTTTTACCTTCTATAGATTTGCTAAAAGTTTCAAGTGAAAAGAAAAAAGTTGAGCCAAACAATAACTCAAATAACAATCCAGATTTTTTAGAAAAAATTCTTTTAGATTTTGGTGTAGATGGAAAAATCAAAAAAGTTAGTCATGGCCCAGTTGTTACTCTTAATGAATTTGAACCTGCAGCAGGCGTAAAAGTTTCAAAAATAATTAATCTTTCAGATGATATCGCAAGGAATACTAGTTCAGAGTCAGCCCGAATAGCAACTATACCAGGTAGTAGCACAGTAGGAATTGAACTTCCTAATTCTCATAGAGAAAATGTTTATTTAAGTGAAATTTTAAATAGTACAGATTTTAAAAAGAAAGAAATAAAATTACCGATAGCGCTTGGTAAAAATATTTCTGGAACACCAATAATTGGTGATTTATCATCGATGCCACATTTACTAATTGCTGGAACAACGGGATCTGGTAAATCTGTTTGTATAAATACTATAATCTTATCACTCCTTTACAAACATACTCCAGAAAAATGTAAATTCATTCTTATAGATCCTAAAATGTTGGAACTATCTACATATGAAGGTGTTCCACATTTACTTTGCCCTGTAATTACTGAAGCAAAAAAGGCAGCTTCAGTTTTAGGTTGGGTTGTTAAAGAAATGGAGAATAGATATCGGTTAATGACTAAAGAGGGTGTAAGGAACATTGATGGTTATAATACAAAACATAAATTACCTATGCCCTATATAGTTGTTGTAGTTGATGAAATGTCTGATCTGATGTTAGTAGCAGGTAAAGAAATCGAAAATTATATCCAAAAATTATCTCAAATGGCAAGGGCAGCTGGTATTCATATAATAATGGCAACTCAAAGACCTAGCGTTGATGTAATAACAGGAACAATTAAAGCTAATTTTCCGACTAGAATATCTTTTCAAGTAACTTCTAAAATCGACAGTCGAACTATTTTAGGAGAACAGGGGGCTGAACAATTGTTAGGTAAAGGAGACATGCTATATATGTCTTCAGCAAATAGAATTGTAAGAATACATGCACCTTTTGTTTCTGATAATGAAATAGAAAAAATAAATAATTTTTTAAGATCACAAGCTGAACCAGATTATGTAGATGAAATTTTAAATTTTGTTGATGAAAAAGAAATAAATGAGTCTACAAAAAATCAAGGAGATAAAGATGAGCTTTACCAGACTGCTGTAGAGATAATTAAATCTGAAGGTAAAGCTTCAACATCTTTTTTACAAAGAAAATTACAGATTGGTTATAACAGAGCTGCAAGAATTATTGATATGATGGAGGCAGATGGCATTGTTAGTAAAGCTAATCATGTTGGCAAAAGAGATGTTCTTTAATGAAAAAAATATTTTTAATAGCTGTTTTTTTAATTTTAACAAAAAATTCATTTGCATCTATTAAAGAGAACATAATTACAAAACTAACGGAAGTTGAAAATATTTCTTTTGAATTTGAACAAAATATTAATGGAAAAATTGAGAGTGGAAATTGTACTATTGAATACCCCAGAAAAATCAATTGTAAATATAATTCAAGTAATAAAAAAATTTTGATTTCAAATGGTAATTCTTTAGTAATAAAAACTTTAAGCAGTTATTATATTTATCCGTTAAAAAAAACTCCTTTAAACACAATTTTAGACAAAGATTTTTTAATAAAAAAAATCAAAAACTTAAAAGAAAGAGATGTTGATAAAAAATTTGTAAATTTTAGTTTTCTAGAAAATGAAAATCAAATTAATTTATTTTTTGATAAAATGACCTTTAACCTAATTGGTTGGCAAACCATTGATATTTATCAAAATGTTAGTATTACTTATCTCTCATCAATTAAGCGAAATCAAAAGTTAAAAGAAAACTTATTTTTACTTCCACAAAAAAAATAATCTGATTTAATAAAGTATTGTTTCTGTTTTAAAAACTTTCATGCCTCTTGAGATATAATTGTTTAGTGCATTTTTGTGATCTAATGAACATGTGTGTACCCATACTCGTTTAGGTTTTTTCAAAAATGAAATTTTAATAGCTGCTGATAATATGAATGAACCTAATTTCTTATTTTGATATTCTGCTAATAAACCTAGGTATGCAATTTCAACTTCATTAGCTTCACGATGTAAGATTAATTCAAAATAACCAGCAAAGTCACCTTTTGCTTTTAAAACATAAGTTTCAACTTTTGGGTTGGACACATACTCTATCCACTGTTTTTCAGTCCAAACAAGTCTATCTACCCAATTATGACTCTTGCCAATATTTTTATAAAAAAATTTATTTAATTGAAAATCTACTGGATTAACAATTTTAACTGCGTATTCATCTGAATTGTAAAAAGAATCTCTAAAATCTTTAAGAGATGTTATTTCTAAATAATTTCTTTCGACTTTTTTATTCACTCTACCATCTTGCCAACTTTTTCTCCTCCAAACAAATGAAAATGCAAATGAGGTACCTCTTGACCCCCATGCTCACTTATATTAGCCAGTGCTCGGTATCCTTTTCCTGTATCTACTGAAATTTTAAGTTTTTTTGCAACAATATTTATTCCTTTCAATAATCCAACCATTTCATCTGGGGAGGCGTTAGTACTGAAGTCATCTAGGTCTAAGTATTTTCCTTTGGGTATAACCAGTGCATGAATTTTTTTTTGAGGATTTATATCGTAAAAAGATAGCACAAAATCGTCCTCATAAATCTTTTTACAAGGTATTTCTCCTCTTAATATTTTTGCAAAAATATTATTATCATCGTAATTCATTTTTTTCTTTTATCGAGCTCACTCATTACGTCCTCAACTTTTATATCATTTGCCTCAAGATACATTATCAAATGATAAAAAACATCTGCTGCCTCATGAATTTTATTAGAATCTTTTTCTACAGCCTCTATTAATTCATTTATCTCTTCTAAAACTTTTGCTTTACTTAAAGATTTATCGTTAAGTAATTTGTTTGTATATGATCCTTCTTTCGGAGATTTTTTTCTATCTCTAGCGAGACTGAACAAATTTTCTAAAGTATTAAGCATTCTAAATTCTAACAGGTATTCCCTTTGAGTCCAAATATTCCTTGGCTTCTTTTATAGAATGTTTTCCATAATGAAATATAGACGCCGCTAGAACTGCACTTGCATTTCCTAACTTTATACCATCAACTAAATGATCTAAGTTCCCAACACCACCTGATGCAATTATAGGAATATTAACTTTAGATGAAATTTTAGACATTAGATCAATGTCATAACCAACTTGAGTTCCATCTCTATCCATTGAAGTTACTAATAGTTCTCCAGCACCATTTTCTTCCATTTGTTTTGCGTACTCTAAGGTATCAATACCGCTATTATTTCTTCCTCCATGTGTAAATACTTCCCATTTATTTCCATTCTTTTTAGCATCTATTGCAACTACAATACATTGAGATCCAAACTTTTTTGAACTGTCGATAACAACTTTTGAATTTTCGACTGCAGCTGTATTTATTGAAACTTTATCTGCACCACAATTAAGTAACTTTGAAATATCTTCAACACTTCTCACTCCACCTCCAACGGTCAAAGGAACAAAACATTTCTTTGAGGTTTGCTCAACGACATCGTAAATTGTATCTCTATTTTCATTGGAAGCAGTAATATCTAAAAAACAAATTTCATCTGCACCACCATCACTATAAATTTTTGCTTGCTCGACAGGGTCTCCTGCATCCTTAAGGCCTACAAAGTTTATTCCTTTAACTACACGGCCATTTTTAACGTCTAAACATGGAATTATTCTATTTTTAAGCATCTTCCTTCACTAGTTCTGCTAATTTAATATCACCATCATAAATAGCTTTACCAACTATTATTCCTTCAATATTTTTTAAACTTTTTGCTTTTTTAACATCATTAATTGAGGATACGCCTCCAGAAATTATGACTGGGCAGTTAGATGTATCAGCAACTTTTGAAGTTTCCTCGAAATTTGGGCTTTGTTTCATTCCATCTCGATTGATATCTGTGAAAATCAATCTACTTACACCATAATCATTTACTTCTTTTAAGTAATCTAAAGTTAATTGATTAGAATTTTCTTTCCATCCAGATACTGACAATAACCCATCTTTAGCATCTAAACCTAAAGCAATTTTATTTGGGAATTTTTTACATGCTTCTTTTAAAAAATTTTTATCTTTTATAGCAGCACTTCCTAGAATAACTTTCTCAGCACCGACATCAGTATATTTCTGGATACTTTCTAAATTTCTGATACCTCCACCTATCTCAACCTTTAAATCAAATTTACCTATTATGTCTTGAATAATATCTAGATTTACTGTTTCACCAATTAATGCCCCATCTAGATCAACAACGTGTAAATTTTTAAAACCATGATCTTTATATTTTCCAGCTTGTTCAACCGGTGAAATTTCATACTCAGTTTTATTATCAAAATCTCCTTTGACTAATCTTACACACTTTTTATCTTTAATATCTATCGCTGGAAATATCTTCATTTATTAGTTTTTAAATTAGGTTCAATAGAAATTGTAAATTCTTTATTCAAACTTTTTTTCTTTGTATTTTCTACATTTTGAATATTTTGACATGAAGTAAGTACAAAATAACAAAGAGTTATTAATAAGAATTTACTCATTTTAACCAATTCATAACTATAAATTTATAAAATTTTTTATTACTTGTAATCCTATTTTATCACTCTTTTCAGGGTGAAATTGAGTTCCAAATATATTTTCCTTCTCAACTGAACAAACAATATTTGATGAATAATCTGTTGTAGCTGAAATTACATTTTTTTCATTTGGCACAAATTCATAACTATGTACGAAATACATATGAGAATTATTTTCTATTTTTTGAAAAATTTTACTATCTTTAACAATATTAATTTGATTCCAACCAATATGAGGAAGTTTAAATTTTCCGTCTTGATTATCTATTTTTGAAACTTTACCTGAAATCCAACCAAGGCCTTTAGTTTCTGTTTCTTCATAACCAATATCAGCAAACATTTGTAAACCAACACAAATTCCAAGAAGCGGTTTTTTATTATTTATTGCAAATTCATTTAAACTGTCTATCAGACCATTAATTTTATTTAAAGCATCCACACAGCTCTTAAATGAACCCTGTCCTGGTAAAACTACTTTATCACTTGATTTGATCTTTTTTAAATCTGAGGTAACTTCAATATTTACTTTACTTTTAGCAACCTCCTTAAAGGAGTTTATCACTGAGCTTATATTGCCCGAATTATAATCGACAATGGTGACGTTCATTAAACTTATAAAGAACCTTTGGTCGATGGAATTGTTTTTCTATTCCTAGGGTCCATTTCTAACGCGGTTCTTAATGATCTTGCCAATCCTTTAAAACAAGATTCAATAATGTGGTGACTGTTATCACCATAAATATTCTCAACGTGTAAAGTAATTCCGGCAGCTTGGGCAAAAGCTTGAAACCACTCTTTAAACAATTCCGTATCCATTTCTCCAAGTTTTTCTACTTTGAGCTTAACTTTCCAAATCAAATAAGGTCTATTAGAAATATCTATAGCAACACGTGACAAAGTTTCATCCATAGGTATCATTGCGTGAGCATATCTTCTTATACCAACAGATTTTTTCAAAGCTTTTTTTAATGCCTCACCTATTGCAATCCCAGTGTCCTCTGTTGTGTGATGAAGGTCAATATGAGTGTCACCTTTAGCTTTAATATTCATATCAATTGATGAGTGCTTGGATAATTGTTCTAGCATATGATTTAAAAAACCTATCCCAGTATCAATTTTATATTTTCCTTTACCATCAATATTAATATCAACACTAATACTAGTCTCTTTTGTTTTTCTACTAATTTTGCCTTTACGCTTCATAATTAAAATTAGGTATACATATATTATTCAATTATGGCAATAATACTAAACCTGGGCTTGAACTATTGAATTTAGTATCCATTTATAGGCTATGACAACGATTGTATTAGTAAGAAAAAATAATGAAGTAGTCGTCGCAGGTGATGGCCAAGTGAGTATGGGAAATACTGTTGTTAAAAGCACTGCATCTAAAGTAAGAAAAATTGAAAAAAGAGAAGTTGTAGCTGGTTTTGCCGGCTCTACAGCAGATGCATTAACTTTATTTGAAAGATTAGAGGCTAAAATAGAAAAACACGCAGGAAACTTGTCTAGAGCTGCAGTGGAGTTGGCTAAAGATTGGCGGACAGATAAATATTTGAGAAGACTGGAAGCTCTTATGGCTATTGGAGATAAAGAGAATAGCTATATCATCTCTGGAACAGGGGATGTATTAGAGCCTGAAGGAGACATCATAGGAATAGGGTCTGGTGGAAATTATGCCTTAGCAGCAGGAAAAGTTTTAATTGGAACAGATATGAGTGCTGAACAAGTTGCAAAAAAAGCAATCGAAGTTGCCTCAGAAATTTGTGTTTTTACAAATAATAATATTAAAATTGAAAAAATATAATGGAAAAATCTAACGTAACTCCTCTAGTACCTAAAGATAAAAATATTGACGAAAGTTTAAATCTTGTAAGCTCTTTATCACCGAGAGAAATAGTTTCAGAATTGGATCGGTTCGTGGTAGGACAAAACAAAGCCAAAAAGGCTGTGGCTGTCGCATTAAGAAACAGATGGAGAAGACAAGCCCTTAAAGGGGAAATGAAAAATGAAGTTTTACCTAAAAATATTTTAATGATTGGTCCAACTGGAGTTGGTAAAACTGAAATATCACGGAGACTTTCAAAACTTGCTGAAGCACCATTTGTAAAAGTTGAAGCCACGAGATTTACTGAAGTTGGTTATGTGGGAAGAGATGTAGAACAAATTGTAAGAGATTTAGTTGAAATTGCTATTGCTATGGAAAAAGTGAAAAAAAGAAAAGAAGTTTTTGCTCAAGCTCAAAAATTAGCGGAAGAAAAAGTTCTAGATGCTTTAGTTGGAAAAAAAGCAAGTCTTGCTACAAGAGAAAGTTTTAGAAAAAGATTAAGAAATGGTGACTTAGACAACAACGAAATTGAAATTTCTGTAAATGACAGTGGATCTAACAATGGTACATCTTTTGAAATACCAGGTATGCCTGGTGCGAATGTTGGTATGATAAACATTGGAGAAATGCTTGGAAAATCTATGGGTGGTAAAGAAAAAAAGAAAAAAATGTCAGTTAAAGAGTCTCATGAAATTTTAATCAATGACGAGTCTGATAAATTAATTGAGCAAGATAAGATTATTAAAGCAGCAAAAATTTCAACTGAAAATAATGGAATAGTTTTTTTAGATGAGATTGATAAAATATCTGGAAGGACTGATAGAGTTGGAGGAGATGTTTCTAGAGAAGGTGTACAAAGAGA
Organism: uncultured Pelagibacteraceae bacterium; assembly: GCA_902555725.1. Classification (GTDB taxonomy): domain Bacteria; phylum Pseudomonadota; class Alphaproteobacteria; order Pelagibacterales; family Pelagibacteraceae; genus Pelagibacter. The sequence goes on along the minus strand of CACDTN010000002.1, from coordinate 112,219 downwards.
TTTATTACCGTTAATAGAGGGTACAACTGTTAATACTAAATATGGGCCTATTAAAACTGATCATATTTTATTTATTGCATCTGGGGCATTCCAACTTGCTAAGCCATCTGACTTATTACCTGAACTTCAAGGTAGACTACCTATACGAGTGGAATTAGAAGCATTAACAAGTGAGGATTTTAAAAGAATACTTAAAGAGCCTGATTTTAGTTTGATTAAACAATATGTTGCTTTGTTAAAAACTGAAAATGTTGAACTTGAATTTTCTGAAGATGGAATAGATGCAATCGCAAATATAGCCTCTGAAGTAAATTCAACAGTAGAAAACATAGGGGCTAGAAGACTACATACTATTATAGAAAAAATATTAGATGAAATAAGTTTCACAGCAACAGATCGATCAGGTGAAAAAATTACAATCAATAAAGAATATATAGATAAAAATTTGGACAATCTTGTAAAAGATACAGATTTATCAAAGTTTATTCTCTAAAATTACGATATATATTTAAGTTCTTTTAGTTCGTTTTGAAGTTCTTTTTCTAAAGATTTTTTAATCTCTGGATCTAAAATTTTTTTCCAATCATTATCAACACCTAAATTAAAAAATTTTATTTTTTCACCAGTTTTCATATTTATTTTTGCTTCATCAAAACTTTCTGATGCTTCTAATTTTTGCATTTTATCAAACTTAGTTGTATTTAAAGTATTTCTAAATTTATCTTTATCAAGTGTAAATTTCTTTTTAGCTAGAAGTGAAATAAACTTTAAAATTTTTAAGAAAGTTTGTTCAGTATCAGAAATTAAATCTTCATATCGAATTAATAAATATCGATTATAATCTTCAAAAACTTTCCATGAATTGTAATGATATTTCCATGAACCGAGATAAGTTAAAGCGTGTTTTTCAGATGTTTTACCTAAATATTGATGAGACAATAAGCTTTCTAGAGACTGTTTTGGTGTTTGCTGAAAATGATGAGAAAACGAGGTAACAATATTTCTTGGATCTCTAACAATATAAATTACTCCTAATGTGTTGTGTCCATCGGTAAATCTAAAACCTTCTTTATTTACAAAACAACTATGAGTTTTTAAAAATCTTATAGAATCTTTATTATAAAAAATTTTTTGAGAATTAATATAATTTTTGTACATTTCTTCTTCATTATTTGTATCTACACCTATCTGTTTAAATAAAGAGTTGTCAGGAAATTGTTTAATATTTTTAAGCAATTCAAAATTAAAATTTCCATCATTTGAGAATATGTAAGAAGCCAATAAGGATCTAACTAATGTATTCCCACTTTTAGGGTAAGATGCTAACCAAATTATCATATGTAGAATATTATTTTTTTATAATTCTTTAGATAGATAGATTATTTTTTTTTAAAAATATATAAAAAGCACCATCTCCACCATCTTTAATATCAGCTTCTTTTATATCGTTAATCTTCGTCATTAATTCTTGGTTCTTTTTAATAAATTCGGGTACAGAATATTTCAATATGCTTAAATTTTTTGAAACATAAGGATCACTTATATTGTCTGAATGAAGACCTTTGCCAGTAACAATTATTAATTTAGATATATTATTTTCAAAAGATTTAATTATCAATTTTTCCACAGTGTGATTTGCTTCATCCAAAGTATAGCCATGAAGGTCAATTGAAATTACCTTGCCTCTTTCAAGTTTTTTTTTAGAATTATCCTTGTTTGGTAATTTTTGATCTTTTGATAAAAACTCTTCCCAATCTTTTTTATCTTTATCTGAAATTTTACTATTCACCTAATTTATGGTGTTTACAAGTAACCAATTTGGATTTTGCGAGCTCGTATCTCTCGAAAATGTCCAAGTATCATAAATTTTTTTAATTTTATCTGGACTACCAGAGATAATTTTTTTTTCTTTATCTCTAATGCAAGTAATGATTTCGCTAACAAAATCTACAGTTACTTTTAAAACTTTATCAACCTTTTTATGTTCCTTAATATCTGCAGAGTTGACACCTATAAAAGTTATTTCAGCAAAATGTCCTCTCTGACTTCTTTCTATTAGAGCTTTGTTAAACTCATCATAAATTTTTTTACTAAGTAAGGGCTTGCTTGCGATAAGCTTATTATCGTTATCACTGAAATCTGTAATTATAGTTTCATATGCAATTTTTGCTCCTTTTAGAAATTCCTTTTGAGCATTTTCATCAAAATTTTCATTTTGTTTTATTTTATTTTCTTGATGAACTTTTTTTAAAATATTTTCAAATTGAGGTGGTGTTTTACCTTCAAAACCAGTTCTTTTACCAAGAATTCCTCTTAATCTTAAAACAATGAACCCAGCAATCATTGCTAATAAAATAATATCTATATATTCAAAACTATAATTCATATAAGTAATTTAATTACTATGTTGATTAATTTCAACTAGGAATTAAATTAAAGACAAATGAACACAGTTTTAATTACAATAATATTAGTGCCAATAATCGAAATTTATTTATTTATAAAAATAGGTAGTCAGATTGGAGCTTTTAACACTATTTCTTTAATATTCATCACGGCAATTATAGGAGTAATTTATGCAAGGTATGAGGGATTAAACACACTTAAATCAGGATTTTCACAATTAGTTAAGAATGAGCTGCCTGCTTATGAGATAATCTCTGGAGCAGCAATTGCTTTTGCTGCATTACTTCTGATAATACCAGGGTTTGCTACTGATATCCTAGGATTTCTTTTGGTCTTTCCATTAACCAGAAAATTAATATTTGGAAAATTTATTAAAAAATTTAGCAATGAAAAAAAAAATAAAAAACCTTATATAGAAGGTGAATTTGAAGATATAGAGGAAGATGATGAGCGAAAATTATAAGATTATAAGTAAATTTATAAAAGATATCTCTGGTGAAACTCCAGATGTTGAAACATATTTATATGTAAAAGATTATATATCTAAATATCAAATGAATATTGAAATCTCTTCAAAACCTCTGAAAAATCAAATTATTGAAATAAATACTATATTAAAATTTCATGATAACAGTGAAAGTAAAAAAAAATCTCATTTTGAATTAACCTACGCAATAATTATAAGATTAGAAAAAGAGATTAAAGAGAAAAAAATTTTACAGAAAATTATTTTATGTGACGTACAAAAAGATATGTATTCAGAAATGGAAGAAGCACTACTAAACCTTCTGAAGATGTCTGGTTTTCCTAATATTAAATTTGAAAAAAAAATTGATTTCGAAGAACTTTATAATAAAAAATTTAATTAAAAAAGTTTTTCTTAAGATTAGTTCTTAAATACTTATTATGATCATTTTTTTCCTTATCACTTAGCTTAATAATTTTCTTAAAATATAAAACTTTATTGTCTTTTTGATATTTATTATCAGCATTCTCATTGTTAAAATTTAAAGTAGGTTCTTTTTGATCAATTAGATTAATATAAACTTTAGATAGTAGATCACAGTCTATTAATGCGGTATGTTGAACTCTTTTAGAATTATCAATTCTATATCTTTTACAAAGGGCATCAAGACTTATGGGAGATCCTGGATATTTATCTCTAGCTAATTGTAAAGTATCAACTATTTCATTTTTTAGTATCTTTTGCCCAATAATTTTTAACTCATTATTTAGATGAGACAAATCAAACTCGGCATTATGAATAATTAATCTTTTACCATCAATAAAATCTAAAAATTCCTGGACTATTTCTTTAAATTTTTTTTTTGAAGACAAGAATTCATCAGTATATCCATGAACTTCTAGAGCTTTTTCTGAAACTTTTCTTTCGGGATTTAAATAACAGTGAAACTTATTCTTGGTAGGTATCAAATTTTCTAATTCTATACATCCTATTTCTACCAATCGATGCCCATCTTTTACTGATAAACCAGTTGTTTCAGTATCAAGAATAATTTCTTTCATTTATAAAATCCTCTTTAAAATATACTTAATATCTCTTTTAACAGATTTATTCGTAAAATTATTTTTAATAATAAAATTAGATTTTTTCATTTTATAGTCGAGTGGAAGTTGTATTTTTTTAAATTTAATGAATAATTTATTATTAAAGCCTGGTCTTTTTTTTAATCTTTTTAGAACATCTTTTTTATTAGATTTTACAAAAACTAACACATCACCTTTTTTGTTAATTTTATTTTCTAACAATAGTGGAATATCTAAGATAACAATTTTTTTATTAATGTGTTTTTTCAAAAATTTATTCAATTCTTTTCTTATTTCAGCGTGAATAATTTTAGTAATCTTTTTAAGATTTATCTTATTTGCAAATATTGCATTTACAATTTCATTTTTATTAATTGGAAATGAATAAATAAACTTTGGTAAAACTTTTTTTAATTTAATAAAAGTTCTTTTATTTCTTTTATATAACTTTCCTACTTCTTGATCGGCGTTAAATACAGGATGGCCAAATTCCTTAGCTATATAACTTTTACCAGATCCTATATCACCCAAAATTCCAATTTTTATCATTTATCGAGTAGTCCAATAACTTGTTCATTAATTTTTGGATCAATTCCATGCCAAATTTTAAAAGCTTTTGCGGCCTGATAAATAAACATTTTTTTTCCATTTTCAGTTTTTTTACCTAAATTTTTACCATCTTTTATAAAGTTGGTTTCTTTTGGGTTATAAATTACATCATAAAAAAATTCACTATTTTGGAATTTTGAAAAATCCAAGTTTAACCTATCTTCTTTTTTTAAACCAATACTTGTAGCATTAATGATCACATCAAAATTTGATGCCTCACCCCACTCAACTATCTCTATATCATTAAATAGATTTTTTAAATTTTCAGCTTTAGTTTTTGTTCTATTACTTACGGTAACGCTTGATGCTCTCATTTTATAAAGAGCAAAAATGACTGATGGTACAACACCTCCCGCTCCAAGAACTAAAACTTTTTTTCCTTCGACGTCATAATTAGTGTCTTTAATAGCAAGTTCAAATCCATCAATATCAGTATTGTGCCCTATAATTTTATTATTTTTTAGATAAACAGTATTAACAGATTGAGTTTTTTCTGCCTCCAAACTAAGTTGATCTACATAAGAAATAACATCTCTTTTGAAAGGAACTGTAATATTTACTCCATTTATTTCTTTATTCTTAATTTTTAAAAAAAATTCTTTTAAATTATTCTTATTTAATTCCTTTTTACTATAAATTCCATTTATACCATTTTCTCTTATCCAGTAATTATGCAGTTCAGGGGATAATGAATGTTTTATTGGATTTCCGATTACTAAATATTCTTTCATGTATAATTATTTAAATATTCTTGAATTTTTTTTATTGGGAGACCCATTATAGTATTCTTGTCTCCGTCAATTTTTAAAAATAAATTCTTTCCCTCTCCTTCAATTTGATAAACATTATAAGCATATAAAGACTCATCTGATATTTTTGATAAATATTCTTTAAGTTCTTCATCACTAAACTTTTTCATTGTTAGTGTTGCTTTATCAGTATGATTCCAAATCATAGAACCATTTTTTGAAATACATACTGAACTTACTAAATTATGTTTTTTTCCATTTAATTTTTTTAAGATACTCAAGGCTTCCTCCCTATTTTGAGGCTTAGAAATCAATTCTCCTTCTAAATCTATGACGCTATCAGCCCCCAAAACCAATTCATCAAAATTTTTCTGACTAACTTTACAAGCTTTAAGTTCAGCCAGATTTTTTGAAATGATTTCTGGAGATGCATTGTCATTAAGTAAACTTTGCTTAATAGGGCCCTCATCAACGCTGGATGGTTGAACGCGGGCAAAAATATTATTTTTATCTAATATTTCTTTTCTAACTTTACTTTTTGACGCAAGTATCAATTTAAACATTTTCTTTATAAATTTCGTATATTTTTATCACTGATGCTGCAGTTTCTTCGACAGATTTTCTAGTCACATCTATTGTTGGCCATCCATATTTACGAAAAGTTCCCTTTGCATTATTCACCTCTTTTTTAATTTTTTCTAAATCTGTATAAGATTTATTTTCATTTTCTTTTAATGAACTCATTCTATTTTTTCTAATATCTACTAATCTCTCAGGCTCTGTACTTAAACCAACAATACAAGAAATTTTGGGACTATCTTTTAAAATTTGCGGAATAGAATTTTCATTTACCAGAGGAATATTTGAGGTCTTGAAACCTTTATTTGCTAAATAAATTGCAGTTGGTGTTTTGCTCGTTCTACTTACACCCAATAAAATTATATCAGATTTTTTTATTTCTTTTATTAAATTACCATCATCATGATTCATTGTGAACTGAATAGCCTCAATTCTTTTATAGTACTCATCATTTAAAGCATACTGACCACTTGGTTCATGTGATGCTTTTTGATTTAGTAATTTAGAAAAGCTAAGTATAAGATCGCCAAGCACTCCAAAACAAGGAATGTTTTTTTCATTGCTTAAATTTGCTAAGTATTTTGCAAGGCTGCTATCTACAATAGAATAAAGAATTATAGAGTTTGGCTGTTTTTTTGCATTAGTTAAAATTTTTGTAATTTGGTTTTCTGTTCTTGTGAAAGAGAAAGTGTGAATTTTATATTCAATATTTTTAAATTGAGCTTTAATAGCAGTAAAAATCCTATCTAAAGTTTCGCCAGTAGAATCTGAAATTAAATAAATTTGATATGTATTATTCATGTATAAGTTGTTGATATTCTTGTTTTTATTTAAATCATATTAGTTATTTTTAATATTTAATAATTTACATTGTAAAACATGGTTTTTATCAACATTATTAAATCTATGTATAATAATTTAGCTAATTTTGAATAAATTGTTAATAGGCTACAATATTGCTTATATATTTAACAAATTTTAAGCTCTAAATGTTAATAAATAGTTTATAAAATGTTAAAAAAAACCAATCACCGTTATTCACAAGTTATACTACAAATACTATTAATTATATTTAATTATTAATATGTCAGATATTAATGAAGTTATAAAAAATAAAAATACAAACTTAAATCCAATATGGATTATGAGACAAGCTGGAAGATATCTTCCTGAATTTAGAGATATTAGGAAAAAAAACACTGATTTTATAAAATTATGTTTAAATCACAACTTGTCAGCTGAAATAACGTTACAACCTTTAAAAAGATTTGAATTAGACGCTGCTATAATTTTTTCAGATATTTTAATGGTTCCTTATGGTCTAAACCAGAAAGTTGAATTTAAGAAAAATTTTGGCCCAATCTTAGGAGAATTAAATTTGAAAGAAATATTAAATTTCAATGAGAAAGATTTTACTGAAAAACTTAAACCAATTTATATGGCAATAAATTTAGTTAAAAAAAACACTTTAACACAAAACAAAAGTACAATAGGTTTTGTAGGTGCACCATGGACTTTATTAGTTTATTTAATTAATAGAAAATCACCGAAACAGAAATTAATCAGTAATTTTTTTCAAGACTTACATTCAATAGAAAAAATATTATCTGTTTTAGATAAATTTCTTAAAATCCATATTAAAAATCAAATTGATAGTGGTGCAGAAATAATACAAATATTTGATAGTTGGGCTGGTTTATTAGAAACTAAAGACTTGCCAAATTATGTTTATTCACCAACCTTATCGTTAGTAGAGTATGTTAAGTCTCAAAATATTCCTGTCATATGCTTTCCTAGAGGAGTTAAAGATTATAAAACTTATTGTGACAATATAAAACCCGATGTTATTTGTATTGATTATGAAACTGATCCAATTCAAATAAGAAAAAATATTTCAATACCTGTCCAGGGCGGAATGGATCCTAAGATATTATTATCTGATAAAGAGAATTTAAAGAAAGAAACAAAAAAATATTTAGACATATTTAAAGATCATCCATATATTTTTAATTTAGGACATGGGGTTCTGCCTGAAACTGACCCAAATATGATGGATTATCTTGTAAAGATGGTAAAAGATTATTAATGGATAAAAATTTTGATCATCCCCCGATTAAATTTGGCAAAACAGGAGTACTAATTATAAACTTAGGAACCCCAGACTCGACCAGTTGGTTTGATATTAGAAAATATTTAAAAGAATTTTTATCAGATAAACGTGTCATTGAAGTTAATCCTATAATTTGGCAACTGATTTTAAATCTTTTCATTTTAAACTTAAGACCCTCTAAAACAGCTAAAGCTTATAAAGAAATATGGATGAAAAATGAAAATATCTCCCCTCTATTATATTACACACAAAAACAAAAAGATAAGATCTCGAATTTAATCTCTTCAGAAAAATTAATTATTGATTTTGCAATGCGTTATGGCAATCCCAGTATAAAAAGTAAAATTAACAAGTTACATCATCAAGGCTGTGAAAATTTAATTATTTTGCCTTTATATCCTCAGTATGCTGCCGCTACCACTGCCACTGTTTGCGACGAAGTTTATAGATCATTAATGAATATGAGGTGGCAACCATCTTTAAAGATAATTCCACACTATGAGTCTGATCCATTATATATTGACGCTCTAGTTAATTCTATCAACAAAAAAATTAATGAAATCAATTGGAAACCAGATTTAATACTTGCATCATATCACGGCATCCCAAAAAAATATTTTGATAAAGGAGACCCTTATCATTGCTATTGTCACAAAACTACAAGATTGATTTCAGAAAAATTTAATTCAATAGAAATTAAAACTACATTTCAGTCAAGATTTGGACCTCAAGAATGGCTTCAACCTTATACTGACAAAACACTTGAAAATTTACCCAAAGAAGGAAAAAAAAATGTGTTAGCAATATGTCCTGGTTTTTCTTCTGATTGTGTGGAAACATTAGAGGAAATACTAATTCAAGGTAAGGAAAGCTTTATAAATTCAGGCGGAGAAAACTTCGATATGATTCCATGCTTAAATGATAATGATGATCACATTATTTTGTTAAAATCTTTAATTCAAAGAAGTATTTAATTTATGAATACTTATCTTCTTTTTAAATCACTTCATTTAATATCAGTTATTTCTTGGATGGCTGGTTTATTGTATTTACCAAGAATTTTTGTTTATCATGCCCAAAATAACTCTGAACCAATTATATCAGAGGTATTTAAAGTTATGGAGAAAAAATTATTTTTTTACATTATGAATCCTGCTATGATTTTATCTTGGTTATTTGGATTACTGCTAATTCATGAAATTGGTTTTGAACAATTAGGACAAACTTGGATGGTTTTAAAACTAGTTTTTGTTATTCTATTAACAATTTATCACCTCTATCTAGGAAGTATTCTTAATCAATTTAAGCTGAATCTTAATCAGCACTCACATAAGTTTTTTCGATACATTAACGAAATTCCAACAATATTACTGATTTTAATCATATTTGTTGTAATTTTTAAGCCTATCTAGGGTTGAATAATATTAAATAGTATATATATTAATAAAACTTATTAAGTCCTTAATAATTCTTAACCATGAACATTCAAGAACTAAAACTTAAATCATCTGAGCAACTCATTACCCAAGCAGAAGAGCTTGGAATCGAAAACGCTAGCACCCTTAGAAAACAAGAAATTCTTTTTGCTATCTTGAAAAAGGTAGCTGAAAAAGAGGAAATTACTGGAGCTGGAGTACTTCAATTATTACAAGATGGTTTTGGTTTTTTAAGAGCCATGGAGTCGAATTATCTTCCAGGACCTGATGATATTTATGTAAGTCCAAGCCAGATCAGAAAATTTGGTTTAAGAACTGGAGACACTGTAGAGGGTCCAGTCAGGGCGCCTAAAGAAGGAGAAAGATACTTTGCCTTACTTCAAGTCAGTAAAATTAATTTCGAAGAACCAGAAAAATCTCGTCATAAAATAGCATTTGATAATTTAACTCCCCTTTACCCAGACAAACAGTTGGTCATGGAAGTTGAAATGACTAAAACAGAAAAAAAACCAGATCTTACACCTAGACTGATAGATTTAGTTAGTCCTATTGGAAAAGGGCAAAGATCAATAATTATTTCTCCACCTAAAGCTGGAAAAACAATGATCTTACAAAGTATTGCGAATTCAATAGCTAAAAATTATCCTGAATGTTATTTGATTGTACTTTTGATTGATGAACGTCCCGAAGAAGTGACTGACATGCAAAGAACAGTTAAAGGAGAAGTAATCAGTTCTACATTTGATGAACCTGCACAACGACATGTTGCTGTAGCTGAAATGGTAATAGAAAAAGCAAAAAGACTAACAGAGCATAAAAAAGATGTTGTTATTCTTTTAGATTCGATAACAAGATTAGGAAGAGCCTACAATGCTGTAATACCGAGTTCTGGTAAAGTCTTAACTGGTGGTGTTGATGCTAATGCACTCCAAAGACCTAAAAGGTTTTTTGGTGCTGCTAGAAACATTGAAGAAGGTGGTTCATTAACAATTATATCAACTGCTTTAATTGATACTGGAAGCAGGATGGATGAAGTTATTTTCGAAGAATTTAAAGGAACTGGAAATAGTGAAACTGTTTTAGACAGGAAAATTGCAGATAAAAGAATATATCCCGCAATAGATATTACAAAATCAGGAACAAGAAGAGAAGAATTACTATTTGATAAAAATGATTTACAAAAAATGAACGTATTAAGAAGAATAATTGCCCCGATGGGAACAATGGATGCAATCGAATTTATTAACTCTAAATTAAAAGACACAAAAAATAACTCAGAGTTTTTTAACTCTATGAATAAGCCTGCATAAATTTTGTAAATGGTCTCTAACAAGAACCTAGAAATAGAATTACAGGAACTTTTTAAACAAAAAAGATATTCAGAAATAGTTTTTGAAATAACATCCAAAACTAATGAAAATGATAGATCAGCTGGTTTATTTAATTTATTAGGGATTAGTAGGATTACAGATAATCGACAAGATAAAAATATTGTTAGTTTAGCAGTCGAAGATTTTAAAAAGGGATATCTTTTAGAAAAAGGAAGCGTAATAGGAATAGACTCATTATCAAATTTTGTTATTTCTAGTGTCCTCTTGAAAGACTTAGGAAACAATAGTGTAGATTTTGATGAAATAATTTCTTTTTATAAAAATTCAGAAAAAATATGTTTAAACCATAGAGGCATAAACGTAGCCATGACAATGGTTTATCGAAGACTTAATGATTTTAAGGGAGTTTTATTTCACTATGAAAGACTTATAAAAATGAAAAATTTTGGAATAAGAGATTTATGTAGTTATGGTTATTGGAGGTGTTTCGATAAAAATTGGAAACAAAGTGATTTTTTTGATTATGGAAAATTTTTGGATAAAAATTTACCCGAATATAATGAAAGAGATTTAGTTTCCCTATCTAAAGAAAAAAATAATAAAATTAGAATAGGCTTTTTATCTTCAGACATTCAAGGTGGTCATTCCATTATTTACTTTTTGAAAACAATTTTGTCTAATTATGATAAAAATAAATATGAAATTTACTTGTTTCTTAACCAGCCTAAGGAAGACCAAACTACTAAGGAGTTTATTGAATTAGTAGATAAATCAGTAAATATAAGCAGATTTGGGGATATTCAAGTTATCAATAATATTCGGGAGTTAAATATCGACATTATGATAGATTTAATGGGATATACTTCCACCAATAGAATAGAGTTATTTAAAAATCGAATAGCCAAAATTCAAATTCTTTGGATGGGATATTGCAATACCTCAGGTTTGAAAAATATGGATTATATAATTTCAGATAAAAATCTTATTTATCCTGAAGAAGAAAAATTTTATGCTGAAAAGGTAATATTTCTCAATTCAATATGGAATTGTCACTGTGGCCTTGATACTAAAAGAGAATATTATGATCCCCCACTTAATAAAAATAAATATGTCACCTTTGGCTCTTTTAATAATTTTGATAAAATTACCCCAGCTGTGATTGATGTTTGGTCTAAAATTCTGAAATCTTTAAAGAATAGTAAATTAATTTTGAAATCCGCAAAAGAAATTCATTCCAACAAAAGAATTAAAAAATTATTTGAAGAAAATGGTATCAAGGAATCAGTAATTTTTTTGAATAGAAAAGATGAAAAAGAAGATCATCTAAATGCTTATAAAGAAATTGATATTGCACTAGATACGTTTCCATACAATGGAGTAACCACCTCTTTCGAGTCTATTTGGATGGGAGTACCAGTTATTACCTTGGCTGGATATAATTTTAATTCAAGATGTGGTGAGTCAATTAATAAGAATTTAAATATCGAATATTTAATTGCAAAAAATGAAAATGAATATATTGCTAAAGCAGTTGACTTATCAAATAATCTAAATAAATATTTAGAATTAAGAAAAGAAATATTTGAAAAGGCATTAAAAAGTCCCTTATTTGATGGAAAAAATTATTCCAAAAATTTTTTCCAGTCCTTAGAAGATTTAAATAATTAAAATTTTTAATTTTAATATCTCAATTATGTATTTATACTGGATTTATGACTATCTATGCTCTTTCAACTGGTCCAGGAACTTCTGGAGTTGCAATCATAAGAATTTCTGGAAGTGAGTCTTCAAAAGTAATTAAACTACTTACGAATAAAGAAATTCCAAAACCCAGGATGGCAACCTTGCGGAAAATAAACAATATCAACACTTCTGAGCTCATTGATGAGGGCATAATTATATGGTTTCCAGGCCCAGAGAGCTACACAGGAGAGGATATGGCGGAAATTCATATCCATGGAGGTAAAGCAGTGATTTTAGCACTTCAAAATGAGATATCTAAAATAAAAAATTGTCGATTAGCTGAGCCAGGTGAATTTACAAAACTGGCTTTTCAAAATGGGAAGATTAATTTAATAAAAGCTGAGAGTATCGCTGATTTAATCACGGCAGAGACCGAAATCCAAAGATTACAAGCTATTAAAATTATGAAAGGAAAATCTTCTGCTAAATTTAATGAGCTTCGAGAAAAATTGTTGAAACTTTTATCATTTGTTGAAGCTAAAATAGATTTCCCCGAAGAAGAACTACCAGTAGAAAATTTAAAAAAAATAAAACAAGATTCTTCAGATGTATTAAATGAAATTGAAAATATTCTAAATGATCAAAAGGTTGGAGAGATAATTCGCGAAGGTTTTAAAATTGCAATAGTAGGACCAACTAATGCAGGCAAGTCCAGTTTATTAAATAATTTATCGAATAGAGAAGTTGCCATCGTTTCTGAAATTGCCGGCACTACACGAGATGTTATCGAGGCACACCTAAACATAGATGGGTATCCAGTTATTATTTCGGACACAGCAGGTATAAGAGACTCAAAAGATGAAATTGAGAAAAAAGGAGTAAAATTATCTCTTAAAAAAGCCGAAAATGCTGATTTAAAACTAGTAGTAGTTGATGCTAAAACCATTGATTTAAAAGGTTTTTTGAATGATTTGCTAAAAAAAAATGCAATTTTAGTTGTAAATAAATCAGATCTTCTCAAAGAAAAACTAGATCCAAAAATTCTTAAACTGAATCACGTTTTAATATCACTAAAGGATAATTTAAATATAGATGTGTTAATTTCAAAAATTAAAAACAATTTAAAAAATAAATTTATAACTGAGGAAGATGTTTTAATTACTAGAGAAAGACATAGACAACATCTTGTACAGTGCTGTGATAATCTGAAAAATTTTTTGGATAAAAATGATAAAAAGGATTTTGACAAAGGAGCTGAGGATTTAAGATTAGCAACTAGACATTTGGGTATGATTGTTGGAAAAGTCGATGTAGAGGAGATATTAGGTAGTATTTTCAACGATTTTTGTATTGGAAAATAATAGCAATTTTGCTGTATTTTTGGCCCTTTTTTCATCTTTTACGTTGATAAGTGTAGCTTATTTAAGAAAAAAAACTCAAATCTTGTAAATATTTTAATCGAATATAAATTTACTTCATGAAAAAAGATTTATCTTTTGATGTGGTAGTGATTGGTGGAGGTCATGCGGGTTGCGAGGCAGCAGCAGCTTCTGCTCGTCTTGGAATTAATACTGCCCTTTTCACTCACAATAAAGATACCATAGGTGAAATGTCATGTAATCCTGCTATTGGTGGTTTAGGAAAAGGACATTTGGTTAGGGAAATAGATGCCCTAGATGGTGTTATGGGTGAGGTAGCGGATAAGTCTGGAATACAGTTTAGACTACTAAATAGGAGCAGAGGACCAGCAGTAAGAGGACCAAGAACTCAATCTGATAGATCATTATATCGTAAATTTATGCAAGAAAAACTTGCAAACTACTGTAATTTAAGCATTTTTTCTGATCCTGTAATTAAGTTTATTTTTGATAATAATGAAATAAATGGATTTATTACACAAAAAGGCAATAAAATAAGTTGTAGCAAGTTAATCTTAACAACGGGCACATTTTTAAATGGATTGATACATATTGGTGATAAGAAAACACCTGCTGGTCGATTTAATGAAAAACCTAGCACAGGTTTAACTGAACAGTTAGGGAAATATAATTTTAAGATCGGTAGATTGAAAACAGGTACACCTCCAAGGTTAGACTCTAGAACTATTAATTTTACAAATTTAGAAAAACAATCCGCTGATAACGATCCTTATTTTTTTTCTTTCATGACTAAAAAAAACTTAAACAAGCAAGTATCTTGTTCAATGACCTATACTAATGAAAAGGTTCACAAGATTATTGAAAAGAATTTATCTAGAAGTGCAATGTACTCTGGTAAAATACAAGGTGTTGGTCCAAGATATTGTCCTTCAATAGAGGATAAAGTGGTTAAATTTGCAGAAAAGACCAGGCACCAGATATTTCTAGAGCCAGAGGGTCTAAATGATCATACAATTTATCCAAATGGTATATCAACATCTCTACCTGAAGTTGTGCAAAATGAAATACTTAACAATATCAATGGTTTAGAGAATGTAAAAGTAATTAGACCAGGGTATGCTATAGAATATGATTATATTGACCCTAGAGAGCTTTTTTTGACATTGGAGACAAAAAAAATAAAGAATTTATATCTTGCAGGACAAATTAATGGAACTACAGGATATGAGGAGGCAGCTGCTCAAGGTCTTGTAGCTGGGATTAATGCTGCCCTTTCCTTAAAAAATAAAGAACCTTTTATTTTGGATCGATCTGATGCTTATATTGGAGTTATGATCGATGACTTAGTAACGAAAGGTGTAGCAGAGCCATATAGGATGTTTACATCTAGAGCTGAATACAGGTTAAGTCTTAGATCTGATAATGCAGATTTGAGATTAACTCATAAAGGAATAAAGATTGGATTGATTTCAAAATTCAGAAAGGAGTTATTTGAGGATAAATTTGAAAAATTAAGCAAAATCTCTATGCAAATGGTTAATTTGAGTATTTCTCCATCTAAAGCTGATAAATTTGGTATTAAAATAGCGAAAGATGGTGTTTTTAGAACGGCTGAAGAAATTTTGACTCAAAAAGATGTAAATATGAGAAAAATTAGAGAAATTTGGCCTGAAACTTTTAACCATGGCACCGAAATTGATCAACAAATTGAAATTAACTCACATTATAGAGGTTACCTGAAAAAACAAAAGGCAGATATTCTTGCTTTTAAAAGGGATGAGAATCTATTAATTCCAGATAATATCAATTACGATCAATTTTCGGGTCTTTCTAACGAAGTTAAGGCTAAATTTAAGGAAATAAGGCCTAAAACACTGGGTCAAGCATTAAGGATTGATGGAATTACACCTGCGGCCGTATATATTTTGTTGTCACATGTCAAAAGAAGGTCTATTAAGCATATAGCTTAATGGATAATGTAATTTTAAATTCTTACTCTAAAATTCATAATCTTAATGTTTCACGTGAAACTTGTAATGATCTTGAATGGCTAATCTCAATGATCCAAGAAAAAAACAAAGAAATAAATATAATCAGTAAAAAAACTGATGATAAATGGGTTATTAGGGAGCGTCATATAATTGATTCTGTGCAAATAATTGATTTTGTTGACTTAAATAGTAATACAACCTGCGATTTAGGTACCGGAGGGGGCATGCCTGGATTAATAGTAGCTATAGCAATGAAAAAAATTAAAAATACAATGAAAATTAATCTTTATGAAAAAAGCCATAATAAATGTGTTTTTTTAAAAGAAGTGTCAAAAAAATTGAATTTGAACACAGAGATAATTCACAAAGATATTTTTACAGTTAAAAATATTGAAACAGGAACAATAATGTCAAGAGCCTTTAAACCTATGCCGGTAATTCTCAATTTGGTTAGAGAGAATTTTAAGAAATATAAAAATATAATTTTTTTTATGGGTAGTAGCGGAAAAAAAATTTTAAATGAAACATTAAAAGAATGGGATTTAGATTACGAAGTAAAAAAAAGTTTAACTAATGATGAGTCATTTATATTAAATATACAAAAGATTAGAAAAAAAATTTAATGAAAATAATTTCAATAATAAATCAAAAGGGTGGGGTTGGAAAAACAACAACAGTGATTAACCTAGCCTCTGCTTTATCTCAACAAGGTAAAAAAATTTTAGTAATTGATCTTGATCCACAAGGAAATGCTACTACAGGGTTAGGACTTTCTAATATTGAGCAGTCTAATCAAACTATTTATGGAATTTTAAATGGAACTATGTCAATTTCTGATGTGATTAAGGAAACTAAGTTTCAAAATTTAGATTTGATTACTTCTAATGTAGATTTATCTGGATTAGAAGTTGAAACAGCTGGTGATAATGATAGGGCCTTTATTTTGAAGAGTAAATTAACCGCATATTTAAATGATTCTAGAGCTTTGTACGATTATATCATCATAGACTGTCCTCCTTCTTTAAGTTTATTGACAGTAATGGCTTTAGTATCTTCAAACTCCTTATTGGTACCTCTCCAAACTGAATTTTTTGCTTTAGAGGGGTTAACTCAGCTTATGAAAACAATAGAACGTATAAAAGTTAACCTAAACCCAGAATTAGAAATTCAAGGTATCCTTTTAACAATGTATGATAGAAGAAATAAGCTTTCGTCCCAAGTCGAACAGGAAGCAAGAAATTATTTTAAAGACAAAGTTTATCAAACAGTTATTCCTAGGAATGTAAGGTTATCCGAAGCCCCATCTCATGGTATGCCAGTTCTCATTTATGATAAAAGTTGCCCTGGAAGTAAATCGTATTATAGTTTCACAGATGAATTCATTAACCAGGAAAATAAAATAGGGAGTGCTGCATAATGAATACAATTAAAAAAGGACTAGGAAGAGGACTATCATCATTAATTGGAGAAACGAAAGTAGAAACAAAAACAAATAAGTTATTATTAAGTGAAATAATTCCAAATAAATATCAACCTAGAAAAAATTTTGATGCAGCAAACCTAGAAGACTTAACAAATTCTATAAAAGAGAGAGGTGTAATCCAACCAATTATTGTAAGGAAATCGAATACAGATAATTCAAAATATGAAATTATTGCTGGTGAAAGAAGATGGCTAGCTGCAAGCAAAGCGGGTCTCCATGATATTCCAGTTGTTCTAACTGAAGCGGATGATTTGAAATCATTAGAATTTGCAATAGTTGAAAATGTTCAAAGACATGATTTAAATCCCCTTGAAGAAGCTAAGGGATATAAAAGATTAATAGACGAATTTTCATATGATCAAGAGAAAGTATCAAAGTTTATTGGAAAAAGTAGAAGCTACATAACAAACGCACTTCGATTATTAACCTTACCAAATGAAGTATTAATGTTTATAGAAGAAAAAAAAATTAGTGCAGGGCATGCTAAAGTATTAGTTGGATTAGATAATGCTTATTTTATAGCCAATAAAATTATTGAAAAAAAACTTTCCGTGAGACAATCTGAAAACTTTGTGAAAATTTTTAGAAAGAAAAAATCTTCATTAGTAAAATCATTAGATCCAAATATTCAAGACCTTGAAAATTCTATTTCAGAAAAAATTGGTTTAAATGTTTCAATAAAGAATAGCAAAAATAACAAAGGATCGATAACATTTGCCTATCATGATATTGATCAACTAAATAAAATAATCGATATAATTAAATCTAATTATTAATTTTCGTGTATCCTTGGTTGAGAATAAAGTCTGTAACCAATAAAATAGAATTATTATAATTTTTTTTAATTTGTAGCTCTATATCGTTAATAAGATAGATGAGCTCCTTTATTTTTTCAGGTTTCCATTTATTCAATTGTGTTTTGACAATATCTTTTTCTTTCCAAAAAATAGGAGGTTTTGCTGAGTTAATTGTTTGATTAATATCTTTATTTTTTTCATATTCTATAGATAGATTTAAAATTTTTTTTGCTTTCAATAAAAATGTTCTTAAAATTATTATACAGTCTTCATTCGAAAAGTTATTTTCATTTAAGATACTTATAGTTTTATTTGTATTCTTAGCTAAACAATTGTCTATAAGTTCATAAAAAGTATGATTTTCACTTAAATTTATTAACTTTGAAATCTCTTCACTAGAAATACTTTTCTTTTTTGTTAAGTAAATATTAATTTTTTCTAATTCATTTTCTAGATTAAGTCTATCTCCACCACATTTATCAACAATTAAGTTTATATTCTGCTGCGATATTGAAATTTTTATTTTTTTAAAAAAAACTAGTGCTAAATTTGAAAGAATTTCATTTGTATCTGGGTAAGTAGCTATACACGCTAGACTTTTTTCTTTTTCAAATAATTTTCTAAGCTTAGATTTTTTTTCTAATATACTTGCATTGATTATAACTGTAACACCATTAATATTTCGTGCCATTAAATCTATTATGTGCTCAGAAATTTTATCTGTACCGTGATTTATAACTATGTTTTTTGCATTCTCAAATAATGAATTGGATAAAATATTTTCAAAAAATATATTCTCATTATCCAATATTTCCTTTTCGTCATATTTAAAAACATTGCTATTCTTATTTTTTTTCAATAATTGACTTATGTAAAGTTTTTTTAATCCCTCATTTTTACCGTAGAATAAGAAAATTTTAAAATCGTCTTCTATCTTATCTAGCTCATAAGGTTTAACTATCATTTTATAATTGACAATCTCATGATTAATTTTTGAGTTATAGAAGATGCTAGATTCTTTTTAATGGTTTGTTCATAAGACTTCTCTTCATAACTATCTGAAATTTTTTGATAGTTAAATTTTTCACTAACTTCTAACTTCTCTATAATTTCATTTTTATTGATTTCAAATTTAGTAATCGCTTTAGCTTGATAATCAGTTGTTGAACCAAGAGTATTTTTAGCCAGAATTTCTTTTGAATATTCACTATTAATTTTAATATTAATTATCTCAACAGAATTTTTTTGACTATTTCTTTTTAGATTTTGTACAATATATTGGTTTAATTTTTTATCACCTGAAAGATCAGTTACAATAATCCGATAATTTGATTTATTAGAACTAGAATATATTGGTTTATATTCACAACTTGATAAAAAATTAAATATAAAAACAAGAGTTAAAATTTTTTTAAACATTTTATATAATTATATTCATTAATTTATTCTTGATATAAATTCTTTTTTTAAATTCTTTTTGATTTAAATATTTTGTTAATGTCTCATCATTCTTAATTATTTCAAATAATTTTTCTTCAGTAATATTTAATTCAGTCTTGACTAAACCTCTTTTTTTTCCATTAATTTGAACAACTATATTGATTATATTCTCTTTTAAGATTGATTCATCGTATTTAGGCCATTTAAAATCTTTTATATCTAGAACATTTAAGCACTCAGTAGAAAAATGAGGAACAATAGGTGTCATTGCAATTAAAATTTTTTTATAATTTTCAATTAAAGTGACTTTTGTGTAAGGTTCTTGAACTTGCTTGTACATAAAAGAATACATTTCATGTAAATTTGCTATTAATTTATTGTAACTAAAATTCTCAAGATTTAGTGTTATATTTTTTAAAAATTTATTAGCATATTTTTCGATCGCGTTATTATTATTTTTTTTATGATTTTTATTTATTTCATCTAAAATTTTTTCGTGTAAATTCCATAGTTTTTGAATGAATTTAAAAGAAGAAATTATACCCTCCTCTGACCACTGCACATCTTTTTCTGGTGGGCTATCCGATAAAATAAATAATCTTGCTGCGTCAGCACCATAGTTAGTAATAATATTTTCTGGGTCGATTGTATTTTTTTTGGATTTTGACATTGATTCTGATGGACCAACTTTAATTATTTTAGATTTATCATTCTTTAAATATTTTTTTCCATCTATAGTTTCAATTTCATCAGGACTTATCCAGTTATTTTCTGAATCTTTGTATGTTTCATGACAGACCATACCTTGAGTGAAAAGACCTTCAAATGGTTCTAATATATCAAAATCATCATTATTATGAGATAGCGCTTGCATAAAAAATCTTGAATACAGCAAATGTAAAATTGCATGTTCTACTCCCCCTATGTATTGATCAACTGGCATCCAATAGTTGATATCTTCTTTATTAAAACCATGTGCTTTTTCTTTAGGAGAACAAAATCTTAAGTAATACCAAGAAGAACAAACAAAAGTATCTAACGTGTCAGTTTCTCTAGTAAGTTTTTTTCCATTTATCTCTATTTCCTTCCAATCTTTTTGGCTATCTAAAGGATTACCTTTGACATTTAAATCAATATTTTCTGGAAGTTTAATTGGCAACATTGATTTAGGAATTGGATGAACCTTACCTTCTTTGTCATAAGCTATCGGTATTGGGCATCCCCAATATCTTTGCCTAGAAACACCCCAATCTTTTAATCTAAAATTGATTTTTTTCTTACCTAATTTTTTCTCTTCTAAAATTTTAATTGTTTCAATAACTGAATTCTCTGGTGCTATAAGTCCATTCAAAAAATCTGAATTAATAATGATACCAGGATCAGGATAAGCCTTGTCTATAACTTGGAAGTTATCCTTTTCATTATTAGGTTTTACAACAGTTTTTATATCAAGGTTATATTTTTTTGCGAAGTCGAAATCTCGCTGATCATGAGCGGGACAACCAAAAACAGCTCCAAATCCATAGTCCATTAATACAAAATTAGCAAAAAATATTGGCACTTTATTTTTGGGATTTAAAGGATTTATCGCCATTAGGTTTGTTTTAAAGCCAATTTTTTCACCTACTGCGATTGCTTCTTCAGTAGTTCCAGTTTTTGAACATTCTTCTTTAAACTTTATAAAATCAAGATCATCCTTGTAAAAATTTGAAACTTCGTGATCTACTGATAAGGCTAAAAAAGAAAAACCAAAAAGAGTGTCAGGTCTTGTTGTAAAACATTTAATATTGTTAATTGGTAATTCTCCCTCAACTTTAAAATTAATTTCGCATCCAAATGATTTACCAATCCAATTTTTTTGCATAATTTTTACTTTATTAGGCCAAGAATTTAATCTATTTAGTCCATCTAATAAGTTTTGAGAAAATTTTGATATGTTAAAAAACCATTGGCTTAATTTTTTTCTTTCCACACTAGCTCCAGAGCGCCAACCTTTTCCATCAATTACTTGCTCATTTGCAAGAACTGTCTCATCAACCGGATCCCAATTTACATAATTTTCTTTTCTATAAACCAATTTTTTTTCAAGCAATTCTAAAAAAAATCCTTGTTGGTGTTTGTAATAATCTTCGTTACAAGTTGAAATTTCTCTGTCCCAGTCAATAGAAAGGCCAAGTTTCTTTAATTGAGCTTTCATTTTTTTGATATTGGTTTCAGTCCAAATTTTAGGATCAAGATTATTTTGTTTAGCAGCATTTTCAGCAGGCATACCAAAAGAGTCCCATCCCATTGGATGCAAAACATTATAACCTTGAAGGGTTTTATATCTAGCTAAAACATCTCCAATCGTATAATTTCTAACATGTCCCATATGAATTTTTCCTGACGGGTAGGGAAACATTTCTAAGCAGTAAAATTTTTTCTTTTGTAAATCTGTTTTTACTTGAAAACTTTTATTTTTTTCCCAGAAACTTTGCCACTTTGTTTCAATGGTTTTAAAATTATATCTACTCATAACTAATTTTTAGTGATGTTATAAACGTTATCAGTTATCAGAAGAAGATTGGTTATTGTATGGTTTCGAATTCTTTTTTTTATTTTGTGCTTCGTATACAGCTGCTTTAGATAAAATTTTCTTAGTTAATTCTTTTTTTAATGGCCCATCTTTTTTACTTATTGAGCAGTTACTAATTGAAACACAGTTCTTATAAAACACATCGATATCAACAGCATCAGATCTTATCTCGTTGCTTAAAAATCTAATAGTAATTTTTACAGAATCATTTGAATTACCTTCTTCAGAATACCAATCAGTTATTATAATACCTCCACTATAATTAGCTGAAGTCAAAGGCATGAAATCTAAAATATCTAAAGATGCTCTCCAAAGCTCATTAGAGCTTGCAAAATCAAAACTCCCTCCTTTTTGTTTACCTAAATTACTTAATCTAAAACCTCTTCCTTCTTCTAAGTTTTTCTTAACTCTTTCTTTTGGATCAGGTGGATTTTTTCTTGCATCTCCTGTTTTAAAAAAACCCTCTTTAGCGCAAGAACTTAGAGTAAAAAATATAATTAAATACGAAATTAGTTTCTTATTTATACTTATTTTAAACATATGAGAGTTTTTAAAATGAAATTAGAATAAATATACATTTAATTTATAATTATTGATAACCCACAAATGCACAAAATAGCTTTAAATTGTGTTGTAAAAATGCAACAATTAGCGTTTATTTTGTAAAAAAAGTGTTATTTAGACTTATTTTTATAAAATAATGCTAATTTTCCCATGTTTATTATTAATAATAACAAAAAACTAAAGGAGTAATTAATATGAACAATTTAAGAAAAATTGGCCTATCAGCATTAGCTGGTTCTTTGGCTACTTTTTCTGTTAATGCAGCTGATATGTCAGTATCAGGTGCAGGGTCAATCTCATTTGATGACACTAACAGAGGAAAAAGTAACAGAGGAAATGGCTTTTACATGGGTGACTCACTTAAGTTCAATGCTAGTGGTGATACAGACGGTGGTATAGGTGTTGCTGTTTACTACGAAATTGATGGTGGTGCACTTGATGATCACAACATCAAACTATCAGGTGACTTCGGATCAATAACTTTCGATGGACATGGTGGTTCATCAGCAATGGGTGCTGTTGACGACAAAACGCCAAATGCTTATGAAGAAGCTTGGGACATCATAGATACTGATGGAACAAGTGCTACTGGAAGTCCAACTGTAATTAATGGTTCTGGTGGTGGAGATGGTATGTGGATCTACAATTCACCAAATATGGGTGGAGCTGTTTTAACAGTTGCTTACAGAAATCACGTTTCTGCTGCAGCTGAGTCTATGACTGACTTTGCTCTTTCTATGAGTCCAGAAAGTATTGAAGGTTTATCGCTTGGTTTAGCAATGTCTAACAATACAATTGGAGCAAATGTTGATTCTGATGAAAGCACTATGTATGCAACGTATGCTACAGGTGGATTCACAGTTGGTTTACAATCATCTGACTTAGACCATACAACTGCAAACTCTGACCAAGAGTCAATAGCTTACGGTGTTACTTATGCTGTAAATGATGACTTATCAATTGGTTACAGTTACCACGAGTTAGAAACTGAATTGTCTACTGACGAAGATCAAAAGTCTACTGGTATTTCAGCTTCATACACAATGGGTGGAATGACACTTGCGGGTGCTTCTAATGAAGTGAAAAACATAGCTGGTACTGCGTCTAGAGACCACGAAGGTTATGAGTTTACTTTATCATTTGCATTCTAATTTAGTTTAGAAAACAAATATTTAAAAGGGCCCCTTTTTAGGGGCCTTTTTTTTTATTCAAAATATGAAATTCCTGCAAATCCACAAACATTAAGCAAATCTAATTTTTTAATATTTCTTTTTGATATTCCACCTAAAGCAATTATTTTACTTTCTGTATAATTTGAAATATTTCTAAATTTATTCAACCCAAGAAAATTTTTATTTTGTTTAAAAAGAGAGGATAAAAAAATAGCCTTTACTTTTTGCAATTCTTTAATTCTAATTTCTTTTAAATTGTGAGCTGATCCAACTATTAAAAATTTTGAATTTATCGAATAAGATAAATGCTTAAAATCTTTATTAAATGAAGGTATATAAGCTCCATCTAAGCCAAGTTTTAAAGCTAATTTGACATTATTAGATAATAAAAATTTATTTTTTCTTTTTTTTAAATAATTTTTTAGATTTAAAATTTTTAATATATCTATTATTTCTGAATTATAATTTCTGTAAATTATTGCGGTGTTTGCATCACATTTTATAATAGTATTTGTGTCAAGCTTGTTTATAAAGTAATATTTTTTTGGTAAGTAATAATGCATTTTACAGTAAAAAATTTAATTAATATTCAAGAATTAATTAATTCTAATTTAATTAATTCAACTCCAAACAAGTTACCAAAAATTATTGCTGTATCAAAGACTTTTGGTATGGATAAAATAATACCTTTAATTGAACATGGGCACAAAGATTTTGGTGAAAATAAAGTCCAAGAGGCTTTAAACAAATGGAGTGACATCAAATTAAAAAATCAAAATATTAAACTTCATTTAATTGGTGGGCTACAAACTAATAAGGTAAAATTTGCGATTAAATTATTTGATTATATACATTCTGTTGATAGTGAAAAGTTGGCAAGAAAGATTTTTGATGAACAAAAAAAACAGAATAAAAAGGTTAAGATATTTTTACAAGTCAATATAGGAAACGAAACACAAAAGTTTGGTGTAGACAAAACATATCTTGGAGATTTATATTCTTTCTGTAAAAATCTAGAATTAGACGTTGTAGGATTAATGTGTATACCGCCAGAAGGAGAACCATCTACAAAATATTTTGAAGAAATGTCTGATTTAAATAAAAATTTAAATTTAGATTATTTAAGTATGGGTATGTCTTCAGATTATCTAGAAGCAGCAAAAAATAATGCTACTCATTTAAGAATTGGATCCAACATATTTGGAAGCAGAATTTAACTAATTTTTATTTGAGTTTTTTGATTAATTATTTTTACTAAAATTAGAAAATCTTTTTTTCTTAAAGCAACACAACCAGCCGTAGGTTTATAATTTTTAGTTAAATGAATAAAAATACAACTACCTTTTGATTTTTTTGGTTTATTAAAGTTATATTTAATTGGAATAAATAAATTGTATTTAAAGTCTTTTCTATAAATTTTTTCACATTTATCATTTTTTTTTATTTTGATTAATTTGTTATACGTTTTTGGATTATTAGAATCATCACCCCATCCCATATTCTTTTTTATTTCAATACATTTTAATTTTGTATATGGTTTTTTGACTCTATCTTTTCGGTAATATAAATTTTCAATATGATAAATACCAAATGGAGTTTTTTTATCACCTTCAACCTTGTTTTTTGATATGCCATTTTTACCTATACAACATTTAAATGTGAAATCATCAACTTGAAGTCTATATTTATTTTTTATGTAAATTGTCATATTCTATTTATATATGAATAACCAAAAATTAATTATCTATGAGTTTGACGAATTATATAAGATTTTAATTGAAATTAATAAAGATGTAAATCTTACCATTAAAAAAGTGTCCAAAAATGACATTTCAGATTTTGTTTTTCAACCAAATGTTTTAATTTTTACACGCACAAAAATTTTTGGCTTTGATAATCAAATTATTTTTAATGATTTTCCTGTCTCTATTTTAAAGTTATTGGAAAAAATAAATACAGAGTTTATAAAAATAAATTTTAATAAACAATCTGACATTATGATTGGTTCTTATAAATTTAATTTAAATTCTAGAGAAATGTCTCATTCAGATCTTAAATTAAAACTCACTGAAAAAGAGATTAATTCAATTATCTACTTATTTAATTCAAAGGATGTAGTAAGAATTCATGAATTACAATCAAAGGTTTGGGGTTATCAACCTGAATTAGAAACTCATACTGTAGAAACACACATATATAGATTAAGAAAAAAAATATTAAAAAAATTTAATGATGAAAACTTTATATTAACTAACAAAAGTGGTTACGAAATTGTCAAAAAAAAATAAATTTGCTAGAGAACTTTTTTCAAAAAAATATAAACCTAGAATTATCAAACCAAAAAAAGGAAAAGGAAGTTTCAAAAGAAAAAAAATTAAAGTCTAGCTCCGATTTGTTGAATTATTCTTGATGACATTTCGGTACCCTTTTCAAGACACTTTTTGTTTGATAATTTATTTATGTAACCATGAAGAAACCCAGCAGCAAAAAGATCACCAGCACCAGTTAGGTCTACTATTTTCAGATTTTTATGTATATCACTTTCAACAATTTCCTCACCGTTTATAGCTATTGCTCCTCTTTCACCTCTAGTAACAACAACTAGTTTATTTAGTTGTTTTGAAAAATTTATAACTTCGTCAAAATTTTTTGCTTCAATCAAGGATGTAATTTCTTGCTCATTAGCAAAAGTTATATCTAGTTTGTTTTTTACTAAATTTAAAAAATGAGGTTTATGTCTATCTACACAAAACTGATCAGAGAGTGTCATAGCTACCTTATTTGCACTATTAATAGCTTTATTAAATGCTTTTTTTGGTTCACCCTCATCCCATAGGTAACCTTCTAAAAATATTATTTCACTTTTTTTAATTGCATCAGAACTAACATCATTTTCATCTATCTTTCCTGCTGTTCCTAAAAACGTACACATAGTTCTCTCAGAGTCTGGGGTAATTAGTATTAAACAAGTACCTGTTGGTAGTTCTTCTTTCTTTTTTGAATAAAAATATTTTACATTCTCTTTTTTTAAACCTTCTTCGTATTTACTACCAAAATCATCATCTGAAACCTTACCAATAAAACCTACTTCATCACCAAGTTGAGAAATACCAACTATTGAGTTTGCTACAGATCCACCAGAAATAGTTTTCTCTATTTTAAGATCAGTTAATAATTTTTTGAATTCATTTTCATCAAAAAATAATTTCATTGTACTTTTCGTAAGATTATTTTTAGTAATAAAACTATCATCTACTTTACAAATGACGTCTACTATTGCATTCCCTATTCCTAAAATTTTCATATTAAGCTTTTTTGGTAATAACAGGTTTTTTTCTATTTGGGTAGCAAGTAGTACATATTTTACAAGTTAAACCATAACAGTCTCTTGCTTTACAATATTCTCTACCATAAAAAATTATTTGTAAATGAAGTTTTGACCAAGTTTTTTTAGGAAATATTCGTTTTAAATCTTTTTCGGTTTGAACCACATTTTTTCCATTTGTTAAACCCCATCTTTGTGCAAGTCTATGAATATGAGTATCAACTGCAAAAGCTGGATATCCGAAGCCTTGGGACATTACAACGCTAGCTGTTTTATGGCCTACACCAGGCAGTTTTTCAAGTTCTTCAAAAGTTTTAGGTATTCTTCCATTGTGTTCTTCTAAAACTTGTTTTGACATTAGGTAAATACTTTTCGCTTTGATCCTAAAAATACCAATCTTTTTAATTAATTTTTCAATTTTTTTTCTACCTAACTTTACAAAGTGGTCTGGTTTAAAATACCTTGGATATATATTTTTTGTTACATTATTAACATTAACATCAGTACATTGTGCTGAAAGTAGTACAGATATTAATAATGTAAAAGTATTTTTGCTTTTAAGAGGAACAAGTGCTTTAGGATAAATTTTATTTAGAGTTTTAAGTATAATTTTTGCTTTCTGTTTTTCATTCATTATGAAAAGTTAAGCAAATCTCTCATAGAATACAGTCCAGGTTTTTTTTTCATTAACCATTTAGAGGCAGTCAAAGCTCCATCAGAGTAAAGTGCTCTATCAAAGGCCTCATGGTTTAAAGTAATTATCTCTTTTCCACTCGAGAAATTTACTTCATGTTCTCCAACAATTTCACCTTTTCTAATTGAGTTAAAATTAATTTTTTTTCCATAAGGAAAAGACTTTTTATTTAAAAATTTTTTACCAATTAAATTATATAAGTTTTTATTTTTCCCATCTGCAATCCCTTTTCCAAGCATTAAGGCTGTACCTGATGGGTAGTCTTTTTTGTATTTATGGTGTACTTCAAATATTTTACTTAAATATTCATCATTTAATGTTTTTGAAGCAATCTCCGTTAAGTACATTAATAAATTTATACCTAAGCTCATATTTCCAGCTTTTAAAATAGGTATCTTTTTTGAATACTTTTTAATTTGACTTTCTTGGCTTCTAGTAAACCCAGTAGTTCCAATTACTACTTTTTTTTTAAGTTTAGAGGCTATATTTAGTATTTCCAAGGTGCATTTAGGAACGGTAAAATCAATAATTACATCTGTTTTTTTAAATGCTATGTCAGTATTAAACTCAGGTTTAATTCCTTCAAATTTTTTATTTATTAATCTGTTTTCTGTAAGTGAAACCAGTTTAAAATTTTTATTTTTTTTTGATGACTTAATTAGTTGTTGGCCCATACGACCCATACACCCAGTTATTGCTAAATTTATTCTTTTCATTAAGAGATAAGATACGTAATTATCACAATAGATACAACAATTACAGACCAAATGAACAAATTCTTAAAAAACTGTTTTCGTCTATTATTTGACCTTAAAAAATTAGGTATAACTAAGACTAGAACTGCTATTAAAAAAATCGCTGGGATAATCTGTTCTAATCCCATTTTTAGCTATTCCAAAAACTTTTTGCCTTTTGAAAAAATTTTTTAATACTTGGATTAGATTTTTCATTTTCTATTTTTCTGAATTTTTCTAATAATTCTTTCTGTTCTTTATTAAGGTATATTGGCACTTCAGTTTTAACTTGCACATATAAATCTCCATAATCACCTCTTCGCATAAAAGGCATACCTTTACCTTTTAGTCTGAATTGTTTTCCATCTTGAGTACCATCAGGGATTTTAATCTTGCCTTTTTTCCCATCAATAGTTGGTATCTCTATAGTTGTTCCTAGAGCCGCATCAGCTATAGAAATTGGAAATTCAAAAAATAAATTTACATCTGATCTTTTAAAAAGTTCATGTGATTTAACATTAATAAACAAATATAAATCTCCACTTGCTCCCCCTCTAGTTCCAGCCTCTCCTTTTCCCGCAAGCCTAATTCTTGTTCCATCATCTACACCTTTTGGAATAGTTACTGAAACTTTTTTCGTTGTCTGTTTATTTCCTTGGCCGCTACAATCTACACAAGGATTAGTTATTTCTTCACCACTTCCTGTACACTGAGGACATGTTTGTTGAACAGTAAAAAAACCTTGATTAGATCGAACCCTCCCATTTCCACCACAATAAGAGCATCTATCAGGATTATATCCTGGTTTTGATCCATTACCTTTACAAGTATTACATTTCTCGGAAGTAGAGAATTGTATGTTTTGTTTTTTTCCTGAATAGGCTTCCTCTAATGTAATTGATAAATCGTATCTTAAGTCCGACCCTCTATTATTAGAGCTTCGTCCTCTTGAGCTTCTTCTTCCGCCTCCAAAGTCTCCAAAAAAATCTTCAAAAATATCTGAGAAATCTGCTCCACTAAATCCTCCAAAGCCACTTTGACCTCCACCACCATTTTCAAATGCTGCATGACCGAAGTTGTCATAGTTTTCTTTTTTGGACTTGTCAGAAAGAATTCCGTAAGCTTCACTGGCTTCTTTAAATTTATCTTCAGCAGATTTATCTCCAGGATTCTTATCTGGGTGGTATTTTACTGCTAACTTTCTATAGGCTGATTTTATATCTTCAGGACTGGCGCCTTTATTGATGCCTAGGACATCGTAATAATCTCTTTTAGCCATGTATTTAACCTGGACAAATAGATGTCAGTTAAGCGCTTTTTTCTTTATTTTCGTCCTTTACTTCTTCAAAATCCGCATCAACAACATTATCGTCTTTTTTTCCTTTATCATCTTTTCCATCATCTTTATCAGAGTCTGGTTTTACATTTTGTTGTGATTTATAAATAGCTTCTCCAAGCTTCATTGAAGATTGAACTAAAGCTTCAGTTTTCTTCTTAATATCCTCAATATCTTGACCTTTTAAAGCCTCTTTTAATGCACTCGATCCATCTTCTATTGCTTTCTTTTCAGCATCAGAAATTTTAGCTCCATGTTCCTTAAGATTTTTTTCAGTCGAGTGGATTAAGGTATCTGCTTGATTCCTTACATCGACTGACTCTCTTTTCTTTTTATCTGCTTCCTTATTTGCTTCAGCATCTTTAACCATTTTTTCAATTTCTTCATCGCTCAATCCACCTGAGGCTTGAATTTGAATTTTTTGTTCTTTACCTGTGCCTTTATCTTTAGCTGATACATTTACTATCCCATTAGCATCAATATCGAA
Organism: uncultured Pelagibacteraceae bacterium; assembly: GCA_902555725.1. Lineage (GTDB taxonomy): Bacteria > Pseudomonadota > Alphaproteobacteria > Pelagibacterales > Pelagibacteraceae > Pelagibacter. The sequence goes on along the minus strand of CACDTN010000002.1, from coordinate 81,791 downwards.
AGTTACTTCAACTTGAGGCACTCCTCTTGGTGCAGGTGCGATTCCAACTAATTCAAAATTACCAAGCAACTTGTTGTCAGTTGCCATCTCCCTTTCGCCTTGAAGTACTCTTATCGAAACAGCTGGTTGGTTATCCTCAGCTGTTGAAAATACTTGGCTTTTTTTAGTAGGGATTGTTGTATTCTTTTCTATAAGTTTAGTAGATACTCCACCCAAGGTTTCTATACCAAGAGACAATGGTGTTACATCAAGTAAAAGCACATCCTTGACATCACCTTGTAGTACACCTGCTTGAATAGCAGCACCCATTGCCACTACTTCATCTGGGTTCACACTTTTATTAGGCTCTTTACCAAAAAAATCTTTAACTTCTGAAACCACTTTAGGCATTCTAGTCATACCACCAACCATTACTATTTCATCTATATCGCTAGCTGATACACCAGCATCCTTTAAGGCTGTTTTGCATGGTGGTATAGTTCTGGCTATTAGATCTTCAACTAATGCCTCTAATTTTGCTCTAGTCATTTTTAGATTAATATGCTTAGGACCCGTTTTGTCTGCTGTTATGAATGGTAAATTTATATCAGTTTGTTCTGCTGCAGATAATTCTATTTTGGCTTTTTCTGCTGCTTCCTTAAGTCTTTGTAAAGCAAGTTTGTCAGATTTTAAATCTATACCACTATCTTTTTTAAATTCACCTATAAGATATTCTACAACTGCGTTATCAAAATCTTCACCACCTAAAAATGTGTCACCGTTTGTAGATTTAACTTCAAATACTCCATCACCTAATTCCAGAATAGAGACATCAAAAGTACCTCCACCTAAATCATAAACAGCTATTTTTTTATTTTGTTTTTTATCTAAACCATATGCTAGTGAAGCTGCGGTAGGTTCATTAATAATTCTTAAAACTTCTAAGCCTGCAATCTTACCTGCATCTTTTGTAGCTTGTCTTTGAGCATCATTAAAATAAGCTGGAACAGTAATTACAGCTTTTGTTACAGACTGACCTAAATACTTTTCAGCAGTTTCTTTCATTTTTTGTAAAATAAAAGCTGAAATTTGTGATGGTGAATACTTTTCTCCTTTAGCTTCAATCCAAGCATCTCCTTTTTCAGAATTTACTATTTTAAATGGAGCTGACTCAATATCTTTTTTAACAGTGGGATCTTCAAAATTTCGACCTATCAATCTCTTTACTGCAAAAATTGTATTTTCAGGATTTGTTACAGCTTGTCTTTTAGCAGGCTGGCCAATTAATTTTTCTTTTTCGTCAGTGAAGGCAACTACTGACGGTGTTGTTCTAGTCCCTTCAGCATTTTCTAATACTTTTGCTTGGCTACCTTCCATTATAGCAACACAAGAGTTTGTTGTACCTAAGTCTATTCCAATTATTTTGCTCATATTATTTATTTACTACTTTCATATAGGGTTAAAATTTAAATCTACAAGTTGAATTAAGCATTATTTCTCTTTTAAATTGTCTTTATTTTCCTCATCTTTTTTTGTTTTATCCAATCTTTTTTTTGCTACTCCAACCAATGAAGGTCTTAGCAACCTATCTTTTATAGTAAAACCTTTTTGGATTTCTTGAATAATTGTTCCTGGTTCCCTCTCATCATCTTCTATTTCAATCATTGCTTGATGAAAATTAGGATCTAATTTTTTATCTAAACTTTCAATTGGCTTAATGTTATTTTTTGAAAAAATAGATATTAAGTCCTTATTTATTATATCAAAATGTTCGAGTGTTTTTTTTAAAGATTCTGAATTTTTAAGTGTCTCATCGTTAGATAAGATTTGTTTAGATCTCTCAAGATTGTCTATTAGATTTAATGCTTCTTTTGCAAATACAAACCCACCATATTCATAAGCATCTTCTTTTTCTTTTTCAAATCTTCTCCTTTGATTTTCCATTTCAGCAAATGTTCGGGCGAGTTTATCTTCTAACTCTAAAATCTTTTCTTCTGGACTTTTTTCCTCTTCTTTAGTTTCCTCACTAGGATTTTGAGACGATCTATCAGCAGCTAATTCGTCTGCTTGAGAATTTTCCGATGTTTGGTCAGAGGATTTTTTTACTTCCTCCTCTTTATCAGATATATTTTTTGGGTTATTCTGGCTTTGTTCTTTTTCCATATACTCTTATATGGTAAGAAAATATGAAATTTCTAGATGTTAAAAAAAAAAATTGAAAAATTACTTATTGGCACCAATAATAAGGGTAAATTAAAAGAAATAAGAGATTTGTTACCTAAAAATATTGTTACATTATCTACTGCAGAGTTTAAATTAAAAAGTCCAAGAGAAAATGGTAAATCATTTAAAGAAAATTCCTTAATTAAATCAAAATATTTTTCTAAAAAAACAAATTTGATGTGTTTAGCGGACGACTCTGGTTTAGAGATAGATATTTTAGACAAAAATCCTGGAATATATTCTGCAAGATGGGGAGGTAGAAATTCAGATTTTAATAAAGCTATTAAAAGGGTTTATAGAGAATTAAAAAAAAAAGATAAATATTGGAGAAATAAAAAGATCAAAGCACGCTTTATATGTGCATTATCAATTAGTTATCTTAATAAAAAGATTTGTTGTGTGATTGGGAAAGTAGAAGGAATTATTTCTGATAAGCCAAGAGGTAGAAATGGTTTTGGATATGACCCAATATTTATACCTATTAATAAGAAGAAAACTTTTGGGGAAATGAAGCCTACTCAAAAATATAAATTAGATCATAGGTCTAAAGCATTTAAGAAGATTAAAAAATTTCTATAATTTTTCCATCATTTATTTTATAAAAATTTAATCTGTGATTTATTTTATTATCCTTAATATCAAATATTCCTATTTTACCTTTAAATGAGTTTTTTTTCTTAAACAAGTTTTCAATATTTTGTAAATCTGTTTTTAAAGATAAATAATATATTAATCCCAAAAGATCATAGCTTAATAAAGAGAGGTGATTTGGATAAGTGTTATATTCCTTAAAAAATTTTTTATTAAAATTTTCTAAATTTTTTTTATTGATAGAAGGATAATATAATGGTTGAACATTTTCTTCTTTTATGAAACTTTCATCAAACCATTGATTAAAAGTAATAAAATATTTATTTTTAGGTGATACATCTGTATATAATAGAGATGTAATTACACTTTTTAAACTTTCTTCAAAATCTGCAATAATTACTGAATCAAACTTTACATTTCCTATGGTGTATCTTTTTTCAAGCTTTTCTAATTGTTTATCCTTGTCCTCAAGATCTGATTTTTTTACTCTTAATATTTCGTCAGCTAAATTTTGTTTTCGAATTTTATAGTTTGTAATATCTTCTATTTGTTTTGTTAAATTAATTGGTTTTGTATCATAAATATATTTTTTTGAAATTTTAATTTTGGATTGTCTGATTGCTTTAGTTACTTCAATTTTATAATCTAGATCAGGAGTTAGAAAGATAGTTTTCTTAATATCATTTAATTTTATAAATTTCTTAATTGCATTTACTTGGGATAAAGAATTTACTCCACTACTTATAACATTCTTTGGAAGATCTGATGTTTTATTAGTTAAAGATAAAAAAATTACATCTTCAACTTCATCTAGGTATAACAAACTTTTAAAAAAAATAGGTCCTATAAAAATTTTTATACCTTTGTTTTTTAACTCTAAGGCAGACTCTAAACTTTTATTAGGGTCCAGATTTGTATCTTTGGGATAAATTTCTATCTTGTTTGTACCTATGTCATTTAAGGCCATTCTTGTGGATTTAATTATTAAGCGACCTAAGTCTTTATATTCTCCAGATAAGGGCACAAGCAATCCAATTTTTATCTTTTGAGTATTTGAGAATGCGAACGAAAAATTGAATAAAAAAATTATTGTTGTTAACAAAAGAATTCTAAAAAATTTATACATTTTAATGATACTATATTGTTTTAATAACAAATATGATTGTAAATTCAAAATCTGATTATAAAGTGACAAAAAAAAGCTTATATTTGGTATCTACTCCAATAGGAAATTTGAACGACATAAGTTTCAGAGCTATAGATACTCTTAAAAAATCAGATTATATTCTTTGTGAAGACACCAGAGTTTCCAAAAATTTATTAAATAAATATCAGATTAAATCTAAGTTAATTTCAAATCATAAGTTTAATGAAAAGAAAAATTTGTCAAAAATAATTGAATTTATAAAGCAAGGTTTATTGGTTTCTTTAATATCTGATGCTGGAACTCCAAGTATTTCTGATCCTGGTGCAATACTAATTAAAGAATGCATTAAAAATAATATAGAGATAATTCCTCTTCCAGGTGCTTCTGCAGTGACATCAGCAGTATCTATAAGTGGATTTTCTGAAAAATTTTTTTTTTATGGTTTTTTTCCAGAGAAAAATAAAGATCTTCAAAGAGATTTGGAAATTCTATCTCAATTAAATAGTTCTTTAGTTTTTTTTATCTCTCCAAAAAAATTAAATAAAATCATACCTTTTATTAAAAAAAATTTCACAGGAAGAAAAATTCTAATTTGTAGGGAAATGACAAAATTTTATGAGGAATTTTATAGATCTGAGATTGATGAACTAGAATTATTCAAGTCTAATTTAAAAGGTGAGCTAACTATTGTTATATCAGAAAAAAAAGAAGCTAAAAAGATCTCACAAATTTTAAGTGAATCAGATAAAAGAATTATTAATAATATGATTAATAAATTAAGTATAAAAGAAATTTCAAGTATAATAAACGAAAATAATAAAATTCCAAAAAGGGTTATTTACGATTACTGCTTAAGGGTAAAAAATGAAAAATAAATTTATAATTCTAATACTAATTAGTTTAATTTTAAATAACTGTGTTGGTGTATCATCAACGGGTATTTTTGGGACTGGAGTTAGTGTAGCGATTGATCCAAGATCATTAGGTACACAAATTGATGATTCTATCATGCAAAAAAATTTGTCAGCTAGAATTCTTTTAATTGATAAAAATTATTTTTTATCAGTTAAATCGAAGGTTTTGGATGGTAGAATTTTTTTGACAGGTAAAGTCGATGATCCCGAAGAAAAACTTAAACTAACAAAAGTAGCATGGGAAACAGAGGGTGTTAGATCTGTTAGAAATGATATAAAGATAAAAGAAGGATTTGATTTTAAACAATCTGCAAAAGATATTTTAATAACTTCACAGTTGAGAACAGCACTCATCTTTAATAAAGACATAAAAGCTACCAATTATCAAATAGATACTTATAAACAAAAAATATATATTTATGGAATAGCTTCCTCTAAAAATGAAAAAGATTTAGTAATAGAAGAGTCAAAAGAAATTTTAAATGTTGAGGATGTAATAGCTAGTATTTTACTTGTTGAAAATCTAAGAATCCAAAAAAACTAATTTTTTTTGTAATCAATGACATCTGCAGAATATGCAGCTATAGATGCTAAATTGATAATGTCTGATGTGGAAGATCTTAGTGGTGATATTTCAATTGGAAGACCTAAACCAATTAGTAATGGCCCAATAACTTTTGCCCTACTCATAGATTTAATCATTTTATACGAAATAGCTGCACTATGCTGACTTGGCATTACTAGCACATTTGAATTACCAACTATTTCAGAAAAAGGATAAAGCTCTTTATATACCTCTTCAAGCGCAACATCTGGCTGCATTTCTCCATCAAATTTGAAATCTACATTACTTTTTTTTAAAATCTCAACTGCGTCGCTTATTCTTTTTGTTCTATCAGTGACTGGTTGACCAAATGTGGAGTGAGATAAAAAAGCAACCTTAGGATCAAAACCAAAAAGTTTTACAACTCTTGCAGCCGATTTAGCCATATCAGCCAATTGATTTGCATCAGGATATTCTATTACTGAGGTATCACATATGAATATTGTTTTACCCCTATTTACGACTAAATTTAAACCAAACATAATCTCCCCAGGTCTTGGGTCCACAACTTTTACAATTTTTTCTAAAGAAGAAGAATATCTTCTTGTATTTCCGGTCACCATGGCATCTGCATCATTGCAAGCGACCATACAAGATGCCCAAATAACTCTATCGTTTCTAATGAGCCTATCACAATCCCATTCTAGCATTCCTTGTTCTCTTTGAAGTTTTTTAAACAAATATTTAACATATTTTTCTCTTTTAGGCGTGTCTTTCGAATTAATAATTTCAATATCAAAATTTTCATTATAACCAATTTTTTTTATTTGCTCTTTAATTAATTCTTCTTTTCCAATTAAAATCGGTATTCCTAATTTTGAATTTTTGAAAGCTATTGCAGCTTTAAGAGTGTTCTCATCCTCACCATCTGCAAAAACAACTTTTTTTGGTTTTTTTTTGATATAACTATTAATACCCTGCATAATAGTTACTGTTGGATCTAATCTTTGTTTTAGTTGATCTCTATAGATTTCAAAATCATTAATTTTGATTCTTGCAACTCCGGTATCTATAGCAGCCTGAGCTACAGCAGCAGGAATGACACTTATTAATCTAGGGTCAAATGTTGATGGAATAATATAATCTTTGCCATAGTGTGGTCTTTCACCACCCATTGCTGCAACAACTTCGTCAGGAACATCCTCTTTTGCTAGATTTGCAATCGCATTTGCAGCAGCTACTTTCATTTCCTCGTTGATTGTTTTAGATCTAACATCTAAAGCACCTCTAAAAATATATGGAAAGCCTATTAAATTATTTACCTGATTTGGATAGTCTGATCTTCCAGTTGCTATAATTGCATCATCTCTTACCTCTTCAATTTCTTCTGGTGTAATTTCAGGATCTGGATTTGCACAAGCAAAAATAATTGGGTTTTTTGCCATTTTTTTTACCATATCTTTTGTTAAAGCTCCTTTTGCTGACAATCCTAAAAAAACATCTGCATTTTTAATTGCATCATTTAGATCTCTGTCTTGTGTTTCAATTGCGTGACTTGACTTCCATTGATTTAAATTTTCTCTTCCTCTAAATATTACACCTTGTCTGTCAATCATTGTGATATTCTTTTGAGGAACACCACTTTTCTTAAATAAATTTGTACAAGCCATTGCAGATGCGCCAGCACCATTTACAACTATTTTTATTTTATCTATTTTTTTTTTACTTATATCAAGAGCATTTAGTAATGCTGCTGTAGTAATTATAGCGGTGCCATGTTGATCATCATGAAAAACAGGTATATCTAAAATTTCTTTAAGCTTTTCTTCAATAATAAAACAATCAGGAGCCGCAATATCTTCAAGATTTATACCACCAAAGCTTGGCGCAAAATTTTTTATACTATTTATAATCTCATCTGGATCGTTAGAATCAATTTCAAGATCGATCGAGTCAATGTCTGCAAATCTTTTAAACAAAACTGCTTTTCCTTCCATTACAGGTTTAGATGCTAAAGCACCTAGATTACCCATACCTAAGATAGCTGAACCATTACTAATAACGGCAACTAGATTTCCTTTACTTGTGTAGTCAAATGCAGCTTCAGGATTATCACTGATTGCTCTTACTGGAGCAGCAACACCAGGAGAATATGCTAATGCAAGATCTCTCTTGGTAGTCATATTTTTTGATGATGAAATTTCAATCTTCCCTGGTTTTTTATAACTATGAAAATCTAATGCTTCTTTATCAGTGTAATGATCTATTTTTGTTTTTTTCATTTAACTTAATTAGGTGTACAAATGGGGTAAAATTAAGACTAATATGATTTATGAATTTAGTTAAGTCAACAGGCACTTTTGGTTTTTATACTATAATCAGCAGATTACTTGGTTATTTAAGAGATGTGTTAATTGCAATTTTTCTTGGAACAAGTTTTTTAGCGGATGCTTTTTTTGTAGCTTTTAGAATACCAAATACTTTTAGAAGATTATTTGCTGAAGGTACATTTAACGCTGCTTTTGTTCCAAGCTACACTGCAGAACTAGTAAAAAACAATTCTAAATCAACAAAATTTGCTAATCAAATCTTTAATTTATTATTTTTAGGTTTATTTTTTTTAGTCTTGATTGTTGAAATATTTATGCCTGCTTTTGTGAGCTTAATAGCTCCTGGCTTTGTTCAAAATGAAGATAAAATTGAATTAGCTATTAATTTGACAAGAATAACTTTCCCTTTTTTACTATTTGTGAGCTTATCTTCTTTTTTTGCTGCAATACTTAATTCTCATAATAAATTTGCAGCTGCTTCAGCAGCGCCAATTATCTTAAATTTAGTTTTAATAGGAATATTAATTTTTGGCAAATATTTGAATGATAAATTAATTTATTTTCTTTCTTATGGAGTATCTATAGCTGGTTTATTACAATTAATTTTCTTATATAGATTTGTTAAAAAATTTTATGTAATAAATCTAAGCTTAAAATTTAAGATTGACAAAAAAGTAAAATTTTTTTTTAAAAAACTTTTGCCAAGTATTTTTTCATCAGGAGTTACACAAATAAATATATTGATTGGAACAATTATTGCTTCTTTTCAAGCAAGCGCAGTGTCATATTTATATTATGCAGATAGAATTTATCAAATAAATCTCGCAATCGCTGGAATTGCTATAGGTGTTGTTGTTTTACCTCAATTATCAAAATATGTTTATTTAAAAAAAAAGAAGAAAATTTTACAAGTACAAAATAAAGCATTGGAATTGAGTATGTTTTTAAGCTTACCAGCTTCTGTAGCTTTATTTATTGGATCAGATGTAATCATTTCTGCTTTATTTGGCTATGGTTCTTTCTCTGAAGAATCTGTAAATAATTCTGCACAAGCACTTTTTTATTTTGGTCTTGGTTTACCAGCTTTTGCTTTAATAAAAGTTTTTTCGACTTTTTTTTTCGCAAATCATGATACCAAGACACCATTTTATATTTCCTTATTCTCAGTAATTCTAAATGTATTTATAAGTATTTATTATTTTAAAAGTGCAGGTTTTATAATTATACCTATTGCTACTAGTATCTCCTCTTGGTTTAATTCTATATTATTATTTATTTTTCTAAAAAATAGAGACTTGTTTCAATTTAATGAAATTTTTATAATAAGATTCATCAAAATATCATTTTCATCATTTTTAATGGGTATTTTTTTCAAATATGTAATTATATTTTTTGAAAATCAATTAGTTTATGATTATTACCTAAAGTCATTTTATTTATTATTTTCAGTAATTTTAGGATTAATATTTTACCTTTTAATTTCGTTACTTATCAAAGCTTTTAAATATGATGATATTAAACTAAAGTATTAATTTATGGTAAAAAAAATTTTCTCTGGTGTTCAACCAAGCGGTAATCTTCATTTAGGAAATTATTTAGGGGCTATAAAAAATTTTGTAGAGCTTAATAATGAAAAAGAAAATCATTGTATTTTTTGTGTTGTGGATCTTCATGCCATTACGGTAAATCAAGATCCCAAGAAATTAAAAGACAATATCCATGAAACAGTAGCAACTTTTATTGCCAGTGGTATTGATCCAAAAAAAAGTATTATCTTTAATCAATCTAAAGTTAGTGCACATTCAGAAGCAGCTTGGATTTTAAGCTGTACAGCTAGATTGGGTTGGTTAAATAGAATGACTCAATTTAAGGAAAAAGCAGGCAAAGATAAAGAGAAAGCTAGCATTGGTCTTTATTCATATCCAGTATTAATGGCTGCAGATATACTTCTTTACGACTCAACTCACGTTCCAGTAGGAAATGATCAAAAACAACATTTAGAGCTTTGTAGGGATATAGCTCAAAAGTTTAATAATGATTTCAACGTAGATGATTTTTTTAAGATTCCAGAACCTTTAATTAAAAAAGAATTTTCAAGAATAATGAGTCTTAAGGATGGTTTAAAAAAAATGAGCAAATCTGAAATATCAGACCTAAGTCGAATCAATTTAACTGATGATAAGGACACAATAGCAAACAAAATTAAAAAAGCTAAAACTGATGCTTTACCTTTACCGTCAAATATTGAAGAGTTAGACAAAAGACCTGAAGCAAAAAATTTAATCGGAATTTTTTCAAGTTTGTCAGGTTTAACTTTAGAAAATTCCATTAGTGAATTTTCAGGAAAGAATTTCTCACAGTTTAAAGAAAGTTTATCTCAATTACTGATTGAAAAAATTGTTCCTATTTCATTTGAAATTAAAAAATTACTAAATGATCATAAGTATTTAGACTCAATTCTTATAGATGGATATAAAAAAGCAGACAAAATAGCGTCTGAAAAAGTTAAAAAAATTCACAAAATAATTGGTTTTTAAGATATTTTTATTAACAAGTTTCATTTTCATGATTTATGACTATATATAATTCATGTTTGTACAGACAGAAATTACACCAAACCCAAATTCATTAAAATTCTTACCTGGTAAAGTTGTGTCTAACCAAGGCTCATTTGAGATAACGAAAAAAGAGGAAATAAACAATGAATTGGTCAAAGATTTAATGTCTATAAATGGAGTTGAAGGTATTTTTTTAGGTAAAGATTTTATATCGATTAATAAAGAAGATAAAATATCGTGGGATGAAATTAAACATATTGTTATTTCTTTAATAAATGATTTTTACTCAAAAGGTAAAGAGTGTGTGATTGATAAAGAATTAAAAGAAAAAAAAGAAAATTTGCAAGAAATAGAGAAAAAAATTGTTAAAATATTAGATGAAAAGATAAGACCAGCAGTAGCTAAAGATGGGGGAGATATTAGATTTAAAGAATTTAAAAATGGGATTGTAAAGGTACAATTACAAGGAAGTTGCTCTGGTTGCCCAAGTTCAACAATGACTTTAAAACAAGGAGTACAGAATCTTCTTTGTCACTACTTACCTGAAGTTAAAAAAGTTGAGGCTATTTAGATGTTAAAAAAAAAATTTTTTCATTTTAAATTAAGTAATATTAGTTTTTTAAATAAAATTGTATTATTAAGAACAAGGCTTCTATTCTTTAAAATCCAAAGAAAAAATCTGAAAATTTTTAAATATTTTGATGATAGAAGAATTGGATCGCTGCCAAGAATATTAATTGCTTGTATTTTTATATTTTTTTCTTTTTATTCGTTACCTTTGATATCAAGTTATACAAAGAAAAATTTTATGATTACAAATGAATTCCAAAATAATTCGAAATCTATTTTAGCTTATACTCTTAATGAAAAAAATAATGGAACATACACCAATAATGAATTGAATGAGAAAGATTTATTAATTGATATTTTCAGTTTAAACGATTTAGAAACTGATACGGTAAGATTGAATGCTTCAACAATTAAACAATTATTTGAAGATACTGACTATAAATTAGATGATGTGAGACAAAAAAAATTAGTTAAACCAGTTGCATTAACTCTTCTGCCTGCTGAAATTAAAATGATCGAAAATACTAAAAAAAGAAAAGAATTTTTTATTCAAATTGTTTTACCATTAATTTTAAAAGAAAATAACAACATAAGATTAGATAGAAAAACTCTTTTTAATATTATTAACAAAAACAATAATACTAAAATAGAAAAGAAATGGTTAAAAAATAAATTTAAACAGTATGGTATCCCATCTAAAGATCTATCAATTTTAAAAATAAGAATGGACGAAATTCCTGTATCATTGGCTATAGCTCAAGCTGCAAAAGAAACAGGTTGGGGAACTTCGAGATTCGCACAAGAGGGTAATGCTCTTTTCGGTCAATGGACTTGGTCGGGTGAAGGATTGAAGCCTAAAGAAGCTGATGAAAATAAAGGTCACAAGGTAATGAAGTTTAATGTGTTACAAGCCTCAGTTAGAGCATATCAAAGAAACTTAAATACACACTCCTCATATGAAAATTTTAGATTAGCTCGGGCGCAATTAAGAGATTCTAAAAGACCCTTAGATAGTATTATTCTTTCTCAATTTCTTAAAAATTATGCTGAAACAGGAAATCAATATGTTGAAGTTTTACAAAAAATTATTAAACAAAATAATTTAAAAGATTTTGACGATGCAAAATTACTCCCTTCAAGTATTGAGCTTGAAAGCTTAACTTAATTTTAGTTTACTACAAATTGGGTGCCAAACCAACGCCATTTACCATTATCATTTAAGGAACAATTTATTCTTCCCCTTCTTGGAAGGAAAGGTTCTCTAAACTCTATAAAAAGTTTAGAGTCATTAAATTTAATTTTAGATTTTTCCCAGACACCACCCTCATTTGAGTAACAGTTAATGTTCTTTAAATTTTTTTGATTTTCAAAAAATTCCACACTAAATATTGGTGGGTTATCCTCTTTTTTTAATTTTTTTTCTTCTGGTTTTAAACTTTTATATTCTAGAGGGAAGTAATTTATAATTGATTTGAATCTTTTTATTTCTCCATATTTCTCGTTGATTGGAAACCTAGGAAGTTCAAATTTATCCTTGTTAACATCTATTACACCTGAATGTTGACCAAATGAAAGTTTAAAATTTTTAGAAATATAATCTTTCATAAATTTAGAGTATTCACCAAAAGGATATGAAAATAGTTCTGGAATATATCCTAAATTTTTTAAAAATATTTCATTTGCTTTTTCAATATCAGAAATAAATTCTTTATCTGTTTTATCAATTAGATAATCGTGTGTATGTGAATGGTGTCCAATTATTCCAAAATCTGATTTTTCTATTTCTTTTATTTGACTCCAATTCATGTATCCATTTTTACCTACTGGTTCAGTTGATATAAATAAAATAAAAGGTATTTTTTCTTTTTTTAAAATTGGCCATGCCTCTTCATAAAATGATTTAAAACCGTCATCTATAGTAATTAAAATTTCTTTATTTTTTTTGGGGATCCTTAGATTATTCTCAAGATCTTTAGGATTAAGGAAATTATAACTTGAATTCTTAATAATTTGAAGATGTTCTTTAAAAATATCAATTTTAATATTTGTTGATGGATATTTATTTTCATTAAACCGATGATACATAATTGACACTACACCCTCATCTTTTGAATAGTATTTGCTATTATTATCTTCTGCATTAGAATTTATGGCAAAATAAAAAATAAAAATGAATAGACTAATTATTGATGCGGCAGGAGAGAATATTTTTTTTATGCTCATTAATAATACTGATATTTATAATGTTACCCACACAAATAGCAAAACTAATTATGAAAAATTAATTATATTGATTAATGATTTTTTAAATTCAAATAAGATAAAAATAAAAGATATTTCAACCATTTATGTTAATAGAGGTCCAGGTAGTTTTGCTGGTATAAGAAATTCACTTTCTTTAATAAAAGCATTCCATTTAGCTGCGAAAATAGACTATTATTGTTTTAGTTTTAGAGATTTTAAAGATATCGATGAGATTAAATATGAAAATATTCCCATTTTATGCGACAAATTCAAAATTAAAAAAAATTTGATTAATCCTATTTATATAAGTTAAAATTAAACTATGTCAGATTCAATTGAACAAAAATGTATATCTAAAGGTGTAAAACTAACTGATCAAAGGAGAGTAATAGTTAGAGTAATATCAGAATCCAAAGAGGCTTATGGGGAGTCTGATCATCCAGATGTAGATGAATTGTATAATAGAGTTTCAAAGATTGATCCAAAAATAAGTATTGCTACAGTTTATAGGACTGTAAAACTTTTAGAAGAGGCAGGCATATTAGCTAAACATGATTTTAAGGGTGGCAAAGCAAGATATGAAGCGATGATCGAAAGTCATCATGATCATTTGATCGATGTAAAAACAGGAGAGATAATTGAATTTGTTGATGATGAAATAGAAAAACTTCAAATTAAAGTAGCAGAAAAATATGGTTATACTTTAGTAGATCATAAATTAGAGTTATATGGGGTTAAAAAAAAACCTCAATAAATGAGTAAAAAAATTTTTATCAAAACTTTTGGATGTCAAATGAATGAATACGATTCAAATCGTATTTTCGATACAGTTAAAAAAATTGGCTACAGTAAAACAAATAATTATGAGGAAGCCAATTGTTATGTTTTAAACACTTGCCACATAAGAGATAAAGCTAAAGAAAAAGTTTATCATGAGATAGGAAGGGTTAAAAAAATTTTTAGATCAAAAAATAAACCCTTGGTTATTGTAGCAGGGTGTGTTGCTCAAGCAGAAAACCAAGAAATGTTAAAAAGAGAGCCTTATATAGATTTGGTTATTGGACCACAGTCATATCATGAAATTAATAATAAGATATTAAATTTCATAAAAAAAAAGGAAAAATCGGAAACAATTGAATTTGAAGCAGATGATAAATTTGATTACTTGAGTAAAATAAAAAATGAGATGAGTGAAGTTTCCTCATTTTTAACGGTACAAGAGGGCTGTGATAAGTTTTGTAATTTCTGTGTTGTACCCTATACAAGAGGACCAGAATACTCGAGACCGTTTCAACAAATTTTAGATGAAGCCAAACATCTGGTTGATAATGGAGTTAAAGAAATTATTTTGCTTGGTCAGAACGTAAATGCTTATAAATACAATAATTATAGACTATCTAATTTGATTTTAGAAATTGAAAAATTTTCAAAAATTGAAAGAGTCCGGTACACAACGTCTCATCCAAAAGATATGTCAGAAGATTTAATTGAAGTTTATAAACACTCAAAAAAATTAATGCCTTTAGTTCACCTTCCTATTCAAAGTGGCTCAAATAAAATTTTAAAACTCATGAATAGAAAACATCTAATAAGTGATTATTTGAAAATATTTGAAAAATTAAAAATAATAAATTCAAAAATAGAATTTTCAAGTGACTTTATTATCGGCTACCCAGGAGAAGAGGAAAAAGATTTTAATAATACACTTGATTTGATTAAAAGAATTAAATTCATTAATTCATATTCTTTTATTTTTAGTCCAAGACCTGGCACTACTGCTGAAGATTTAGATTTAATTGATAAAAGTATTTCTGCCTCAAGATTAGAAAAAGTACAAAATCAATTATTTGAAAATCAAATTAATATGCACAAGTCTTTAGAAAATAAAATATTAAGAGTTTTGGTAGAGAATCTAACAAAAGATAAAACCCAGTTATTTGGACGCTCAGAATATATGACACCAGTTATATTTAATGGTAAAAAAGAGGACATAGGAAAAGTTATGTTAGTAAAAATCAAACAAAGCAATAGAACTACTTTATTCGGTGATGTAGTTATTAATTCTAATAAAAAGGTAGCATAAAAATTGGGCGGTTTAATTAAAAAGAATTTAGAAACATCACTTAAATTTGTTTATTCAGATAATAACACTCTTAGTGTTATTTTTCATGATAACGATTTATTAATGGGAGTAGTTGGGGAATTTAATAAAAATTTAAAAGAATTAGAAAAAATTACTAAATCTAGCTTATATTCAAGAGGTAACTCAATATTAATTAAATCAAATTCTCAAAAAAATGAGATAATTAAAAATGCTATTCAATTTTTAGCTAATCAATTTATCAATAATGGCAGTATAGAAAATAAAGATATAGTGTCATCAGTTGATAAATTTATGATTAAAGAAAAAGTCAAAAACAATAATGTAACTGATATAATCAAAACACCAAAAAAATCGATTATTCCTAGATCAGAAAAACAAAAGGGATATGTAAGAGCTTTAAGACAAAGTGATATAATAATTTCGGCTGGTCCAGCTGGAACAGGGAAGACTTTTTTAGCAGTAGCAGTTGGTCTTACAATGTTATTGGAAAAAAAGATTGAAAGAATAATTTTATCAAGACCTGCTGTAGAGGCTGGTGAAAGATTAGGTTTTTTGCCTGGAGATATGAAGGAAAAAGTCGACCCATATTTAAGGCCTTTATATGATTCTCTTTATGACCTCTTTGATTTTGAAAAAATACAAAGAATGATTGAAATTGGTGATATTGAAATAGCACCATTAGCGTTTATGAGAGGAAGAACTTTAAAAAACTCTTTTGCTATTTTAGACGAAGCTCAAAATGCTACTGATACTCAAATCAAAATGTTTCTGACGCGTATAGGAGAAAATTCAAAAATAGTTGTTAACGGAGATCCTACACAAATAGATTTACCAAATAAAAGCATGTCAGGACTTGTTAGATCTAAAGAACTGTTGGGTCATTTAAATGAAATAGCAGTTGTTGATTTTGATCATTCAGATGTAGTAAGACATCCTCTTGTTTCAAAAATAGTAAAAGCTTATTCTAACAATGATTAGCGTTGATGTCGTCTCAGAGGAGAAGGCTTGGTCAAAAAAATTAAAGAAAAAAGAACTTTTTTTTAAAAAAATTTGTAGATCGTTCCCAAAAAAATATAAATTTTTACAGAAAAAAGTAAGTTTTACACTTTTGCTTTCTAACAATAAGAGTATTAAAAAATTGAATAAAAACTTTAGAAATAAAGATAAACCTACTGATATTTTATCATTTCCATCCAATAAAAAATTAAAAAAAATAAAAGAAAATTATATTGGAGATATTATTATAAGTTATAATTTTATTGATAAACCAAAATCCCAATCATTAAAATTTTTTAAAGAAAAATTAATTAAGACTTTTATACATGGTTTCCTCCATTTACTAAATTTTGATCATATAAAAAATAAAGATTATATAAAGATGTTAAAAGAGGAAGAGCTAATATATAAGTCTGTAATTTCAAAATTGAATTAAATTGAAAAAAAAAATATTTACTGAAATCATTTTTTTGGCTTTTATAGGTATGCTTTCTTCTTTAAGCCTATCCCCATTTAATTTATTTATAATAAATTTTTTCACATTTTCATCTCTTTATTTTTTTTTAAGTAAAAAATTAAAACAGAAAAAAAATATGAAGATTTTTTTTCTTTATGGTTGGATATTTGGTTTTGGTTATTTTGTAACTAATTTATATTGGATATCAATTTCTTTAACATTTGATCAAAGTTTTAAATTTTTAATTCCATTTACTTTAGTCTTGATACCGAGTTTTTTAGCTGTATTTTACGGTTTAACTTCTTATTTTTTTGCAGTTTTAAATCCGAAAAGTATCATTAGTTCTTTTTTTAGTTTTTCTCTAATTTTTGGAGTTATAGAATTCTTGAGAGGAATAATTTTAACAGGATTCCCATGGAATTTAATTGTCTACAGTTTTTCTAATCAAATAGAAATTTTAAGTATAACTTCAATCATAGGTACTTATGGATTAAATCTATTTTGTATCTCTTTATTTACAAGCCCAGCAATAGTATTTTTAAGTAAATCAAAAAAAAATATTGCAGTCTGTATTTTTTTTGTAATTACTTTCATATCTTTTTACGTTTATGGCTCTTCTCAAAAAGATAGTTTTTATCAGGCAAATAATAAAATTTATGACTATAAAATACGAATAATTGGTTCAAATATTTCTTTAGATCGATTCTATACCAATGTAAATACCGTCTCTATTATTAAAGATTTGATAAAATTGAGCTCACCAAATAGTGGTGAAAAAATAATCTTTATTTGGCCGGAAGGAATTTTTCCAGATATTTCACAAAAAGAATTAAAAGAATATAGATCATTGTTTGATCGGAGTTTTAATGAAAATCATTTGTTTGTAATCGGTATAAATAAAAAGGTTTCTAACAACGGATCTACAAATTTTTTTAATTCATTATCTGTATATGATAATGAGTTAAATATTTTAGATTCGTACAATAAAATAAATTTAGTACCTTTTGGCGAATTTTTACCACTTGAAAATATTTTAAAAGTTATAGGATTAAGATCTTTAACTAATAATTATCAATCTTTTTCAAAAGGTAAAAAAAGGGAACTAATTGAAATAGAACATAGAAATTTTACTTTAAAAATATTACCTTTAATTTGTTATGAAATAATTTATTCAGGCAGGTTATTTAAGAGTTCAAGTTATGATTTTATAATTAATATCTCCGAAGATGGATGGTTTGGTAAATCAATAGGGCCAAAGCAACATTTTGACCATAGTATTTTTAGAGCAATTGAAACTGGTAAATATATCCTTCGCTCCTCGAATAATGGTATCGCAGCTATAATTAATCCTATAGGAATTGTGGAACAAAGTGTTGAATTTGGTGAATCAGGTTATGTAGATTTGGTAGAAATGCGAAAAATACAACCAACAATATTTTCTAATTATGGAAATAAAATTTTTGGATTACTAACTTTATTGTATATTTTATTAATAATTTCATTTATTAGAATAAAAAATGAGTAATCTTAAAAATTATCTTTTTACTAGTGAGTCTGTATCAGAAGGTCACCCGGATAAAGTTTCAGACAGAATTTCAGATATGGTTGTAGATAGCTATCTTTCTAGAGATCCATTTTCAAGAGTAGCGTGCGAAACACTCACTACAACTAATAAAGTTGTTTTGGCTGGGGAAGTAAGAGGCCCAGAAATTAAAAAAGAAGAATTAATAGAAAAAGTAAGAAAATGTATAAAAGACATTGGATATGATCAAGAGGGTTTTACTTGGAAAGAAGCTACAAAAATTGAAAGTCATTTACATTCTCAATCTGCTGATATTGCTATGGGAGTAGACTCCTCTGGAAATAAAGATGAAGGAGCTGGTGATCAAGGAATTATGTTTGGATATGCTTGCAATGAAACCGATGTATTAATGCCAGCACCTATTCATTATTCTCACAAAATTCTAAGACTAATGGCTGAAGATAGAAAATCAGGTAAACTTAAAGATATTGAACCAGATTCTAAAAGCCAGGTAACCTTCGAATATATCGATGGTAGACCAGTTAAAGTTAAGTCTGTAGTTATATCTTCTCAACATTCTAAGGACGTAAATCAAGCTCAAGTTATAGATTTATTAAGACCTTATATGATGAAAGCAATACCAGGAAATTTTCTTGATGGTTTTAATGAGGAAGAGTTTTATGTTAACCCGACAGGAAATTTTGTGATAGGTGGTCCAGATGGAGATTGTGGATTAACAGGCAGAAAAATAATTGTTGATACTTACGGTGGTGCCGCCCCTCATGGTGGAGGTGCTTTTTCAGGAAAAGATCCAACTAAAGTTGATAGATCAGCTGCTTATGCAGCAAGATATATTGCAAAAAATATTGTAGCCTCAAAAATAAGTAACAGATGCTTAATTCAATTAGCTTATGCTATAGGCGTTTCTAAACCTTTATCAATTTATGTTGATTTGTTTGACAATGATTTGGATAAGAATAAATTTGTTATTGAAAAAATTAAAGAAAATTTTGATTTAAGCCCAAGAGGAATTAGAGAGATGCTTAAATTAAATAAACCTATATATGAAAAAACATCTGCTTATGGTCATTTTGGTAGAACACCAGAAAATAATGGTTCATTTTCATGGGAAAAAACTGATAAATTAAGCATTTTTTCTAAATAGTTTTTATTGAATTAAGGAAAAACTTTACTATATTCACCTCACATTGTTGAAATATCAAAATGGGCTTTAGCCCATTTTTTTTTGGAGCAAATAAAACTATGTTAAATAAAAGAGCAGACAAACTTGAATTACTAAGAATAGCTGAAGCAGTAGCTTTGGAAAAATCTATAGACAAAGAATTAATAATATCTTCTATGGAAACAGGAATTGCTAAAGCAGCCAAATCTAAATTTGGTCAAGACAACGATATCAAAGTAATTATTGATAGAGATAATGGTGATATAGGAATTTTTAGAAAGCTAATTGTCTCTGAAAATCCAGAAAATTCAAATACAGAAATTAAATTAGAAGATGCAATTAATCTTAACGAAATAAATAAAGATAAGTCAATTGGAGATGAAGTTCTGCAACCATTGCCATCATTTGACTTTGGAAGAATTGCTGCTCAAACAGCTAAACAAGTGATTAATTCTAATGTAAGAGAAGCCGAGCGAGAAAGACAATTTAATGACTTTATAGATAAAAAGGATACTATTTTAAGTGGGATTGTAAAAAGACTAGAATTTGGAAATGTAATTGTTGATCTTGGAAGAACAGAAGCGATTATTCAAAAAAATGAAATTATTCCAAGAGAAAACATAAAAGCTGGCGATAGAATAAAGGCATACTGTCATGATGTAAGAAGGGAGCCCCGTGGACAACAAATATTTTTATCTAGAGCCCATCCGAAGTTTATGGAAAAACTTTTTGTTCAAGAGGTTCCAGAAATTTATGATGGTTTGATTGAGATTAAATCATCGTCAAGGGATCCAGGAAGTAGAGCAAAAATTTGTGTTAAAGCTGTTGATACTTCACTTGATCCAGTTGGAGCTTGTGTTGGTATGAGAGGCTCTAGAGTACAAGCTGTAGTAAATGAGCTACAAGGAGAAAAAATTGATATTGTAAACTGGTCTGAAGATCCAGCAATTTTAGTTTCAAGTGCGTTATCACCAGCAGAAGTTCAAAGAGTTAATGTTGATTTAGAAAGAAAAAAGCTTGATGTTATTCTTACAGAAGAAAATTTGAGTAAAGCAATCGGTAGAAGAGGCCAAAATGTAAGACTTGCAACAAAACTATTAAATTATGAAATTAATATAATGACTGATGCCGAAGACTCTGAAAGAAGACAATTAGAATTTAAAGAAAAAACTGAAAATTTTGTTAAAAATTTAGAATTAGATGAAACACTTGGACAGTTACTTGTTGCTGAAGGTTTCTCCACAATAGATGATATTAAAGATAGTTCATTGGAAACTTTAGGAAAAATTGAGGGTATAGAGGAAGATACAGCTAAAGCGCTTATTGAGAGAGCAAAAGAATTTTACCAAAAAGATCAAGAAGATATTTCTGAAAGAATAAAAGAATTAGGTTTGGAGGATGCATTAATAAACTTTAAAGGTTTGACACCAGGAATGTTAGTTACACTTGGTAACCAAAAAATTCTAACATTAGAGGATTTTGCTGATCTTGCATCAGATGAACTAACAGGCGGATTTGACATCGTTAAAGGAGAAAGAGTTAAAATTCATGGCTATTTAGAAGATTTTGCCCTTTCAAAAGATGAGGCTGATGGATTAATTATGTCAGCAAGAGAAATTATTTATAAAGATTGAGAGATGAGCAATGGAAAAAAAAACAAAATTAAAAATATCTGGCATAGCCAAAAAATCAATACAAAATATTGAGAAAGCTAAAACTCAAGGTAAAAATTCTGTAATAATAGAAAAGCAATCAAGTAAGTTTTCAAATAAAAGTAGTTCATCCAAATCTAGTTTTAATAAACCAAAATCTACTTCATCATTTAATAGGGGAACTATAACAAAACCAGGTTTTGCCTCGAAGATCCCTCAGACAGTAAGTGACTTTGAAAGACGTAAATTAGCTGAGCAAAGGGCTACAAAAAGACTTAAAGAGGAAAACGAAAGTAAAAATAAAAAAAATTTAAAATCTGGTACAAATAAAAGAGAACTAAAACTAACTGTTTCAAGAGCCTTAAGTGATCAAATAGAAGCAAGGGAAAGAAGTTTAGCTTCTGTAAAAAGGGCAAGACAAAAAGAGAATAAAAACTTATCGAAAGATGATGTTCAAGAAAATTTAAAACCAGTTAAAAGAGATATAAACATTCCAGAAGCAATTACAGTAAGAGAGCTTGCTAATAGAATGGCTGAGCAATCAAGTAATGTGATCAAGTATTTATTTGGTATGGGAGTGACAGTTACCATCAATCAAACTTTAGCAGCAGATACAGCAGAGTTCCTAGTTAAAGAGTTTGGTCATAACCCCATTAGAGAAGAGAAAGCAGAGGAGATAATTAAAAAAATCAAGGCATCAAGGACAGAAAATCTGAAAAATAGGCCACCTATAATAACAGTGATGGGACATGTAGATCATGGTAAAACTTCAGTTCTTGATGTTTTAAGAAGTGCCAATGTTGTCTCTGGTGAATTTGGTGGGATCACCCAACATATCGGGGCTTATCAAATTGAAAATAAATCTAATAAATTGACTTTTATTGATACCCCGGGCCATGCAGCATTCACTGAAATGCGAGCAAGAGGTTCAAAACTTACTGATATTGTAGTTTTAGTTGTTGCCGCCGATGATGGGGTAAAACCCCAAACCATAGAGTCAATTAAACATGCAAAAGCTGCAAATGTTCCAATCGTAGTTGCAATTAATAAATGCGATTTACCTGAGGCAGATCCACAAAAAATTAAAAACCAATTATTAGAATATGAACTAATAGCTGAAGATTTATCAGGAGATACTTTAATGGTTGAAATTTCAGCTAAGACAAAATTGAACTTAGACAAATTGGTAGAGGCAATAGTACTTCAGGCTGAAATCTTAGATCTAAAAACAGATTTTGAGTCTAAAGCAACGGGTATTGTATTAGAGTCCAAAATCGATGTTGGAAGAGGGCCAGTGGCAACTATAATTGTAACAACAGGTACTTTGAAAAAAGGAGATTTTTTTGTAAGTGGATTGAGATGGGGAAAGATTAGGGCAATAATTGACGATAAAGGAAAAAGTATTAATGATGCTCAACCATCAACACCAGTAGAAATTTTAGGAATTAATGGAGCTGCTAAATCTGGAGATGATTTTATTGTTCTTGATAACGAAAAAGAGGCTAAAACTTTAAGTGAAAATAGAGCTCAAGAAGTTAAAGAGGGAAAAAATCCTTTAACCTTTGCTACACAAGATAGTGCCTTTTCAAACAAATCTTCTGAAGAATTAAATTTGATAATTAAATCTGACGTACATGGATCATCAGAAGCAATTAAAAATGCCATTAGCCATATAAAACACGATGAAGTAAAACCAAAAATAATTTTAGCTGACATTGGAATGGTGACTGAGACTGATGTTACTTTAGCAAAAGCTTCAAATGCTGTTTTAATCGCTTTTAATGTAAAGCCTAGCAAAGAGGCAAAAAAACTTGCAGAAAATGAAAAAATTAAGATTTCTTCGTACAATATTATTTATGAAGTCTTGGATTATGTTAAGCAAAAAATGTCTGGATTATTGACACCTGATATTCAAGAAAAAGTTATAGGTACTGCTCAGATTTTAGAAATTTTTAAGGTTTCAGGTGCGGGTAAAGTTGCTGGTTCAAAAATTACTGATGGTGAGATAAATAGTACTTCTGATGTAAGAGTGATTAGGGATGGTTCCATAATATATACGGGCAAAGTAGGCACATTATTTAGAGAAAAGAATCAAGTTAAACAAGTTAGCAATGGCCAGGAATGTGGAATTACAGTCAAAGATTATATGGATTTTCAAAAAAATGACACAATAGAAGCTTTTAGTGTTACATCTACAGAAAGGTCGATATAATGGCTGATAGAATAGGAAAACCAATTTCACAGAGACAGCTTAGAGTTGGTGAGATGATTAAACAGTCTTTAAGCATGATTTTTATAAGAAATGAGGCTAAGGTCCCGAATTTAGAAACAAACACAATAACTGTTACTGAGGTAAGAATGAGTCAAGATTTAAAAATAGCAAAAGCGTATGTTCTTCCTTTAGGAGGAAAAAATGCTGAAGAAATTATACAAATTTTAAAAGACTATTCATTTATGATTAGAAAAATTTTATCTCAGAAAGTTAATATGAAATTTTTGCCAAAGCTAATTTTTCGAAAAGATGAGTCATTTGAGTATGCTGAAAAAATTGAAAATTTAATAAAACAAACTAATAAATAGGAATATAAAAAATGAAGAAAAAAATACAAGAATTAGCAATTCATGATAAAGATACTGGATCTTCAGAAATTCAGGTTGCTTTGCTAACAGATAAAATTGAAACTCTTTCAATTCATATTAAGAAGTTTAAAAAAGATAAACATTCTTCTGTTGGATTGTTGAGGGCCGTCAATAGAAGAAAGAAATTGTTAGAATACCTAAAAAAAAACAAAATGGATTCTTACAAGAATGTGCTGTCGAAATTGAATTTAAGAAAATAGAAGATCAAGTTAGATAGAACGAAATGGAACGAAACGAACGAAACGAAATGGGAATGAAATGTTTAAAGTATATAAGAAGGAAATTGAAGTAGCAGGGAAGAAAATAAGTTTAGAGACAGGCAAAATAGCAAGACAAGCAGATGGAACAGTTATAGCAACATCCGGTGAAACAGTTATTTTAGCAACAGTGGTAGGTGCAAAGAAAGTAAATCCAGATATGGATTATTTTCCTTTATCAGTAAATTACCAAGAAAAATATTATGCTGGTGGAAAAATCCCAGGTGGATATTTTAAAAGAGAAGCAAGACCTACTGAAAGTGAAACATTAATCTCTAGATTAATTGATAGGCCAATTAGACCTTTGTTTCCTGATGAATTTAAAAATGAAGTTCAGTTATTACCAACTGTAATATCATATGATAAAGAAAACCAACCTGATATTCTAGCAATTACTGCTTCATCAGCAGCATTAGCTATTTCAGGAATGCCATTCATGGGTCCTGTAGGGGCATCTAGAGTTGGTTTTGTTGATGGTAAGTATATTCTTAATCCTTCAAAAGCTGAATTAGAGGACTCAAGTTTAGATTTAGTAGTAGCAGGCACCAAAGATGCTGTGCTGATGGTTGAGTCAGAAGCTAATGGTTTATCAGAAGAAGAAATGTTAAACGCTGTTAAGTTTGGACATGAGGGTTTTGTTCCAGTAATCCAAATGATAGAAGAGCTGGCAAAAGAATGTAGAAAACCAGAATGGAAAGTTGAGAAAAAAGACTTATCTGAAGTTAAGAAAAAACTAGAATCAACATTTACCAATGATCTTAAAAAAGCTTTTGCAACTAAAGATAAACAAGATAGATCAAATCAAATCTCAGAAATCACAGATAAAGCTAAAAAACTTTATGAAGAAGATGAAAACTACACGGATCTTGACGTAAACAGCCAATTAAAAAGTTTAGAAAAATCTATTGTAAGAACTGATATTCTTAAAAATAAAAATAGAATTGATGGCAGAGGTTTATCTGATGTAAGAGCTATTTCATGTGAAGTTGGTGTCTTGCCAAGAACTCATGGATCTGCATTATTTACTAGAGGTGAAACTCAAGCAATAGTTGTTACTACTTTAGGAACTTCTGATGATGAACAGAGATTAGAAAGTTTGGATGGACAGCACAGAGAAAGATTTATGCTACACTATAACTTTCCACCTTTTTCAGTTGGTGAAACTGGAAGAATTGGAACTGGTAGACGTGAAATTGGTCATGGTAAACTAGCTTGGAGAGCAATTAATTCTTCACTACCTTCAAAAGACTCATTTCCATACACTTTTAGAATAGTATCTGAGATCACAGAATCTAATGGATCTTCTTCTATGGCTACTGTTTGTGGAGCATCTTTAGCATTAATGGATGCTGGTGTTCCAATTAAAGAACCAGTTGCTGGAATTGCGATGGGATTAATTAAAGAGGGTGATGATTTTAGTGTCTTATCTGATATCTTAGGTGATGAAGATCACTTAGGTGATATGGATTTTAAAGTTGCTGGAACTAAAGATGGAATTACTTCACTTCAAATGGATATTAAAATTACTGGTATTACTTTTGAAATCATGGAGCAGGCTTTAAAACAAGCTAAAGATGGAAGAATTCATATCTTAGGTGAAATGAATAAAGCTCTATCAGCTTCTAGAAATGATGTTGGAAAACACACCCCAAAAATGGAACAGATTACAGTTGATAAAAAAGATATTGCTGCTGTAATTGGAAAAGGTGGCGCAACGATTAGAGAGATTGTTGAAAAATCAGGTGCAAAAGTAGATGTAAATGACGAGGGGGTTGTTACAGTTGCTGCTCCAGATGAGGAGTCTAGAAACATTGCTATGCAGTTTATTAAAGACATCACTGCAAAAGCTGAAATGAACAAAATTTACTCTGGTAAAGTTATGAAGATTATGGATTTTGGTGCATTTGTTAATTTCTTAGGAAAACAAGATGGACTCGTTCATATTTCAGAACTTGCAGATAAAAGAGTTGCTAAAGTTACAGATGTTGTCAAAGAAGGTGATGAAGTAAAAGTTAAAGTAATTGGTTTCGATAGGGGTAAAGTTAAACTTTCTATGAAACAAGCAAATGATTAATCATATAATGGAGTATTATCTAAATTAATACTCCATTAAAACATCCAAGTCATGGAAATCAATTTTAAAAAACTAAATTTTTTAGTTGAACCAAAAAATTATTAAAGTTTTTGGGATAATTTTTAAGTAATATTCTTTGGGTCGGGCATTCCAACCTTGTTATATCCAGCATCTACGTAGTGAATTTCACCAGTAACACCGTTTGCAAGGTCACTTAGTAGATATAACGCTGAATTACCAACATCATGGATATCTACGTTTCTCTTAAGTAAAGAGTGGTCTTCGTTCCATTTATATAGGAATTTTGCATCTCCAATTGCAGAAGCTGCTAAAGTTTTAATTGGTCCAGCACTTATAGCATTAACTCTCATACCTTTTGCACCTAAATCTCTCGCCAAATATTTCACACTAGACTCTAACGCTGCCTTACAAACACCCATTACATTATAATTGGGGATTGCTTTATTTGCCTCATAACTTAGGGTAATTAAGCTTCCACCCTCTTTCATTACTTTAGATGCTTCCTTCGCAACCTCAGTAAATGAAAAGCATGAAATTAACATACTTCTTAAAAAATTTTCTCTTGTGGTATTTAAATATTCTCCAGATAACTCTGACTTATCTGAAAATGCAATCGCATGAACAACAAAATCAATTTCACCCCATTGAGATTTAATATCTTCAAATAATTTTGTTACATCTTCTTTTTTTTCAACATCACAGCTAAAAGTAACTTTGGAATTTAATTTTTCAGCTAAAGGAATAACTCTTTTTTTTAAAGCATCTCCCAAGTAGGTGAATGCAAGTTCTGCCCCTGCTTCTGCGAGCTTTTGTGAGATACCCCAGGCAATAGATCTTTCATTGGCAACACCCATGATTAATCCCTTTTTACCTTTCATCAAACTCATGATTATACTTTCTCAAAAATTAAAGCTGCATTGGTTCCACCAAAACCAAAACTGTTAGACATAACTGTATTTAAAGTGGCTGCTGTTTCTGTTTTAGCAACTATAGGAAATTTTTTAGCCTCTTCATCCATTTCATTAATATTAGCTGAACCGGCAATAAAATTATTTTTCATCATAATTAAGCAATATATGGCTTCGTGGACTGATGCGGCCCCTAAAGGATGACCTGATAATGATTTGGTTGAACTGATTTTTGGAATATTATCTCCAAAGGTATCTTTAACAGCATTCAATTCAGTAATATCTCCAACAGGAGTAGATGTTCCATGAGTATTAATATAATCAATTTTATTTTTAGCAGTAGCCATTGCCATTTGCATACATCTTACAGCCCCTTCTCCTGATGGTGCAACCATATCGTATCCATCTGAAGTTGCTCCATAACCAGTTAATTCTGCGTATATTTTAGCTCCTCTAGCTTTAGCGTGTTCATACTCTTCAAGCACCAGCACTCCACCGCCACCAGCTATTACAAATCCATCTCTAGTTTTATCATAAGCCCTTGATGCTGTCTCAGGCGTATCATTATATTTTGAGGATAATGCGGTCATAGCATCAAACATTGCAGTCATTGCCCAATGTATTTCCTCACTACCTCCTGCAAAAACAATATCTTGTTTACCCATTTGAATTAATTCCATAGAATTACCAATGCAGTGTCCACTTGTTGCACAAGCAGAACTCATAGTATAGTTGGTCCCTTTAATCTTAAATGGGACAGCAAGAGTTGCAGAAGCAGTGCTTGCCATAGTTCTTGGAACAATAAAAGGGCCCATTAATTTTGGAGTTTTAGCTCTAGTTTTATCAGCTGCTAAAATAACGTTTTCAATCGACGGACCACCAGAACCCATAACGATCCCTGTTTTAAAATTACTAACTTCTTTTTCTTCTAATCCAGAATCTTTAATTGCCTCTTTCATTGCAATATAATTGTAAGCAGAACCAGATCCCATAAATCTAATGGTTTTTCTATCTATATGATCTTCAAGTTTAATTTTTGGTTTACCATGGACATGGCTTTTGAGATTATGTTCTTTATATTCCTCACTAAATGATATCCCAGATTTAGAATTTAATAGAGATTGATGAACTTCTTCTTGATTATTACCTAAACAAGATACTACTCCTAAACCTGTAATTACAACTCTTTTCATTATTTAAACAAACCTACCTTTAAACTATCTGCTGAATATATTTTTTTATTATCTGCTAATACCAATCCGTTAGCAAGACCTACAGTTGTACCTCCTGGAGACATAATTTTTTTCATATCTATCTCATATCTGACATTTTTTACACTTTGTAAAACTTCACCAGTAAATTTTACAGTTCCAACTCCTAAAGCCCTCCCTTTTCCTGGATTTCCAATCCAACCTAAATAAAAACCCACTAATTGCCACATAGCGTCAAGACCAAGGCAACCAGGCATGACAGGGTCCCCTTTAAAATGACAATCAAAAAACCAAAGATCTTTTTTTATATCTAATTCAGCTTTCAAAGAGCCTTTATTAAAAGCACCTTTATCATCAGTAATTTCAGTAATCCTATCAAACATAAGCATAGGTGGAAGTGGTAATTTAGCATTACCTGGACCAAACAGTTTCCCTTCACCACAATTAATTAGCTCATCATATGAGTAAGAGTTTTTTTTCATAAAATTGAGTACCTTTATTTACTTGATTTTGTGATTATATAATATAATTATAATACTAGTTTAGAATAATTATAACTAACAATATGGTTAAATAGTGAAATACGTCGAAAAACTAAGAAATTCTGGTTTAAGACCAACTAAACAAAGGCTTCAAATTTGTGAGGTTTTATTTAACACTGAAAAAACATTCCATTTTACAATAAATGAATTAGAGCAAAAAATTAAAAAACAAGCAAATAACAAAATATCATTAGCTACTGTTTATAATACAGTTCATGCTTTTGAAAAAAAAGGATATCTCAAACAAATTCCAATTAATTCTAGTGAAACATATTTTGATACAAATGTTACTGATCATCATCATTTTTACGATTTAAAAGAGGAAAAGTTGATTGATTTAGACAATTCAGATGTAGGACCAATAAATATTCTAAAAAAAATTAATGGAAAAAAAATAAAGTCAGTTGAAGTTCTAGTAAAGCTAGAAGACTGATCTAGTAATCAATTTAGCGGCATTTTAAACCAATTGACACTTTTTTAGAATCATTATAAACTACATTATCTTAAAAAATTACATACGGGGAACTAAATGAGTACTGAAAATTTCAAAAATAAATCTTTTAAAGCCGATCAATTAAGCAAATGTCCTTTTACAGGAGCTGGAACACCTGCAAAATTTTCTGCAGGAAGAGGTCAATCCGTAAGAGATTTTTGGCCAAATAGTCTAAATCTTAAAATACTTAGTCAACATTCTAATTTATCAAATCCGATGAATAAGAAATTTAATTACTCTAAAGAATTCAAAAAACTTAATTATAAAGCTCTTAAAAAAGATTTAAAAAAATTAATGACAGACTCTCAAGAGTGGTGGCCAGCTGATTATGGTCATTATGGACCTTTGTTCATCAGATTAGCTTGGCATGCAGCAGGCACATACAGAACTGGTGATGGTAGAGGTGGAGCTGGAACAGGAAATCAACGATTTGCACCACTTAATTCTTGGCCAGATAACGTTAATTTGGATAAGGCGAGATTACTTCTTTGGCCAATTAAAAAAAAATATGGAAATAAGATTTCTTGGGCAGATTTATTTATCTTAGTAGGTAATGTTGCATTAGACTCAATGGGATTTAAAACATTTGGTTTTGGTGCTGGAAGAACTGATATTTGGGAACCAGAAGATGATATTTACTGGGGATCAGAAAAAGAAATGCTAGGCGTGGAAAGGTATACTGATAAAAGAGATTTAGAACAACCACTTGGTGCTTCACATATGGGTTTGATATATGTTAATCCACAAGGTCCTGATGCTAATCCAGATCCAAAACTTGCAGCACATGATATTAGAGAAACATTCGGTAGAATGGCAATGAATGATTATGAAACAGCAGCTCTAGTGGCTGGTGGACATACATTTGGAAAATCACATGGAGCAGCACCTGAGTCACACAAGGGCCCTGATCCTGAGGCTTCAAGAATTCAAGATCAATCAACTGGATGGAATAGTGGATACAAATCTGGAAAAGGTGTTGATACAATCAGTAGCGGTATAGAAGGTGCTTGGACCCAAAATCCAATTCAATGGGATATGGGTTATTTAGACTGTCTTTATGATCACGAATGGGAGCTTACAAAAAGTCCTGCTGGTGCTCATCAGTGGACACCAAAGAAAAATGGACAAAAGATAAAAATGGTTCCTGATGCACACGATAAAAATGTTCTTCACCCTCCAATGATGCAAACAACAGATATTTCTATGAAAGTTGATCCAAGCTATGGGCCTATTACAAAACATTTTCATAAAAATCCAAAAGAATTTCATGACGCATTTGCTAGAGCGTGGTTTAAACTAACTCACAGGGATATGGGGCCAAGAGTTTGTTATCTTGGCAGTGATGTTCCTAAAGAACAATTAATTTGGCAAGATCCAATTGATAAACCAAAATATAAATTAAAATCAAAAGATATTAGTGATTTAAAATCAAAAATATCAAAATCCAAACTATCAGTTTCAGATTTAGTTTCTACTGCTTGGGCTTCAGCTTCAACTTTTAGAGGTTCTGATAAAAGAGGTGGCGCTAACGGAGCAAGAATAATGTTAGAGCCACAAAAAAATTGGAAAGTTAATAATCCTTCTAATCTCTCAAAAGTTATCTCAGCTTTAAAGAAAATTAAGAAACAATTTGATAATAAAAAGAAAACAGTTTCAATGGCTGATTTAATTGTCTTAGCTGGAGGGGTAGGAGTCGAAATGGCTGCTAAAAAAGCTGGACATAAAGTAAAAGTTCCATTTTCTCCTGGTAGAGGAGATGCAAGACAAGATCAAACAGATGTGAATTCATTTGGATTATTAGAGCCTCAAGCAGATGGTTTTAGAAATTATCTAAATGGTGGTAAATCAATTGTATCAGCTGAAGAAAAGCTAATTGATAAAGCACAATTAATGGGTCTTACTGCTCCAGAAATGACAGTATTAATGGGTGGAATGCGAGTTTTAAATACCAATTTTGATAATTCAATACACGGAGTTTTCACAAAAAAAACTGGTGTATTAACGAATGATTATTTCACAAATTTATTAGACATGAATACAACATGGAAAGAAACTGATAAATCTGAACAAACATTTGTTGGAATAGACAGAAAGACAAAAAAAACTAAATGGAAAGGTACAAGAGTTGATCTTATCTTTGGATCAAATTCACAACTAAGAGCTTTAGCTGAAGTTTATGCATGTGAGGGTTCACAAGATAAGTTTGTAAATGATTTTATTGCGGCATGGGTAAAAGTAATGAATGCTGATAGATTTGATTTAAGACTTAATTAAAATAGATTATTAGAGAAAATATGGAAAAAGCTACTTTTGAAGACTTTTATGAAGTACCTAATCTAAATTTTGATATTTCAAGACTAAGATCGGATTTAGACAAAATACTGAAAAATAAAAAGTTCAACTCACCAGGAGTTACACATTTTGGTGCCATACCAATAAATCAAATTCCAAATGATGAAAACTCTATTAAAGGTAATAATATAAGGGGTAAATACTGGACAATTGCTGATGATACTGGAAAAGAAGTTTCAAGGGATGTAGATATAGATGAGTCTAAATATACACAATTAGTTCCAGAGTTTGAAAAAACTTATTTTAAGGAAGTATTCGAAATATTAAGTAAAAAATATAAATTAGGAAGAGTTAGACTTTTGTTAAAAGAACCAAGATCAACTTTAAGTTGGCATAAAGACCCTGAGTGTAGGCTTCATGTACCAATTATAACTAATAAAGGTTGTTCGATGGTGATAGAGAATGTTGCAAAACATCTTCCAGCTGACGGTAAAGTTTGGATAACAAATAATACTAAATATCATAATTTTTTTAATGGTGGTGAACAGGCAAGAATACACTTAGTAGCATGTGTTCTAGAAAGTCCTTTCAAAAAATAAATGGAAGTTACTAGCGGCATATTTAAAGCAGCTGGAAATATCTACAGTAATAATAAGGGTTCAATCTTAAGAACAATTATTTATACAATTGGACATTTTGCAATAGCTATTACAGTTTTAATGCTAATTGCAGATGTCCCTTTTTCTGTTGCGTTGACAGATGCAATTGTTGAACCAATTGCTAATTCTGTCTGGTACTTTATCTTAGACAAGTGGTGGGCAAGTAAATCAAAGTAATTAAGCTTTTAATTTTTTTGCTAGGTAAAACTTGAGATTAATAATTATTCTCAAAAAAAAAACGCTAATGATAATTATTCTCATATATTTTTCTTGAATGAACTTTTTATCATATTTAAAATATTTACATGCAAATCGTAAATTTTAATTGTAAAAAATGCGGTCTTACAATTTCCTCAACTTGTTCTAAATGCAATAAAGTTGTTGATGTTGAGGTTCTTGATGATGGTTGTATTGTACAAAAAACTAAATGTGGTGATTGTGCAAATACTCCTGTAATTAAAGATGTTTGTTCGCAGCAAAAATAATAAGTAAATATTTTAAAAAATACTAATTAACCTTTCCCCAAAGGTTTTTATTATCAACCCAACCTTTTAAATTTTCTGTTTGAACTTTACACCAGTTACCATCACATTTTTTAACAACTAAAACTCTACCCTGTTTTATATTTGCTAATGGTCTAGAAAAATTAGATGGTTTTTTAAATAAAATTTTGTCCTTTAAAAGAATAACAGAATTTATTGGTTTTAATTGTGACCAGTGTATCCAACCACTATTATTTTTGGAGTCTATAATTCTCCTCCAATTTTCTTTTTTATCTATTTGTTTAATTGGTAAATTTATTTTTTTATAAATGAATTTAATTGGTGACTCAAGGCTAGGACCATATCTAACATTAACTTTATTTTTCTTGAGTGATAAAAAAATTTCCTCAGAATTAACAAATGAAAAAGAGAACAATAAAAAAAAAGTAACCAGAATTTTGACTAAAAATATTTTTCTAAACATTCTTTAATTTGTTTAATTTGACTTTTCTAAAATTTAAATTTAGTAAATCTAAAATTAAGATAAAGCCATTTAAATTTTCACCAATATTTAAGATTTTTTTTAAAATTTCGTTAGCTTGAATAGTACCAATGATACCTGCTACTGTTCCCAAAACTCCCTCATATTCACAGTTCAATATATCATCTGATATTTTTTTTTCTTGAAAAAAACTTCTTATGCAAGGAGTTTTTATATCTCTAAAATCAAAAGTAAAAATATGTCCATTAAATTTACTTATAGCTCCAGCTACTAAAAATTTCTTAAATTTCTTACAAGTATCATTTATTAAAAATTTAGTTTCAAAATTATCTGAGCCATCTACAATATAATTATATCCTTTTATAATTTTTTTAAGATTATTTTTATCTATTCTTATTTTATGACAAATAATATTTGTTTTTGAATTGATTTTTTTTAATTTTTTTTTTGCAACCAAAACTTTGGATTTTTTTATATCACTCACATTGTAAAGACTTTGACGATGAATATTTGATAAATCAACATTGTCGTAATCAATAATTCCTAAGGTTCCAATCCCAGCTCTTGTTAAAAATTCTGCAACAGGGCATCCTAAACCACCCATACCAATGATTAAGACTTTTGATTGGATTATTTTTTTTTGACCAGAGGCACCAATGTCTTTTAAGACTATTTGTCTTGAAAATCTCTCAACTTGATCTTTATCTAATTTTGAATTCATTTACCTGTTGAACCAAATCCACCCTCGCCTCTTATTGTTTTAGGCAGATCTTTGACTTCTTCTAATTCAATCCTAATAACTGGAGATAATACCATTTGAGCTATACGATCACCATTATTTATAACAAAATCATATTCCCCATGATTATAGATGATAACTTTAATTTCTCCTCGATAATCACTGTCTATAGTTCCTGGTGTGTTTAAAACAGTTATATTATTTTTTGCTGCTAAACCTGATCTAGGTCTAATTTGAATTTCATAATCTTCATGAAACGCAACTGATAATCCAGTAGGAACTAATGAGGATGTTTTTGGCTTAACGTTTATAGGTTTTTCAGTAAACGCGGTAAGGTCCATACCAGAGGCTCCATTAGTTTTATATTCTGGCAGTTGAACTGTAGGATCTAACTTCTTTATTAATACTTTAACCATTAGTTAATTTGATTAACAATTCTATCTACAATTTCTTCTGATATTTCAGATTTTTTTTTTAATGAAAGTTTTTCTTTTTTATTTGGGGTATCTTTATAATGTATAGTTACTTCATTATAATCAGACTCAAAACCAACATTTTTCTTAGATACATCATTTGCTACTATCCAGTCACAATTTTTATTTTTTAATTTTGATATTGCATTTTTATCTAAATTACTAGTTTCTGCTGCAAAACCTATAACTAGCTTAGGTCTCATAGAATTATGATTAGAAACATAATTTAATATATCTGTATTCTGCTCTAAGTTTATAGTTAAATTTTCTTGTTTTTTTATTTTATTTTGACTCTTTTTATTTATCTTATAATCAGCTACTGCAGCAGAAAATACTGCTATATCTGTTGGTAAATTTTTTTGAGTGGCTTTAAACATTTCCTCGGCGGTCTCGACTTTAATTAATTTTATATCTTCATCAATTTTTAAGCTAGTAGGCCCTGATATCAAAGTAGTATTAAATCCTCTTCTAGATAAAGATTTTGCTATTTCATAACCTTGTTTTCCACTTGATTTATTTGTTATAAATCTAACTGGATCAATATATTCATTAGTTGGACCTGCTGTCACTAAAGCTTTAATTTTTTTATTTTTAAATTGAGAAGATAAAAAACTAGTAATTTCATTAAAGATATCATATGGATCAGACATTTTCCCTTCCCCATATTCTCCACATGCCATATCTCCTGTTACAGGACCTATAAATTTATATCCAAAACTTTTAAGGGTTTTTAAATTATCTTTAGTTGAAGGATGTTCCCACATTCTTACATTCATTGCTGGAGCTAAAAATACTTGTTTGTTAGACGCTAAAATTACAGTCGAAGCTAAATCTTCAGAAGAACCTTGACTTAGTTTTGACATTGTATTTGCAGTTGCTGGAGCAACAACTATTACATCAGCCCATCTTGATAAAGCAATATGGTCCATTTCTGTTTCATTTTCTTCGTTAAATAAGTCATCGTAAACCTTACCTTGTGATAAAGATGCTATTGATAAAGGTGTTACGAACTCTTTTGCACTTTTAGTTAAGATAGTTTTTATTTGAGCATTATTTTTTTTAAACAATCTAATCGTTTCAAGGCTTTTATAAGCAGAAACACCACCACAAATTATAAATAGAATTTTTTTTGTTGTTAAATCTTTCATCGGCTGAATTAAAATACCAATAGACCTACAATTACAAGGGCTAATAATCCAATAATAGATTGATTTCTAAAAGCAATCATTTCAGATTTTTTAGTATTTAAAGCAGTGTAAGAATTTGAGTTTTGAGGTATTTGTCCGCTCGCTAAATAAGTAAGAGCTTGATTTGCTTTATCCATTATTTCAGGAAACTCTGGTAATCTTTTAATTACCTCTGATGTACTTTGAAGTGTTTCATTTATAGTTGTCATTGGATCCTTTGTTTCTTTAAGCCAACTTTCAAGCACAGGCTTAGAAGTTGTCCAAATATTAGTGTTAGGATTTAGTTTTCTTGCAACACCTTCAACTACAACCATTGTTTTTTGTAACATTAAAAGTTGAGGTTGAGTTTGCATATTAAATTTTTCAGTAACATCAAATAATTGTTTTAATAATTTTCCACCAGAAATATCTTTTACTGCTTGCCCAAAAATAGGCTCACCTATTGATCTTAATGCTTGAGCTAAATCATCAATTGGAACCCCTTTTGGAACTAGTCCTGCCACCAAGTGTACTTCAGCAACTTTACGATAATCTCTTTGAATAAACCCAAATAATATTTCAGCCAAGAATCTTTTACTCATTTTATCTAATCTACCCATAATTCCAAAATCTATAGGAACAATATGACCGTTATTATCTATAAATATATTTCCTTGATGCATATCAGCATGAAAAAACCCATCTCTAACAGCGTGTCTTAAAAAATTTTGTATAATATCTTCGGCAATCTTTTCTGTATTTAAATCTCTTTTTTTGAGTTCCTCAGTCTCTCTTATAGAAATGCCTTCTACCCAATCAAGTGTCATTACATTTTCACTTGTAAAATTCCAATAAATTTTAGGTACTCTAAACCCAACATCATTTTTAGTATTTTCTGAATATTCATTAGCAGCAGCAGCTTCAAATCTAAGATCCATTTCAAGGTTTGTTATTTCCTTTAATAAGAAAACGACTTCTACTAACTTAAGTCTTTTAGTTTTTTTAATCAGTGACTCAACTATAAAAGCAAATAACATCATAGCATCTATTTCTTCATTAAACATTTTTTTAATGTTTGGTCTTAAAATCTTAATTGCTACATCCTTTATTGTGCCATCATCGTTAATTTTTGCTTTATGTACCTGAGCTATAGAAGCTGCTGCCACTGGTTCGCTAAAATCAATTATAGAATTATATGTATCACTACCTAAGTCATTTTTTATTATTTCTTTAGCTTGAATTAATGAAAATGGTGGTAACTTATCCTGAAGATTTTCTAATTTTTTTGAAAGCTCTTCTCCAATGATGTCAGGTCTTGTTGCTAGAAATTGACCTAGTTTTATAAAAGTTGTTCCCATTGATTCCAATGAACTAGATAAACGTTCACCTTCATCTTGATTAATATTCGTTTCCATTTTAGTGAAAAATGAAAAAGATAAAACTTTAAACAAAAGCCTTACAGCTAATGGAGGTTCTTGAAATTTTGAAATTATACTTAATATATCAGACCTAGCTACCTTTCTTCCAAGTTGAAATAAAGTAATTATTTTTTTTAACATTAAATTTTCCATCCACTATGTATAGAAACTATTCCACCAGATAGGTTTCTATAAGTACAATTTTGAAAACCATTTTTTTTCATTAAATCAATCAATTCATCTTGGTTAACAAAGTTTTCAATGCTTTTCACAAGATATTCGTAAGGTTCTTTTTCACCAACAATCAATTTTCCGATTGAAGGAATCACTTTTGAATATTTTTTGTATATAAAGTCCAATCCAGAATTTTCTATTTTTGAGAACTCTAGACATAAATATCGACCACCAGGTTTTAATACCCTATATGCTTCACTTAAAGATTTATTTAGATCTTTTGTATTTCTTAATCCAAAACTAATAGTATAAAAATCAAATGAATTTATAGTCATAGGAAGTTTTTCTGCTGAAGCCACAACCCAGTTTAAGTTATTAAATTTTTTTAGTTTTTCCTTACCTTTTTTGATCATACCGATATTTGGGTCAACGCATGTTACATAGGACTTTTTATTTACATAACTAAGAAAGAGTTTAGCTATATCTCCAGTTCCACACGCCACATCAATTAGTTTTTGATTTGATGTTGGATTCATCATATTTAATAGATCTTTTTTCCACAATCTATGAACCCCTAATGACATAAAATCATTCATTAGGTCGTATTGATCATAAACTTGATCAAAAACATTTTGCACTAATCCTTTTTTATTTTGTAGATATTGTTGCATAATAATTAATATATATATTGAATATAGTATCAAATGCCAGAATTACCAGAAGTAGAAATTGTAAGACAATCATTAGATAAAAACATTAAATATAAAAAGGTTAAAAATGTAATAATAAGAAATAGAAACTTAAGATTTAAAATTCCTTTAAAATTTGAAAATTTTTTAAGAGGTCAGGAAATAACTAAAGTAGAAAGATTTTCAAAGTATTTAATTCTATCTTTATCAAATAATAGTTTCTGTTTATTACATCTTGGTATGTCAGGAACAATACATTTGGAATTCAACAAAAAAAAAAACTTTTTAACAAATACTAGCTTTTATAATTCTCCAATTTTACCAAAAAAGCATAACCATATAGAAATAATTTTTTCAGATTTAAAGATTATTTATAATGATCCAAGAAGATTTGGTTTTTTTCAAATTATAAGTAACCCAAATTTATTAAAAAAGAGATTTGAACATCTTGGTCCAGAACCATTTTCCTCTAATTTTAATTTAAGTTATATACTTTCATTTTTTAAAAGTAAAAAAAAAAATATTAAAAATTTTTTGTTAGATCAAAATTTTGTATCTGGCATTGGCAATATTTATGCAAGTGAAATTTTATTTTTGAGTAAAATTAATCCTACTAAAAAAGTACGTTTATTAAAAAAAGAAGACTGTAAAAAAATTATTATCAATTGTAAAAAAGTTCTATCAAATGCGATTAAAAAAGGAGGCTCAAGTATAAAAGATTTTAAGAATGCAGAAGGTGAAATGGGCAGCTTTCAAAAAGATTTTAATGTTTATGAAAGACAAGGATTAAATTGCAAACTATCTAAATGTAAAGGTATTATTAGAAAAAAAACTATTTCAAATAGATCTACTTTCTTTTGTAACATTTGTCAAAAATAAACAATTATTTAATTGACCAATATTAATTCTCAAGTTATACCCCTGCGCATATGGCTAATACCAAATCTGCAATCAAAAGAATAAGAAGAATTTCTAAACAAACTTCTGTCAATAAAGCAAGAAAAAGTAGATACAAAAATGCTTTAAAGAAAATGAACCTATTAATTGAAAAAAAAAATAAATCTGAAGCTGTAAAATTCTTACCTAAGTTGAATTCTGAATTAATGAAAGTTGCAAAATCTGGCATAATAAAAAAACAGAACGCATCAAGAAATGTTTCGAGAATCTCTAAAAAGATATCTTTACTTTAGATTATAAACTTTAAGTTGATTCAACTTTAAGCATACACTTCATGTATACTTTGATAGCTTAGTTAAACAATATTTAGATTTAGTAAATATTTAAATATATTAAATTCAATTATAAATTTTATTTCTTAAAATTGTAAATAAATTTTTTGTCAAGTAATTTTATATCTTTAATAAATAAAATTACACAATCCTAGATTTTATTTTTTTTATTCTTTTTTAAAAAAATTGTTGCAATAATCTTATTATGGTTCTAACTGGAGTCTCCCCAGTAAATATGAACAGTTCTTACACAAATAAAAATTTCAGCAATTCAAAAGTAGAAACTTTTGATTGGTTAAAAGTTCAGGCAGAAATGAAAAATAAATTAGGTGCTGATATCTATGAAAGTTGGCTTAAAAAAATTAGTTTTGAGGAAGAAATAAATAATTATGTACTGTTATCTGTTCCTACAAGATTTATCCGTGATTGGATTACTTCAAGATACCTAGACCAAATTTTAAAAATTATTAAAGATCATAAAAAAGATATAATTCGAATTGAATTTAAGATTGTTGAAAAAAACAATGACAATATTAGTAATAATCAAAATACTAGAGCTTTAGAAAACAAAGAAAATGTTTCTTTTATAAAAGACTCTTATCTTCAATATAATCGTATAGATCCAAACAAAAAATTTGAAAATTTTATTACTGGATCGAGCAACAAACTTGCTTATGAAGCTTCGATAAAAGTTTCGGAAAATATTTCTCATTATAACCCACTTTATATTTATGGTGGTGTTGGGATGGGTAAAACGCATCTCTTAAATTCAATAGGCCTAGAATTAAAAAAAGATAATAAAGTGATGTTTATTTCAGCAGAGCGTTTTATGTATCAATTTGTTAAATCTATTAAATTAAATGATATGGTTAAATTTAAGGAGTATTTTAGAAATACTGACATTTTATTAATAGATGATATTCAATTTATGAATGGTAAAGAAGCAATGCAAGAAGAATTCTTTCATACTTTTAATGCTTTGTTAGACAAGGGATCTCAAATTATTGTTTCTGCAGATAGATCTCCAAATAAATTATCAAGAATACAAGAAAGAATTAAATCTAGATTTTCAGGGGGTTTAGTTGTTGATATTCAAAAACCAGATTATGAACTAAGAAAAAAAATTGTTGAAAATAAAATTAAAGAGTTAAATAGTTTATATGCTGAACAATTTAAAATATCTCAAGAAATTACTGATTTTATCAGTACAGAAATAACGACCAGTGTAAGAGAACTAGTTGGAGCAATTAATCGAGTGATATCGTTTTCAAGAATTTATAAAAAATTACCAAATCTTGCTGAAACGAAAGTAGTACTAAAAGATCTACTAAATTTATATGAAAATAAGGTAACTATTGATCAAATTCAAACGGTTGTATGTAAATTTTTTAAGATTAGTAAAAATGAAATGTTATCTTCAAGAAGATCAAGATATTTAGTAAGACCAAGACAGACAGCTATATATTTAACAAAAATCTTAACTTCAAAATCTTTACCTGAAATTGGAAGAGAGTTTTCGAACAGAGATCATACAACCATAATACATTCTGTTAAAACTATTGAAAAATTAAAAGTTAAAGACCTAGATATGGTTGACAATATTAACAAACTCAAGAACCAAATATTGTATAATAACGCAAAAAATGAAATTTAACCTTAACCAACAAGATTTACAACAAGCACTAAATTACTGTCAAGGAGTGATAGAAAAAAGAAGTACTCTTCCAATATTATCAAATATTTTATTAAATGCAGAAAAATCAAAACTTACTATTACAGCAACTGATTTAGATTTAATTTTTATACACCAAATAGATAACGTTGAAGTTTTAGAAGAAGGTAAAATCACAACAACATCGGCAATTATGTACGATATTGTGAGAAAATTCTCTTCTGGAAAAAAAATAAATTTAACCTTAACAGACATGAGTAAATTACATTTAGAGTCTGAAAAATCTGTTTTTAACCTTAACTGTATAAGTGCCTCAGAATTTCCATTAACAGATGAAAACTTTAATCAAAATCAATTCTCAATAAAATCAAAAAGCCTTTTAAAATTATTAAATAAGTGTAAGTTTTCTGTTTCAAATGACGAAACAAGACATTATTTAAGTGGGATCTATTTTCATCAAACAGAATTTGAGAATAAAAATTATCTCACAGCTGTTGCCACAGACAGTCACAGGATGTCTATCTCAAAGATAAGATTAGATCAAAAAATAGACTTTGATCCAATTATATTGCCAAAGAAAACTATTTTTCAATTATGTTCATTGTTAGAAAATTATGAAGGAGATGTAAAAATTTCAAATATTAAATCTAAAATAAAGTTTGAATTAAATAATAGCATCTTGATTTCAAAATTAATTGATGGGAAGTTTCCAAATTATATTCAGGTAATACCAAAAAATAATCAAAAAAAATTAGAAATAGACCTTAAGCTTTTTTTAGACTCTGTTGACCGAGTTGCCTCTGTATCACTTGATAAAAAGGATGGTGTGAAATTTAATCTAGCTAAAGATACTTTAAATTTGTCTGTAAATAATACTAGTAGTGGAGATGGAAAAGAATTACTTTCTGTAAAATTTGATAATGACTTAGAAATCAGTTTTAACTCAAGGTATCTGCTAGATGTAGCATCTCAACTTGATGGAAGTAAAATAGAGTTATTTTTTAATGATACCGGATCTCCAGTATTAATAAAGGATCCAAGTGACTTTGATAGTATTTTTGTAGTAATGCCTATGAAGGGTTAATTCAGTAAATTTAATTCTGAATAGATAGCATTTTCTAAAATTTTCATAAATTCTTCCTTAGTATACTTAGGCTCTATAGGTTTTAAGATTGATATAGTTATATTTTTGTTTGAACGTTTTAAACCATTTTTTGGCCAAACGTAACCAGAATTAATAGCAACAGGTTGGCAAGTAATTTTTAATTCTTCATAAATTCTTGAAGCACCTTTCTTGAAAGGTGGTCTTTCATCTGGCAAAACCCTTGTTCCTTGTGGAAATATTATGAGTGGCTGATTTGAATTTGAAATTTTTTGAGATATATCTTCAAAAAATCCTAAATTATCCTTAGTGATTTTATCTCTTTGAATAGAAATTGATCCAATTTTTTTTAAATACCACCCAAATATAGGTATAAGAAGCAATTCCTTTTTTAAAATAAATATTGGTGAATTAAAAATAGTTTGTAAATAAAAAGTTTCAAACATAGATTGATGAGAAGCAGCTATAAAAAATTTTTCATTTGTAATCATATTTTCTTTACCTTTAATAGTAATCTTTGTAGATAAAAAAAATTTTAAGCAAAAACCAGTCCAATACCCCATCAATCTTCCACCAATTAATACTACTTTTTTAGGTAAAAAAAATGCAGGTAAAAAGATTAGTGAAATAATTATTATTCCTAGGAAAAAGAAAATTGAAAATATTATATTTCTAATCATTTTTATCAAAAGCTAAATCAAGTCTTTATGCTTTTGTCTTTTTCTAATTATTTTAATTTTTGATCCTTTTATTAATAACTCGATTGGTTTAGGTCTTAAGTTATAATTTGAGCTCAATGACATTCCATATGCTCCTACATCACAAATAACTATAAATTCATTTTCTTTAAGCTCTTGAAAACCTTTTAAAGTAGTAAATTTATCAGTACTTTCACAAATTGGCCCAACAACTTCATAAGTTTTTTTTGTATTTGTATTTTTTTGGATAGAAGGTAACATCTTATGTGAAGCTCCATATAATGCTGGCCTCATAAAATCATTCATAGCAGCATTAATAATGACAAAATTTTTTGTTCCGCTTTTTTTTATGTAAATTACTTTTGAAACTAGAGTGCCAGTATCACCTATAATTGATCTACCAGGTTCAAATATAATTTTTGATTTGTTATTTTTTAAAAATTTTTTAATAGCGATATTATACTTTTTGTAATTGAGCTTTTTATCATTATTCTCATAGGAAATTCCCATTCCTCCACCGAGATCTATAAATTCAAATTTATGATTAACTTTATTTATAATTTTATCAAGTGTTCTAAGCATTTTTTCATATGGTCTATGATCTAAAATTTGACTTCCAATATGAACACTTAAACACTTGAGGATTATATTTTTAGAACTTTTACAATATCTTACAAGCTCACAAAAAGTTTTTTCATTAACACCAAATTTATTTTCTTTTTTTCCAGTTGAAATTTGTTTCAAGGTTTTTGCATCTGTATTAGGATTTAATCTTATACCAACATGAACTTTTTTCTTTTTTGATTTTGCTATTCTTTCAATTTCTTTGATTTCACTTTCAGACTCAGCATTTATCAAAAGTATATTTTTATTAATTGCATAGTCTATTTCATTTGATGTTTTTCCCACTCCAGAAAAAACAATTTTTTTGGGCTTTATACCTGCTTTAATGGCTATCATTAATTCACCCATTGATACAACATCTGCCCCAAGACCAAATTTGCTAATTTCCTTAATTAAATTAACATTTGTATTAGATTTAACCGAAAAACATATTAATGGAGAAAAGGATTTAAAACTCTTCTTAAAATTTCTAATATTTCTTTTTAATTGCTTGTAAGAATAACAATAAGTTGGAGTTTTAAATCTTTTAGCAATATTTTCTACAGTAACTTTTTCAATTGAAAGCTTTTTATTAATGTATTTCATTATGCTTTATTTCTAAGGACTGTTTGCAGATCAGTTTTTTTTTCGGGATCTTTGTATATAGGATCTCCTTTTTTTCCACACGAAATTGTTAAGCAACTTAGAGCTAAAAAGAAAAAAATTTTTTTAATCATTTAGTTTTTTTATACTTCATTATCATTTTTTTAATATTATCAAAAGATGTTCCTCCATAAGATTTTTTAGAATTAACAGAATTCTTTAAATCAAACACTTTTAAAACATCGACTTTAAGGCCTGGTATAATTTTCTTCATTTCATTTAAACTTAATTCATTAAGATTTTTTTTCTTCTTTTCTGCTAGATTTACTATATCCGCTGTTTTTTGATAAGCTTTTCTAAAAGACATAGAGTGATTTTTAACAAGATAATCTGCTAAGTCTGTCGCTGTAATGTAACCATTATTTGCAAGTTTAAGCATTTGTTCTTTATTTGGTCTTAAGTTCTTTATAACTTCCTCAAAAATTTTTAAGCAGCCAATTAAAGTATCATAGGATTTAAAAACTATTTCTTTATCATCTTGAAGATCTTTAAAATAAGATAATGGTAATCCTTTCAAAATTGTTAGCATAGAAAATAAATTTCCATAAGTGCTACCTGATTTTCCTCTTAAGAATTCTAAAAGATCTGGATTTTTTTTTTGAGGCATTATGGATGAGCCAGTAACAACTTTGTCTGATAAATTTATTAAGTTGTAAGCATCAGAATTCCAAATAATAAGTTCCTCTGCAATTCTAGATATAT
The DNA here is from genome assembly GCA_902555725.1 of uncultured Pelagibacteraceae bacterium. Lineage (GTDB taxonomy): Bacteria > Pseudomonadota > Alphaproteobacteria > Pelagibacterales > Pelagibacteraceae > Pelagibacter. Next base: position 37,368 of record CACDTN010000002.1, on the reverse strand, counting down.
GCATTGAACAAACTGACACGCTGTAAAGAAAATCTAAAACAAAATCTCTGTCAGAAACAGTGTCAATTGAATTATTAGTTGGTTTATTAAATCCTAATTTTTTTGTAGTATAGTTTCTGTCAATATTAAATGATGTTCCAGTAAGTGCAGCCACACCTAAAGGATTTTCATTTAAATTATCTAGATTATTATTAAATCTTCTTTTATCACGGCTAAACATTTCGACATATGCCATAAGATAATGTGCAAAAGAAATTGCTTGTGCATTTCTGAGATGCGTAAAACCTGGCATTATAGTGTAAATATTTTTTTCAGCTAATTTAAGTGAAGTTTTAATTAATGAATTTAATTTTAAGTTTATTTCTTTATTCGCTGATTTAATCCATATTTTAAAGTCAGCTATAACTTGATCATTTCTCGATCGAGCTGTGTGCACATATCCTGCTTCATCGCCAATGATTTGAAAAAGTCTTTTTTCAATATTCATATGAATATCTTCATATTTTTTGTTAAATTCTAATTTATTTTTTGATATTTCCTTTTCTATTTTACTAAGTCCGTAAATAATTTTATTTTTAATTTTAAAAGTTATTATTTTTTGTTTAAATAACATCTCTACATGAGCAATGGATACAGCTATATCTTCCTTATAAAGTCTTTTATCAATGTTAATAGAGCTCCCAATTTTTTGAAAAAAATTAGATGTATTATCTTTAATTCTGTTACCCCATATTGCCTGGTTGTTTTTATTTTTTGCCATGATAGTTAATTATACCTGTTTAACATGAGATTTTTAATAATTTTAATTTTTTTAATATTTAATTCATTTGCCATAGAGGCATCTGATATAAAAAATCTCGTTATAAACAAAGATTTAAAAAAATACGAAGATTTAACGTTTCTAGATGATCAAAATAATCAAATAGACTTAAATGATTATCAAGGAAATTTGATTTTATTGAATTTTTGGGCAACTTGGTGTGCTCCTTGCAAAGAAGAAATGCCCTCTTTAGATTTATTACAAAAACGAGAAAATTTAGATAAATTGAAAATTTTTCCAATAAATGTTGGTCAAGATAATCTTGAAAACTCATTAAAATTTTTTGAAGATTTAAAAATAAAAAATTTAAAAATTTATTTTGACTCACCTATCACTTTGGCTAAAAAATTTGGCCTAAGAGGAATACCAACTTCAATTTTATTTAATAAGGATGGATTAGAGTTTGCTAGAATAATTGGATCTATAGATTTTAATGATCAAAAGTTTATTGATTGGTTAGCAAACTATAATTAATTTTTGAAAAAATAAGCAAAACTAACTAAAATTATTATTGCAATGAATTGTAGCAAAACTCTTAATTGCATCAATTTGTTGGAATATTTTTTACTTGTTTCCCCACCTTTAAACAAAGTGCCAATACCTAGAATTAAAACTACTCCAACTGCGATCAAAAATGTTATGGATAAAATTTTTACAATTGTTCCAGAAATCATAATAGTATTGTAGGGTATTTTAAAAATAAAAAAACATAAATCATAAAGTATGACATTCTGCCTAGATACAACAATTATAAAGCCGGAGAATAATTTTGAGATTAAAAATGCTATTATTTTACTACATGGTTATGGAGGAGATGGTAAAGATATAAGTGTATTATCATTAAATTGGAAAAGATATTTGCCAAATACAGTTTTTATTTGTCCTAATGGTCACGAGAGGTGTCATATAAATCCATCTGGATATCAATGGTTTGATTTATCAAATGAAGATCCAAAATATATTTTGACTCAATCTCAAAGAGCTGAAAAAAAATTGAGTCAGTTCATTGATGAAGTTAAAAAAGAATATAATTTAGATAATGATAAAATCTGCTTATCTGGTTTTAGTCAGGGATGTATGATGTCTATAAATTTGGGACTGACAGCTGATAAAGAATATAATTGTATTGTAGGTTTTTCTGGTAAAATAATTGATCCAGAAGATTTAAAATTGAGAAAAAAAGTCGCAACAAGCACATTACTAATTCATGGTGATACAGATCAGGTAGTAATGCCTAACTTTTTATTAGAGGCAAAAGATTTTTTTATTAGAAATGATATAGAAATTGAAACACATCTAATAAAAGGTTGTGATCATCATATTCCTATAGAAGCTTCAAGTATAGCATTAAATTATATTTTAAAAAAATTTTAATGTTCCTTATCATTGAAAATTTTTTTTATTTGAGCTAATCTTAAAGTATGAACAGTTTTATTGAACAAGATGTCTCATTAGAAAAATGTCCAGCATTAGTTTTAAACGCTGATTACAGACCATTAAGTTATTATCCTTTATCCTTATGGTCATGGCAGGATACTGTTAAGTCTGTATTTTTAGACAGAGTTATTATTGTAAGTAATTATGATAGAGTTGTAAGAAGTCCATCTTTTAATATGAAATTACCAAGTGTGATTGCACTAAAAGATTATATTGTACCTCAATCCAAACCGAGTTTTACAAGATTTAACGTTTTTTTAAGAGATAAATTTTCATGTCAGTATTGTGGAAGTAGTGAGGAACTTACATTTGATCATTTATTACCAAGATCAAAAGGTGGAGAAACTCATTGGGATAATGTCGTGACTGCTTGTTCAGCATGCAATGTTAGAAAAGGTGGAAAATTACTCAAATCGTCTGGAATGAAACTTCATCAATATCCCTATCAACCTTCTACTGAAGATCTACATCGTAATGGTAAAAACTTTCCTCCCAATTATCTTCATAAAAGTTGGATGGATTATTTATATTGGGATGTAGAGTTGGAAGCTTAAATTTAAACTTTCTCAGAAATATTAATAGCTATTTTTGAACCAGTTTTAATAATTTTATCCATAATAGAATAGATACCTTTTTTTGTTGCTCCTTCTTCATAAGCAATATCTTTATGGTGCAATTCGTCGTCTCTAAATTTAGTAATCTTTTTTTTTAATTCTTTTTCATCAGGACCTAATTGATTAATTTGACTTAAATAGTGCTTGTCTATAACCTCCTCTACAGAAGCCGTACAAAGCATTGCTGCTTTTTTTCCAAGTAAAGTTGAGCCAAAACCAAGTCCCACACCTAATAAGTCCCACAGAGGTAAAAATTTGGTTGGTTTGATATTTCTTTTTTTAATTTCTTTTTCAAAAAATTGACAATGTTCTATTTCGTGAACTTTCATTTCCTCAATTGTCTTTTTTAAATCTTCATTTTTAACAAGAGTATTTAGTGCTAACAATTGACCTTCATAAATTTTTACTGCACCACGTTCACCAGCATGGTCAACTCTTATAAATTCCTCCACTTGGTTACTTGTTTTTTTCATATGAAATATAAATTTTTGTAAGCAATATTATTAATATAAAACTTAATAATATATTAATACTTGTCAGAGATAATCCAAAAATTCTAAATGTCACATCTTTACAACTAATAGACTTTTCCTGTAATTGTTTTAGTATTTCCTCTTTTGATATAATTCCAGTCGTATTTTTTAAACCACAAACTGCAGATTCTTCAAATAAGCCTTGTTCTATCCCCAAATGGTAGACTGAAATAGCAAAAGAGAAGCAGAATGTAAGTATTAATAATAAAATTATAAACTTTTCATTTTTTTTGAAAAAATAATTTAAAGTTATTAAGATTATGCTTAATCCATAAGGTATTCTTTCTATCAAGCATAGATTACAAGGCTGGTGTCCAAGAACATATTCTATAAAATATGCAGAAATAATTGAAACTAAACTTATTATAAGAATTAATCTTAGATAAAACTCAATTTTTAAATTAGTCATAAAATTTTAAAATAAAATAAATTATTACTCCAATTATAACGATTAATATTCCAATAATTGTAAACCATTTAGATCCGTGTTTTTCCATAAATTCAGTAAATAAATTTCCAAATTTATAAGATAAATAAGAAACAATAAAAAAACGCAACCCTCTAGATATTAAACTTATTACTATAAAAATTAAGATATTAAATCCGATCAAACCACTAGCTATAGTAAAAACTTTATAAGGCAATGGGGTAAAACCGGCTAAAAAAAGTATACTTAGCCAAGCATAAAATCCTTCACTATTTATTAAATTATTTTTTAGGCTTATTAATCTATCCTCATACCCATAAAAGGTCATAACTTGCATTCCCATGTCAAAAAAGAAAGCTCCAATGAAATAACCCAATATACCACCTAACACAGAAAATATTGTTGTAATAAGAAATATCTTTAAAAAATCATCTTTTTTTGAGATGACCATAGGTATAACCATTACATCTGGTGGTATTGGAAAAAATGAACTTTCAATAAAAGATACAATCGCTAAGTAATATTTAGAACTTTTATGAGCCGCTAAATCTAAACATTTTTTATAAAGAGTATTAAACATTTTTTGGTTTTAATATAATTTTAGTTCTTATACTATTTAATAAATAATTTAACAATCGAGGGCGAATGGCGGAACTGGTAGACGCGCACGACTCAAAATCGTGTTTCGCAAGAAGTGAGAGTTCGATTCTCTCTTCGCCCACCAAATTATGGAACTAAAAGAGATTAATAGTTTAGTTGAGCTTTTTTTTAAGAAATTTGAGGAAAAATTTCCAAATGTTTCTGAAAAAAAACATGAAGAGATTTTTTTAACATCACTTAAAAACAAAGATTTTTCAGATACAAATTCTGGACCGTATACTTACTCTTGGGGGAATATTGAAACAAAAATAAAGATTTTATCAAATTATTTAAAAAATATTATTTTAAAAGGTGATAGATGTATTTTATTATCAGAGAACCGACCTGAATGGTTAATTTCCGATATAGCAATAATGAATGCAGGTGGAGTAACAGTTCCACTTTTTACAACTTATTCTAAAGATGATTACGAATACATTATAAAAGATTGTGAACCAAAAGTATGTATTGTTTCCAATATTGATCAATTGGTAAAAATTAAAGATTTTATTGCAGAAAACACCATTGTTATTTCAATTGATAGATTTGATGAAACAATTGAATTTTTTGAAAATATTTTTTTGAAAGATAAAGCTATTATTAAAAAATCAATCGAGTCTGCTGCTCCTTATAATAAGGATTTAAGAAGAAATGATTTAGCTTGCATAATTTATACATCTGGAACAACAGGAAACCCAAAGGGAGTAATGCTCAGTCATGGAGGAATTTTGTCAAATTGTGAAGGAGCACAAGAAATTTTAAAATCATTAACGAAAAAAGATCCTCCAGTTTTCTTAACTTGGCTTCCATTATCTCACTCATATGAACATACTGTTCAATATGTTCAAATATTACTTGGAGCAAAAGTCTTTTACGCTGAAAGTTTAGAAAAATTATTGCCTAATATGGCTATTGCAAAACCTACCATCATGACCGCGGTTCCAAGATTTTATCAAAACTTATATACTAAAATTTCTTTAAATTTCTTAAAACAAAAAGGAGTAAAAAAATTTCTTATATCTAATACTATTTTACTCGGGACTAAAATATTGAATAAAAAACCACTTAGTTTTAAACAAAATTTTATCAATTTTTTTTGTGAGAAATTAGTAAGAAAAAAAATCAAAAAACAGTTTGGTGGTAAACTTAAGGCCTTTGTTTCAGGAGGGGGTGCCTTAGATCAAAAAATCGGAGAATTTTTAAATTCTATTGGATTACCGACTTTACAAGGATATGGGTTAACAGAGACCTCACCAGTTGTGAGCTGTAATATTCCAGGAGAGATCAGAATTGAGACAGTTGGACCACCTTTTAAAACTAACCAAGTAAAAATAGCTGAGGATGGTGAAATTTTAGTTAAAGGAGAAAACGTTATGCTTGGTTATTGGAAAATGAAAAAAGAAACAGACGACATAATCAAAAATGGTTGGTTGCACACAGGAGATATAGGAGAGATAACTAAAGAGGGAAATTTGAAGATAACTGACCGAAAAAAAGAAATTATTGTAAATTTAGGAGGTGATAACATATCACCCTCTAAAATTGAAAATTTATTGTGTCTTAATGAAAAAATTAAACAAAGTTTTGTTTACGGAGATAAAAAAAATTATCTTGTAGCTTTAATTATAAGTGAAACAGACGAAAATAAAAAAGAAATTGAGTTTTATTTAGAAACTTTAAATAAAACTTTGTCTTTAGTAGAAAAAATAAAAAAATTTAAACTAATTAAAGAAGAATTTACAATTGAAAATGGAATGTTAACACCAACATTAAAACTAAAAAGAAAAAAAATTTTAGAAAAATATAAAGAAGATTTAGAAAATCTTTATTAATAAAAGTTTATTGTTTGATTATTAAGCGCATAAACACTAACTTTTTTACACATTAAAATTATAAAATATTTTTTTTATTTTAAATTTTTTTATAAAATTTTATCTTTAATTAAATAATTGACATAACGCGTATAAAAAAATAAAAATAAGGTAATAGCGAATCATTTTGATTCGTTTAACTAAAAAAGGGAGCTAAAGATGCCTAAGAGAAGAAAAAAAGCAAAGAAGGCTAAGAAAAAAGCTAAGAAAAAAGCTAAGAAAAGAAGAAGAAGATAGTAACTTAGTATTCTTTATTAAAAACGCTTCTCATAACGATTTCGTGTGAGAGGCGTTTTTTTTATTCCTCTAAAGCAACCTCATTCTCAGTCGAAACCTCTTCTACAGGCATTTCCGGATTAGTTTGTTTTGTAGATGCAGTATTAGGTTGTGGTTGTGAAGCTAAATTTCTTTTTAAAGCTTTATCTAATTTTTTTTGAGTATCTTCTAAGGAAAGATTTAATATTATTTGAAATTCTGTCAATATTCTATCATAGGCTTTTTCAAATAACTGTCTTTCACTATAAGATTGATCAACCATAAGATCATCACCTTTATTCAAGTCTCTTACTACTTCAGCAAGCTCATAAATTTTTCCTGAGGATATTTTTGCCTCATATTCTTGAGCTCTTCTACTCCACATAGATCTTTTAATTTTAGGCTTACTTTTTAGAATGGAAATACATTTATTAACTTGATTAATCGTTGCCAATGGTCTCAGATGTGATTGCTTATTAACAGGAACCATACCGTTAGCTTTATCTTTCTCAAATTTAATTATATATGTTTCTACATCGATCCCACCTATATTTATTTTTTTAAATTCACTTATTTGCCCAACACCATGTTTAGGATAAACAATATAATCTTTTATTTTATACTCTCTCTTCTCTGAACTTTGTTTTTTTACTTTTTTAATTTCTGGCTTAGTTTCATTATTTTTAGGAATTCTTAGATTTTCGGTTTTTACTTCAGTATTTTTTTCTTTTTTCTTTATAATTTTTTTAACTACTGACTTTTTAATTTTTGAATTAGTAATTTTTTTTATTATTTTTTTTGTGTTCTTGGCAACTTTTTTTGGAGTTACTTTTTTTTTGGCTTTTTTTGATTTTTTTTTATTAAATGTTTTCTTTAAAATATTTTTCAAACTTATTTTGCTCATCTTTATATTTTTCATGATCCGCAGGAGGATCTTTTTTTTCAGTTATATTAGGCCAGATTTCAGAATATTTTTTATTGACTTCTAACCATTGTTCACTCCCATTCTCTGTATCAGCCTTAATAGCATCAACAGGGCACTCAGGTTCACAAACGCCACAATCTATACACTCATCAGGTTTAATTACAAGCATATTTTTTCCTTCATAAAAGCAATCAACTGGACAAACTTCAACACAATCCATCAATTTACATTTTATGCATTTATCATTAACTATATAAGTCATTACAAAATTTCTTTTTTAATCTTCTCTTGTATACTTCCCATTATTTTATTATCAATGTACATTAATCCTGCAAGTCTTCGCATCAAATTAGTTTCATAAATATCAGCGTCTTTATTTGAATATATTATTCTCCATAGAGTTTCTATAATTTCTATTTTCTTTTCTTCATCCATCATTTTTACTTCTTTTGTAAAATCTAAAATTTGATTTGTATTTTCTTCAATAACTTTACTTTGCTCAATTATTTCCTGTATATTTTCAGTATTTGCACCCATCTTTAATAGAGCTTGTTTAATAATCATTTCTTCTTGTTTTGAAAAATTTTCATCAATTTTACCAGCATGTATCATTAAAGCCGCTATTTTTATTAATTGGTTATTACTTTGTTTCTCCACTTTTTTTTTAAAAAACATGATTTAATTTAAATTTAAATTTTTTAATACACCAAAAGGATTTTCTTTTTCTATCTTTTTATCTGTTTTTTTAAATATTTTTTTAGGTTTATATTTAAAATAAGTTTCATCATTTTTTTCTAATACAATATAATTCATACTTTTAAGAAGTTTTTTAAAATTTTCTTTATTACATCCTAATAAATTTAGCATTTCTGGTATCATTTTAACTTGTTTTTCTTTTTCAGAACTAGAATTAATGATTTGAACAAATAGTCTCTCTAAAATATCAATTCTTACAAAGAAATTTTCAAACTTTTCAAATCCACAAAGTAACATAAAATTTCTATCTTTAACTTTATTATTATCTAAAAAATTTAATCCAAAAGTAGGTGGTTTAAGACTGAAATTTTTTTGGTTATAGTTTTTCCAAAGTAAGGTTCGTAATGAAACAGCATCAGGCTTTATTAATCTATGTAAAAAGACATGATATCTTCCAAATTTCACCCCAAGATCTCTTAAGATTTTTCTTTCGTTTTGTCCTAACTTTTTTAAATACTCAGATACTTGGTCTCTTTTAAGAACTCCATTATTTTCATAAAGTTGATAAGCTAAAGCTTTCATAGAGGAATTTTTTTCTTTTAGATTTTTTAGATCAATAAGACTTTTTAAAGTTATATTAATTTTATTTTTCAGCCAACTTTCTAAAAACTCAAGTAATTTTTGACTTTGATTTTTTTCTAAAATATCATCAACTATTAATTCAATATTTGGATTTAAGTAGTCTCTACCTGATAATAATCTTGCAATAGGTGAATCTTTCCAATAAATTTTGAAATCATTTTCGAGATTAATTAAACCTGTTTCAATTATAATTTGAATTCTTTTTTCAAGTTCTGGACTAACTGTTTGCCTTGCTGCCTTTTTAAGAGATTTAATATCAGTTTCTAGGGCTCCTTTTTTTAAATCTAGCTCCAATTTAAGACCATTAATTTTACCAATGAATTGATCATCAATCATAACTTCATTATTATCTAAAATTTTTGTATCAAATTTCATATCCTGTTTTAAACCTCTTGCAAGAATACTAGCTCTTTTATCAATAAAGGTTTTTGTAAGTTCTTCATGTAGTCTATCCGAAAGTTTGTCCTCCAATGATTTTGTTTTTTCTATCCAATAGTCTTGATTTTCTATCCAATTTTTTTTATTTGAAACATATGACCAAGTTCTAACATTTGCAATTCTATTTGATAAGGAATCTACATTTCCATCTAATTTATCTAATTTCATTAGTTGTAAGCGCATGTAATTATCACTTATTTTAGCTTTTTTACTGTTTAAATATTTAAATACACTTGCAATTACATCGTAGTGATTTCCATAAGTTTTTTTTACAAAATCTGGTATTTGACAACATTCCCACAAAAGAATTAGCTTTTCTCTGTTAAAGTCGATATCTTTTAAATTTATATCTCTCAAAAAAAATTTTAGAGCTTTTTCGTCTTCGCATTCATGTATTTTTCTCAACCATTTTTTTTTTGGTTTTTCATCTAACGAATTTATTAAAGTTGAAGGATTATTAAAATTTAAATCAGAGTTTCTCCAAAATAGGGATTGAATTTCTTCAAATTTATGATTTTCTAATAAATTAACCTCTTCAGCACTAATCTCTTTACATTGACCTGTAATACCAAAATTACCATCATTTAGATATCTACCGGCCCTTCCAGCAATTTGTCCAATTTCAGATAGATTAAGTTTTCTTAATTTTTTACCATCAAATTTTTTCAAATTTGAAAAATAAACTTGATCTAGATCCATATTAATCCCCATGCCTATAGCATCAGTGGCAACAAGAAAATCTACATCACCTGACTGATATAATTCAACTTGAGCATTCCTTGTCTTCGGACTAAGAGAGCCCATCACTATTGCTGCTCCCCCCTTTTGTCTACGGATTAATTCTGCGATTGCATAAACTTCTTCTGTTGAAAAAGCTATAATTGCAGTTTTTCTTTGTATTCTTGAAATCTTTTTATGTCCAGCATATGAAAGTTTAGATAATCGGTTTCTATTAATAAATTCAACATCATCATCTAACTTCGAAATAATATTTTTAATAGTATTTGAACCCATTAGCATTGTTAATTTAGTTCCTCTCATATTAAGAAGTCTATCCGTAAAAATATGTCCACGTTCATGATCTGCACACATTTGTATTTCATCTACTCCCACAAAATCTAAGTGTTTATCTATAGGCATAGACTCAACAGTACATAAGTAATATTTTGCATTCGTGGGTATAATTTTTTCTTCCCCAGTGATTAAAGCAACCTTATCTAAACCAATTTTTTTGATGACTTTGTCATAAACCTCTCGAGCTAATAATCGCAAAGGAAAACCAATCATTCCACTATCAAAAGACAACATAGTATCTATTGCTAAATGGGTTTTTCCGGTATTTGTTGGACCTAGAACAGCAGTAATTTTATATTTAGTCATTTCTACTTTTAGTATACTTTTTTTTTTACCTACTAGATCTTGTTAGATGTATAGAACAAAAATAGACTAAAACATGACCGAATCAGAGAATAAAAAGTTCTCATTTATCTTTTAGCTAAAATTTTCCAAACTCCCGAAGCTGAGGTAATAATTTTGTCATTACATTTTAATTCACAGAATAAAAAAACTAAAGTTTTTGTTTTCTTAAGTATTTTAACTTTTCCAATTATTTCGTCATCAACTTTTGATGCCCCTATAAATTTTAAATCCAATGAAATTGTTACACATGGTGAATTATCAGCAGATCTATGAGCAGCTGTACCAGCACCAGCATCAATTAAAGCAGATAGATATCCACCATGAGTTATTCCAGCCATATTTAAATGATTTTTGTTTATTTTAGTTTTAAATTCGTATTCACTTTCTGAAATATTTCTGAACAAAACACCTCCATTATGTTTCATAAACCCAGGATTTAAGCTAATTTGTTCAAAATCTTTAGACATTATTTATTATAATACAAAAGTTAAAATTAATAAAATTATAAAAATTAATATAAAAAAATAGATCACAGATTTTTGTAGTGAAGATTTTATAAACCAATCAAACATATTTACCTTTTCTTGGTGCGCCTGCTAGGAGTCGAACCCAGAACCTCCTGGTCCGTAGCCAAGCGCTCTATCCAGTTGAGCTACAGGCGCATTTTTAATTTTATTTAATTATAATATAACAATTTTTAGTGTATTTTAACTACAAGAGAAAACTAAATTTCATGAGTGATAATTCAAAAGATGTAGTTATAGTAGAGGCAGTAAGAACTCCTATAGGTACTTATAATGGGTCCCTTAAAGACATAAGAGCACATCAACTTGGATCGATAGTAATTAATGAGGTTTTAAAGAGAAGCAATGTAAATCCTGATGAAGTAGATGAAATAATTATGGGTCAGGTTTTAACTGCAGGAATGGGACAGAATCCTGCTAGACAAGCTGCAATCAATGCAGGAATACCTGTTTCAAAACCTGCTTATATTGTTAATCAAGTTTGTGGTTCAGGATTAAGAGCTATAATTTCAGGATTTCAATCAATTAAATTGGGAGACTCAAAAATAATTATTTCTGGTGGACAAGAAAACATGTCAATCGCCCCCCAAATAGCTCTTAAAGAAAATGAAAAAAAAAATTCAGAAAATAAATTTTTAGATGTAATGATGAATGATGGATTACTTGATGCATTTAATAATTATCACATGGGTGTAACGGCTGAAAATGTTGCAAAGAAATTCAATATATCGAGAGAAGAACAGGATGAATTTGCATTAAATTCTCAAAAAAAAACTTTAGCAGCAATAAAAAATAATAACTTTGAAAAAGAAATAATTGAGGTAAATCTTAACGGAAATACTTTAAAACTTGATGAACATCCAAGAAATAATTTAACCTTAAAGGATTTACAAAAATTAAAAACAGTCTTTCAAGAAAATGGAACAGTCACTGCAGGAAATTCATCAGGCATCAATGATGGAGCAGCCTCTTTAATGTTATTAAGTTTAGAAGAGTCTGAAAAAAAATCACTTGAGGCATTAGCTAGAATAGTATCTTGGGCGTCAGTTGGGGTAGATCCTTCACTTATGGGATTAGGACCTATTGGAGCAATTAAAGAAGCTGTTAAAAAAGCTAACTGGAAATTAGAGGATATAGATCTATTTGAGATAAATGAAGCTTTTGCAGCACAAACTATTGCAGTTATTAGAGAACTGAATATTGATATAAGCAAAGTGAATATTAATGGTGGAGCTATAGCTTTAGGTCATCCAATTGGAGCATCAGGAGCAAGAATATTAATTTCTCTAATATATCAAATGAAAAAACTTAATAAAAAAAAGGGATGTGCCTCACTTTGTATTGGTGGAGGTATGGGTATTGCAATATGTGTTGAAAGAAATTAGGAACTAATTTTTCCGTATTTCTTCTCTAATAAAATTTTTTGAATCCATGTTTTAGCATCTATATAGGTGCTAACTTTTGGTTGAATAAGTACATTTAATAATTTTTTAATCATTTTATTAATTTGAACTTAAAGAATGTCAAAAAATTGAACAGAATGTGTTAAAATTTGCAATTTACTAAGCATTTATGGTGTATAAAACATAATTAATGACTGAAAAATTATTAGTTCCTGATATTGGAGAATTTGAAGGTGTTGAAGTAATAGAAATTCTAGTTCAAGAAGGTCAAGAAATAAAAAAAAATGATCCAATAGTTACTATTGAAAGTGACAAATCAAGTGTAGAAATTCCATCAACTATTGAAGGTAAAATAGAAACAGTTAATGTAAAAATTGGAGATAAAGTTTCAAAAGGTGATTTATTACTTACGACAACAGGGACAAAAATTTCTACAAAAACAGCAGAGGACGTACCCAAAAATACTGAAAATTTAATAAAAGAAGCTGAAAATTCGTTAAAAAAATCTCAAGAAGAAATAATTGAAAAGCCTGTAGCTCAAAGTAAAAAAACCACAAATAAAATTTTAATAAAAGAAGAAAGTAAAACTGATAATATTCAAGTTGTTAACAAAGGTGATATTGATCCAACTGAAACAAATGAGTGGTTAGAATCTTTGTCTGCAGTAATTCAAAAAGATGGGAATCAAAGGGCTCATTATTTAATAAAGGAGTTAATAAATAAAGCTTATAGAGAAGGCGCAAATATTCCTTATACGCAAAATACCCCTTATATAAATACTATACCAGTCAGTGAGGAACAAAAATCTAATGGAGATCAAAATATAGAAAGAAGAATTAGATCTTTGATTAGATGGAATGCTGCAGCTATGGTAGTAAGAGCCAATAAAAAGTTTCCTGAACTTGGTGGTCACATAGGTACATTTGCTTCAGCAGCAACTCTTTATGATGTGGGTATGAATCATTTTTGGAGAGCGAAAAATAATAAATTTGGAGGAGACTTAGTTTATTTTCAAGGTCATAGTGCTCCAGGTATGTATGCAAGAGCTTTTTTAGAGGGAAGACTTAGTGAAAAACAATTGGATAGTTTTAGGCAAGAAGTGAATCCTGGAGGTTTATCTTCTTATCCTCATCCTTGGTTAATGCCAAAATTTTGGCAATTTCCCACTGTTTCAATGGGTTTAGGTCCAATGTTGGCAATCTACCAAGCTAGATATATGAAGTATCTGATCAACAGGGGCCTTATTAAAGATGAAGGAAGAAAAGTTTGGGCTTTTTTAGGAGATGGTGAGATGGATGAACCGGAGTCTTTAGGCGCTATTGGTTTAGCATCAAGAGAAAAATTAGATAATTTAATTTTTGTAGTTAATTGTAATTTACAAAGATTGGATGGTCCAGTTAGAGGTAATGGAAAAATAATTCAAGAATTAGAAGGAATTTTTAGAGGTGCTGGTTGGAATGTGATTAAAGTTATTTGGGGATCTTATTGGGACTCATTATTAGCAAATGATAAATCAGGCCATCTTGTTAAGATAATGAATGAAACAGTCGATGGAGAATACCAAGCGATAAAAGCAAGAGATGGTGCTTTTGTTAGAGAAAAATTTTTTGGAAAATATCCAGAGACAGAAAAATTAGTTTCAAGTTTATCTGACAAAGATATTTGGAGACTAAATAGAGGTGGTCATGATCCCCATAAAGTTTTTGCTGCATATGATAAAGCTTCAAAAAACATTGGAAGCCCAACAGTTGTAATTGCTAAAACAATAAAAGGTTATGGGATGGGTAAAAGTGGAGAAAGCGTTAACACTACGCATCAAACAAAAAAATTAGATATTGATGATTTAATGTACTATAGAGATAGGTTTGATGTTCCATTGACAGACGATCAAGTAAAAAATATTGAATATTATAAACCTGATACTAGTTCAGCTGAGATTAAATATCTAAAAGAAAGAAGACTTCAACTTGGTGGATTTATTCCTGAGAGAACAACTTATGCTAAATCTATAAAAGCACCACCTAAAAATATTTTTGATAATATGAAAGAATCTACCGGTAAAAAGGAGATGTCTACTACAATGGCGTTAGTAAGAATGCTCACAAGTTTACTTAGGGATAAAAATGTTGCACCAAGACTGGTTCCAATTATTCCCGATGAAGCTCGAACATTTGGTATGGAGGGTTTTTTTCAAAAGGTTGGAATATATGCTCATGAAGGCCAAAAGTATGAACCTGAAGATGCTGCTCAACTAAGTTCCTACAAAGAAGAAAAAAGTGGTCAAGTATTAGAAGAGGGAATTACTGAAGCAGGAGCCATGTCTTCTTGGATAGCTGCAGGAACTTCCTACACAAATCATGATATAGAAATGATACCCATATACTTATTTTATTCTATGTTTGGTTTCCAAAGAATTGGAGATTTTGCTTGGGCTGGAGCTGACAGCCAATCGAGAGGTTTTTTAATTGGTGCTACAGCTGGAAGAACAACATTAGCTGGAGAGGGACTGCAACATCAAGATGGCCACAGTCATTTGATGGCATCAACAATACCAAACTGTATTTCTTATGATCCAACATTCCATTACGAATTAGCAGTAATTTTTAGGGAAGGTTTAAAAAGGATGCATGAAAAAAATGAAAATATTTTTTATTATATTACTACAATGAATGAAAATTATTCCCACCCAGAAATGCCAAAAGATAAAAATTGTGAGGAGGGAATTCTCAAAGGTATGTACAAAATCAAAGAGTTTAATAAACATAAAAAAAGTAAAATTCAGTTTTTAGGCTCTGGTACAATTTTAAGAGAAATGATTGCGGGTGCTGAAATATTACAAAAAGAATATAATATAGATAGTGAAGTTTGGAGCGTTACAAGTTTTAATGAATTAAGAAAAGATGGACTAGAGGTAGAAAGATATAATCTTTTAAATCCTGATAAAGATCAAAAAAAATCGTACGTTGAAAAATGTTTAGAAAAAACAGAGGGACCAATATTAGCAGCTTCAGATTATATGAGAATGAATTCTGATCAGATAAGACCATATATAAATAAAAGTTTTTATTCTTTAGGAACAGACGGGTTTGGAAGAAGTGATACTAGAAAAAATTTAAGAAAATTTTTTGAAGTAGATAAAGAACACGTAGTTGCTTATGGATTAAGTATATTGGCAAAAGAACAACTTTTACCATCTAAGTATGCTTCAGATGCTATAAAAAAATATAAAATCGACCCTAACAAACCAATGCCATCAAGATTATAAATGTCAAAAAAAGATTTATTAAAAATTGTTCCAGCATCACCAAAAGCAAGAAAATTTGCAAGAGAACTTGGTGTAGATATTAATAAAGTACAGGGCACTGAAAGAGATGGTCGTGTAATAGAAAAAGATATTAAATTATTTGTTTCTAATAAATCAGGGCAAAATGAGAAGGTTCATATTAATAAAAATGAAGAAAATAAATTAGAATATGCTCATTCAGAATTTGGTGAAATTGAAATAAAAGACATTCCTAGAGTAAAAAAAATTTCATCAAAATATTTAGTTAATTCCTGGACACAAATACCACATGTTACAAACCATGATGAGGCCGACATCACTGAAATGGAAGAATTTAGAAATTCCCTTACAGATATATATACAGGGGAAAAAAAGAAAATAACACCTTTAGCATTTATTGTTAAAGCTTTATCCGCATCTTTAAAAAAGTATCCTAGTTTTAATTCTTCAATAGATGAAATTGATAATGGAAAAATGACATTTAAAAAATATTACCATATTGGTATAGCAGTAGATACACCACATGGATTAATGGTTCCTAAATTAAGAAATGCTGAAAATAAAAATATTTCCTTAATTGCTGATGAATTAAAAAAGATAAGTGAAGAATGTAGAAATCTTAAAATTGATAAAAAGGAACTTTTTGGGGGATCAATGACGATAACGAGTCTTGGTGGAATAGGAGGTTCATTTTTTACCCCTATTATTAATTATCCTGAGGTCGCGATTTTAGGAATTGGGAAATCACAAAAAAAACAAATTTATTTAAATGGCAGATTTCAAATTCGCACAATGTTACCTTTATCTCTATCATACGATCATAGAATAATTGACGGTGCTGAAGCAGCTAGATTTAATAATGAATTAAAAGAAAATTTAGGAAAAAATTTTGCTTATAAATTAGCTGTTTAAATAAACTTATGTCAAAAACAGTATCTTTACTTAGCGCCCTATTGTGTACATTTATTTGGGGGACAACTTTTATTGCTCAAGACACTGGTATGGATGATATTGGTCCATTTACTTTTAATGCTGTAAGATTTTTTGTTGGTTTCTTGGCGATACTTCCTCTTGTATTTTTATTTGAAATAAAAAAGTTTAAATCTGAATTCAAATTAGATATCAAAACATTTATTATCCTCTCTGCATTAATTGGAATATCACTTTTTTTAGGCTCTGCTTTACAGCAAGTTGCTTTACTTCATACAGATGTGGCAAATGCAGCTTTTTTTACAATTTTTTATGTTCCAATGGTACCAATTATAGTTTTTTTATTTAAAAAAAAATCAATTCATTGGAGTGTATGGCCGTCAGTAGTTTTATGTTTAATTGGAGGATATTTACTTACAAATTTTTATGATGCAACTGTAAGATTAGGAGATAGTTTAGTATTACTAGGGGCTTTTTTTTGGAGCACTCATATTATTTTTACTGGCATGATTGTTATCAGGTATAATCTTCCTCTTACAATAGGAGCTCTGCAAACATTAATTGTGGCAGTATTTTCTTTTATAATTGGTTCAATTTATGAAGAATTTATTTTAAACAATATTTTAAAAGAAATCGACTCTATTTTATATGCTGGAATTTTATCTGGAGGATTTGCATTTGTTCTTCAGATTTATGCTCAAAGAAGAATTGCACCAGCTCCTGCTGCAATAATTTTTTCTTTAGAGGGAGTATTTGCTACTATTGCAGCTTGGTTTTTGCTTAATCAAATATTGGATATTAATAATATTTTAGGATGTTTTTTTATTTTATGTGGAGTTTTATTATCACAACTTTTACCTTTAATGAAAAAAACTGCCTAAGAATATATTATCAAAAATAATATTGAAGCAATAAAAATTCTATAAATAATAAAAACATTCAATGAGAACCTATTTATATAACTTAGAAAAAATTTGACTGTAACATATGAAAATAAAAATGATAAAATTATTGAAAGTATTATAAGATAATTTATTTCAAGAGGTTGATTGGCTGCATTTTTGAGGCCAAGAAAACTTGCACCTGCTAAAGCTGGGATTGATAATAAAAATGAAATCTTACTTGAGTCAACTCTATTAAACTTTAAAAATCGCGCTGCAGTTAATGTAATACCCGCTCTACTCACGCCAGGGATTAATGCCAGGATTTGAAATAGACCAATAAATATTATAGATTTTGTATTTAAATTTGTAGATATATTTTTATCGATTTTTTGCTGATCAGCAAAAAATAAAACTATTCCAAAAAACAATGTTGCCCATGCTATAACTTTTAAATTTCTGAGTAAATAAATAAGTTCAGTTGAGTGGAGCAAGTATCCAAAAATGATTAAAGGTATAGAGCCAAGTAAAATGAGTTGTAAAAGTTTTTTATTATTCTTTAAATCTAGTAGGTCTTTTCTGAAATAAAATATAATCGCAAATAAAGAACCTAAATGTAAACTGATATCTATTAATAAAGAGCCTGTTTTTAAATCATAGAAATTAGAAATTAAAATTAAGTGTGCAGAGGAACTAATTGGTAAAAATTCAGATATTCCTTGAACCGCGGATAGAATAAGGATTTCTATAAATTCTTGAAACATATAAGTGTCGTAACTTAAAAAATATTGATTTTAAACAATTCGATTTACTCATAATAGGTATGCAAAAATTGGAATTCTCATATATATGGCTATTAATTCATTTATTTAGGTCATATATACTGACCTAAATTATTCTTTTACTAATAAAAACAATGTATATTTTGCCTTAAATTTATAAAAAAATATGACTGATAAAATGCTAAAGTTTGTGAAAATAGGTCAACAAACTCCACCTAAAAGAGAGGTTGGCACTAGAAAAGAAGATTTCAATGAAATTTATGATGAATTTATTAATCAAAAGGCCCAAGAACAATCAAGCAGATGTTCACAATGCGGGGTACCATTCTGTCAAGTCCACTGTCCACTTAGTAATAATATACCAGATTGGTTAAAGTTAACTGCGGAGGGAAGATTAAAAGAGGCTTATGAGTTATCACAAAGCACAAACAATATGCCTGAAGTATGTGGAAGAATATGCCCACAAGACAGATTGTGTGAGGGTAATTGTGTTATAGAACAATCTGGCCATGGAACTGTAACTATTGGTTCAATGGAAAAATATATTACTGACAATGCCTGGGAACAAGGATGGGTCAAACCCATTGAAGTAAAGCATGAAAGAGATCAAAGCGTAGGTATAATTGGAGCAGGACCCGCAGGACTTGCTGCTGCAGAACAATTAAGAAAAGATGGATATAAAATTACAGTTTATGATCGATATGATCGTGCAGGGGGATTATTAATTTACGGAATTCCTAATTTTAAATTAGAGAAACATGTTGTTGAAAGAAGAACAAAACTATTAAAAGATGGGGGTATTGAATTTATCCAAAATTTTGAAATAGGAAAAGACGCCAATCTAGATCAACTTAGAAAAAAACATGATGCAATTTTAATTGCAACTGGAGTTTATAAACCTAGAGAAGTTGAGTTGCCAGGAAATGATTTAGATCATATTTTCCCTGCAATGGAATTTTTGACAGCTTCAAATAAAAAAGGTTTAGGTGATGAGGTTGAACTTTTTGATAAAGGGATATTGAATGCAGAAGGTAAAGATGTTGTAGTTATAGGTGGTGGAGATACTGCTATGGATTGTGTTAGAACTTCAATAAGGCAGAAAGCTAAATCCGTTAAGTGCCTTTATAGAAGAGATAAAGAAAATATGCCAGGATCTGCTAGAGAAGTTGCTAACGCAGAAGAAGAAGGAGTTGAATTTGTTTGGTTATCAAGTCCTAAAGAATTTCAAGGAAAAAATAAAATTGAAAAACTAATAGTTGATCAAATCAAATTGGGTGAGCCAGACGATTCTGGAAGAAGAAGACCAAAAATTAAAGAGGGTTCAGAGTTTGAAATTAAAGCAGATATGGTTATCAAAGCCTTAGGCTTTGACCCAGAAAATTTACCACTATTATTTGATGCGCAAGAATTACAGGTTACTAAGTGGGGAACTATTAAGACAGATTTTGATACTATGGAAACAAATTTAAATGGTGTTTTCGCTGCAGGAGACATAGTTCGAGGAGCATCATTAGTTGTTTGGGCTATCAAAGATGGAAGAGATGCGGCCTCATCAATGAAAAAATATCTTGAAAATATTGCAATAAAAAAAACACAAGTAGCTTAATGAAAAATTATAAAAATAATCTGGAACTACTCTCTAAAAATCATGTTTATTCTCACGAGATGGAACATGATGCTTGTGGAGTAGGTCTAATTGCTTCTACAGAGGGAAAGAAATCAAGAGCAGTTGTTGAGCATGGAATCGAGGCTCTAAAAGCCGTTTGGCATCGTGGTGCAGTAGATGCAGATGGAAAAACAGGTGATGGAGCAGGGATACATTTAGAAATACCAAAAGACTTTTTTATAGAAAAAATTCAAGTTACTGGACATCACCATGATAATTCTGAAATTTGTGTTGGAATGATTTTTTTACCTAAAAATGATTATTCATCTCAAGAAAACTCTAAAACTATAGTTGAAAGTGAATTAACCAAAAATGATTTTAATATTTATGGATGGAGACAAGTTCCTGTAAACCCAAAAGTTTTAGGTGAAAAAGCTTTACAAACAATGCCAGAGATTATCCAAGTTTTATTTAAATCAAACAATCCAAATTTACTTGATAAAGAACTTGAAAGAAAAATTTATGAAACTAGAAAAAAAATAGAAAACTCAGCTAATAGACTATCTGTAAATAATTTTTATGTATGTTCCATGAGCTCTAAATCAATAATTTATAAAGGAATGTTTTTAGCTGAAGCAATTTCAGATTTCTATTTAGATTTAAAAGATGAGAGATTTATTTCAAGATATGCTATTTTTCATCAAAGGTTTTCTACAAATACTGCTCCTAGCTGGAGTTTAGCTCAACCATTTAGGGCTATAGCTCATAATGGAGAGATAAACACTTATAAAGGAAATAAAAACTGGATGAAAGTTCATGAAGAGGAGATGAGTAGTCCTTTATTTGAGAATGTAGAAAATTTAAAACCTGTAATTTCTCAAGGAGTTTCAGATTCAGCTGCGCTAGATAACGTTTTTGAATTATTAAATAAGTCAGGTCAACCTGCTCCTCTAGCTAAATTAATGCTAGTTCCAGATGCATGGTCAAAAAAAAATAAAACACTCTCAAGAAATCATCAGCAGTTATTTAATTTCTTGAATAGTACTATGGAGCCCTGGGATGGACCTGCAGCGATCGCAGCCACTGATAATGAATGGGTAATAGCTGCAAATGATCGAAATGGTCTGAGACCTCTTAGGTATGCAATCACTAAAGATAAACTACTTTTTGCTGGGTCAGAAACTGGGATGATAAAGCTGAATGAAAAAAAGATCTTATCCAAAGGAAGATTAGGACCAGGCGAAATTATTGGAGTAAGAATTGAAAAAGGAAAAGTTTTTTCAAACAATCAAATTAAAGATTTTTTAGCAAAAGAATTTAAACATTTTAACTCACAAATTATTGATTTAGATGAAAAAATCTTCATTGCTAAAGAGAAGCATAATTTTGCAGGGGAAGACTTAAGAAGAAGACAGCATACCTTTGGAATAAGTTTAGAAGATTTAGAATTAATCTTACATCCAATGGCAGAAGATGCAAAAGAGGCAACTGGTTCAATGGGAGATGACACACCACTAGCAGTATTATCAGACAAATACAGGCCTCTTTATCATTTTTTTAGACAAAATTTTAGTCAAGTAACTAATCCTCCAATTGATTCCTTAAGAGAAAATAAAGTTATGAGTTTGAAAACTAGATTTGGAAACTTAGGAAATATTCTAGATTTTGATACGCTGACTAAAGAGAACATTTATGTTTTAAACAGTCCAATTTTGTCTAATTCTCAATTTAATAAATTCATAAACTATTTTGGAAAAAACTCTTTATCAATTGATTGTACATTTTCTGATGATGAAAATTTAACACTTGCTATTAAAAGAATTCAAAAAGAAGCTGAAATCGCTGTTAGACAAGGTGTATCACAAATAATTTTAAGTGATAAAGATCTATCATCAAAAAAAATACCAATGCCAATGCTTTTGTGTGTGGGAGCAATTAATACTTTTCTTATTGATAAAAAGTTAAGAGGATATGTGTCAATAAATGTTCAATCAGGTGAGGCACTAGATACGCACTCATTTGCTACCTTAATCGGAGTAGGAGCTACAACCGTCAATCCTTATCTAGCTTTTGACAGCTTATATCAAAGACATGAAAAAAAGTTATTTGGGCAGTACAGCTTTGATGATTGTGTGCATAGATATATAAAATCAATAAATGCAGGTCTTTTAAAGATAATGTCTAAAATGGGTATATCTGTTCTTAGTTCTTATAGAGGTGGATGTAATTTTGAGACAGTTGGATTGAGCAGGACTATTGTTAGTGATTATTTTCCTGGCGTAGTTTCTAAAATCTCAGGGATTGGTCTGATAGGAATTGAAAAAAAGATACGTCAGATTCATAAAGAAGCTTTTGAAAGTACAGATACAGTTTTACCTATCGGAGGTATTTATAGATATAGAAAGAATGGTGAAACTCATCAATATCAAGGTAAATTAATACATTTATTACAAAGTGCCGTAGGTTTAAATTCTTATTCAGCGTATAAAAAATATGCTGAAGGAATATATAATTTACCTCCAATCAATTTGAGGGATTTAATTGATTTTAGAAAAAAGAAAATTGGCCCTTCGATAGAATTATCTGAGGTAGAACCTATAGAAAAAATACTCAAAAGATTTGGAAGTGGGAGTATGTCTCATGGAGCCCTATCTAAAGAAGCACACGAAACCTTAGCTATCGGTATGAATAGAATCAAAGGAGCTTCTTGCAGTGGAGAAGGTGGTGAGGATGCAGAGAGATTTAAGATTATGGATGGAGGAGATAGTGCAAATTCAAGAGTTAAACAAATCGCATCTGCAAGATTTGGTGTAACTGTAAACTATTTAAATAATTGTAATGAAATAGAAATAAAAATGGCTCAAGGTGCAAAACCAGGAGAGGGAGGACAACTACCAGGTTTTAAAGTAACTGAGGAAATAGCTAAATTAAGACACTCTACACCAGGGGTTACTTTAATTTCACCCCCACCACATCATGATATTTATTCAATAGAGGATCTTGCACAACTTATTTATGATCTTAAACAAATAAATCCTAAAGCAAGAGTTGGTGTTAAGTTAGTTGCTTCTTCGGGTATTGGGACTATTGCAGCTGGAGTGGCTAAAGCTAAGGCAGATATTATTTTAATTTCAGGGCATAACGGCGGAACAGGTGCAACACCCCAAACTAGTGTTAAATATGTAGGTATACCATGGGAGATGGGCCTAACAGAGGCTAATCAAGTTCTTACATTAAACAACTTAAGACATAAAATAACTTTGAGAACAGACGGTGGAATAAAAACAGGTAGAGATGTTGTCATCGCAGCTATGATGGGAGCAGAAGAATATGGAGTTGCAACAACAGCTTTAGTTGCAATGGGATGTATTATGGTAAGACAGTGTCACTCAAATACTTGCCCAGTTGGTGTGTGTACACAAGATGAAAAATTAAGAGAAAGATTTACTGGCACACCAGACAAAATAGTAAACTTATTTACATTTATTGCTTCTGAAGTCAGAGAGATTTTAGCCAAGCTAGGCTTTAAATCATTAAATGATATTATTGGAAGAACTGATTTATTAATGCAAGTAAATAAAGGTTCACCTAATTTAGATGATCTAGATTTAAACCCGTTATTTGTTCAAGCTGATCCTGGTAGCAATAAAAGATATTGTGAGATACCTGAAATCAATAAGGTGCCAGATACATTAGATCAAGAGATTTGGCCTGAAATTGAAAAATCACTTAATAACTCAGAAAAGATTGAAAAAGAATTTATTATTCAGAATACCAATAGAGCTGTAGGTACTAGAATTTCCCACCTTCTTTATAAGAAATATGGTTATGAAAAATTAAATGAAAATTTTCTCACATTAAATTTCAAAGGCTCCGCAGGACAATCGTTTGGAGCTTTTTCGTCTAAAGGATTAAAACTTAATCTTAAAGGAGATGCAAATGATTATGTTGGTAAAGGACTATCAGGAGCAACTATTTCTATAAAACTTTCTGATGAAAGTAATTTAGTTTCAAATGAAAATACAATTATTGGAAATACAGTCCTTTATGGAGCAACATCAGGCAAACTTTTTGCTGCTGGTCAAGCAGGAGATAGATTTGCAGTAAGAAATTCTGGTGCAATAACTGTTATAGAGGGATGTGACTCAAATGGCTGTGAATATATGACTGGAGGTACTGTAATAATTCTTGGACAAGTTGGTGACAATTTTGCAGCAGGTATGACAGGTGGTATGGCTTTTATTTATGATAAACAAAAAGATTTTGAAAAAAAAGTAAATTCTGAGTCAGTTGTCTGGCAAAACGTTGAAACTTCATATTGGAAAAATTTTTTAAAAGATTTGGTTCTTGAACATTCAAATGAAACTGGATCTTTATTATCAAAAAGTTTAATTTCAAATTTCGAGGATGAAATAAAAAATTTTGTTCAAGTTTGTCCAAAAGAAATGTTAGATAAACTCAAAAATCCAATCACTTTGAATACTAAAGTAAAAGAAGTTAGTTAATAATTAATTTTAATTCTTTTTTTAACATCACTAAGTGTTTAGGTGAAGATAGACTGTGATCACCATTTTTAATAATTACTAACTTCTTTCTACTATTTTTAAAAATTTTTAACACTTTTTTTGAGTAAGAAACTGGAACAACTTCATCTTTTTGACCATGGACCATGGTAATATTTATTTTATAATTTATTTTTTTATTTAAAACCTTATTTTTTCTTCCATCTTTTATTAATTGAAGAGTAATTGGATAAATATAGTCCCCATGTTTTAAATTATAAATCCTATTTTTCATTGTCTCAGCTTTCATTTTTTTTGAAAATTTTTTCCACATTAAATTTTCCAGAAATTCTGGTGCTGAACCAATACCCAAGAAACCTTTAATCTGTTTTTTAAAAATTTTGAATTGGTTTAATGCAATCCATGCACCCATACTAGAACCAATAAAGATTATTTTATTTGTTTTAACTATTTTTTTAATTAAAATACTCGTTTCTTTAGTCCATTTAGAAATATTACCTTTTGTAAATTTACCAGATGATTTTCCATGGCCAGAATATTCTAATGCCAAAAAGCCTAATTTATTCTTTTTAGCAAATTTTAAAAATGATCTCGGTTTTTTACCATCTAAATCAGACATAAATCCATGTAAAAAAACAATATAGTCACAGTTTTTTTGATACAGTTTTAAATATCTTATCTTCTTAGCTTTACTTAATTTATAATAGTTAAATTTCGTCATTAAAGTTTATTAGTTTTATCTATTATTATATAATCTTATCTTATGTCGTCTAATATAAATGTTTTACAGGTAATACCAAAATTAGGATATGGGGGAGCAGAAACAGGCTGTTATGATATTGCACATTATCTACCAGAAAATAATTGTAAATCTTTTATTGTTACTAGTGGTGGTGAGTTAACTAAGTTTATAGATAAAAAAAAAGTAAAATTAATTAGGCTACCAGTTCAAAGTAAAAATCCTATTCTAATATTTTTTAATTCAATAATGCTAATTGCAATAATTTTATTTTTTAATATTACAATAGTTCATGCTAGAAGTCGTGCACCAGCATGGTCATGTCTTTTAGCAACAAAATTGACTAGAAGAAAATTTGTAACCACATTTCATGGCACATATAATTTTAGTGGTAAATTAAAAAAATTTTACAACTCTGTCATGGTTAGATCTGATTTGATAATTGCTGGATCGAATTTTATTTTTTCACATATTAAAGAAAATTATTCTGAACTTTTAACACTAAAAAAAAAATTTCTTGTAATATTTAGAGGTATAAATGTAGATTATTTTGATCCATCTTCAAAATTAGAGGAGGATGAAAAAAAACTTCTTACAAAATGGGAGATTAATAAAGAAAAAAAAATTATTTTAGTACCTGGTAGACTTACTTCTTGGAAAGGTCAGGAAATGCTCATTGAAGCAATTAATTTAACAAAAGTTGAATTAGGCTATGAAGCTTTTCATCTTGTTATATTAGGAAGTCATCAAGGAAGAGATTTATATAAAAAAAAATTGATCCGTATTACTGAACAATATCGTTTAACCAATCAAATAAAATTTATAGATCAATGTAAAGATATGGCTTTAGCCTATAAAGTCTCAGATATTGTCATATCACCCTCAATAGAGCCTGAGGCTTTTGGGAGGGTTGCAGTGGAGGCACAATCTATGGAAAAATTAATTATTGCGAGCAATATAGGAGGTTCAAACGAAACAATAATAAATGAAAAAACTGGTTTTTTATTTGAAGCTGGAGATATTAATTCCTTAAGTAAAAAAATTATTCAAGCAATTACAATGGATGAGTCATCACTAAAATTAATGGGAAAAGAGGGAAGAAAAAACATTATTAAGAAATTTAATGTTGAAAAAATGTGTTTTTCTACTTATTCAGAGTATAAAAGATTAGTAAATTAAATGCCAACTATTACACTACCAGATGGAAACAGCCTAGATTTTCCAAATAAAGTTACTGGAATAGAAGTAGCTGAAAAAATTAGCAAATCGTTAGCAAAGCAAGCATTAATAATGAGTGTGGATGAAGAGCTAAAGGATTTATATTTTTCAATAAATAATGATTGCTCAGTTAAAATTTTTACAGCAAAAGATCCTGAAGGATTAGAAGTTATAAGACATGACACTGCACATATTATGGCTATGGCTGTTCAAGAATTATACCCAGGCACTCAAGTTACAATTGGACCAGTAATAGAAAATGGTTTTTTTTATGATTTTGCTAGAAAAGAACCTTTTACAGAAGATGATCTTAAGAAAATAGAAAAAAGAATGTCAGAGATAATTGATAAAGATGTAAAAACAAGAAGAGAAGTTTGGGAGAGAGATAAAGCAATTAAACATTTTAAAAAAATTGGTGAAAAATATAAAGCTGAAATAATTGAAAGTATTCCAAAAAATGAGGAACTTTCTGTCTATCATCACGGCGATACTTGGCATGATTTGTGTAGAGGTCCGCATCTAACCTCTTCCAGTAAAATTGGTAAAGCCTTCAAATTAACAAAAGTTTCGGGAGCTTACTGGCGTGGTGACTCTAATAATGAGATGCTTCAAAGAATTTATGGTACTAGCTGGGCATCCCAAAAAGATTTAGACGAATATTTAAAAAGGATAGAAGAAGCAGAAAAAAGAGATCATAGAAAACTTGGCAAGGAAATGGATTTATTTCATTTTAGAGAAGAAAGCCCCGGCGCTGTCTTTTGGCACGAAAAGGGCTGGTCTTTATTTCAGAAATTAATAAATTATATGCGAGCTAGACAGGATGCTGCTGGTTATAGGGAAGTAAACACCCCTGAAGTATTAGATAGATTGTTGTGGGAAAAATCTGGTCATTGGGAAAAATATGGAGAGAACATGTATACTTCAGAAACTCCAGATGAAAAAGTTTTTGCAATTAAGCCAATGAATTGTCCAGGCCATATCCAAGTTTTTAATCAAGGTTTAAAAAGCTACAGAGATTTACCTTTACGGATAACAGAATTTGGAAAAGTTCATCGATATGAACCATCAGGAGCTCTTCATGGGCTTTTAAGAGTAAGAGCCTTTACTCAAGATGATGCTCATATCTTTTGCACCGAGGATCAAATCACTAGTGAATGTTTAATTGTTACAAATTTAATTTTAGATATTTATAAAGATTTAGGTTTTAAAAATGTAGTTCTTAAATATGCAGATCGACCAGAGGTTAGAGTTGGTGATGATAAAGTTTGGGATAAAGCTGAAGCTTCATTATTAAAAGCAGTTAAAGCATCAAAGTTAGAATATAGCATTAATAAAGGTGAGGGTGCTTTTTACGGTCCAAAAATTGAGTTTGTTTTAAGAGATGCAATTGGTAGAGATTGGCAATGTGGAACTTTACAAGTCGATTTCAATTTACCTGGAAGATTGGATGCTTCATACATTGATAAAGATGGAACAAAAAAAGTTCCTGTGATGTTACATCGAGCTTTATTTGGGTCTCTTGAAAGATTTATTGGAATTTTAATTGAAAATTATGCTGGAAAATTTCCATTTTGGATTTCACCATTACAAACAGTTGTAATACCAATCTCAGAAGACTTTGAAAATTATGCAGTTAAAGTATCTGAAAAAATTAAATCGGCTGGTATGAGCTCATTAGTAGATTTAAAAAATCATAACTTGAATTATAAAATTAGAGAACATTCTCTTGCAAAAGTCCCTGTTTTATTAATTTGTGGTAAAAAAGAAGTTGACAGTAATTCTGTAACCATTAGAAGATTGGATTCTAATAAACAAGAAAATATGGAACTAAATACATTTCTAAAAAAATACTCTGCTTTAAATAAAGTATCTTCAAATTAAGTGGCAGATTTCAAACAAAATTATTTTCAAAGAAGAACGAAGGATCGTGGTCCAAGATCTAATAATAGGATTTCTTCACCAGAGGTTCAAGTTATTACAAGTGACGGTGAAAATTTAGGAACTATTAATACAAATGAGGCAATTTCTATGGCTAAAAATCAAGGCTTAGATTTAATAGAGATAGCTGCAAATGCGAACCCTCCTGTTTGTAAAATTATGGATATGGGTAAATTTAAATATGATGCACAAAAAAAAGCAAATTTAGCAAAAAAGAAACAAAAAATTGTTGCTCTTAAAGAAATCAAGATGAGACCTGTAACAGAAACTCATGATTATGAATTTAAAGTGAAAAATGCCAAAAAATTTATAGCTAAAGGAGATAAGGTAAAATTTACAATAAGATTTAAAGGTCGAGAACTTCAACACTCTCATTTGGGTAATGAACTTATGACTAAAATTAAAGAAGACATGAAAGATATTGGCAAGGTAGAATTACACCCAAAGTTTGATGGAAAACAAATGATAATGGTAATTCAGCCTTTATAAGCCTTAATATAGGTTGTAAATATTCTTTAATCTTTGTATAACCTCGCTCAATTATGCCAAAACTAAAAACAAAAAGCTCAGCAAAAAAACGTTTTAAAATATCAGCTAGAGGAAAAGTCATGATGGCCCAAGCTGGTAAGAGGCATGGTATGATTAAAAGAACAAATTCTCAAATTAGAAAATTAAGAGGCACTACGGCGATGTCAAAACAAGATGGAAAAATTGTTAAATCGTACATGCCATATAGTTTAAGAGGTTAAAATGGCAAGAGTTAAAAGAGGTGTTACAAGTAAAGCTAAACATAAAAAAGTCCTAAAAGCTGTAAAGGGTCAATGGGGAAGAAGAAAAAATACAATCCGAGTTGCAAAGCAAGCCATGGAAAAAGCTATGCAATATGCTTATAGAGATCGTAGAAATAAAAAAAGGGATTTTAAATCTCTTTGGATACAAAGAATTAACGCAGGTGTGAGAGCTGAAGGCATGACTTATTCTAGGTTTATTAATGGATTAAATAAGTGTGGAATTAAAATTGATAGAAAAATTCTAGCTGAGATAGCGTATGATAGTCCAGAAGCCTTTAAAACTATAGTTCAAAAAGCACAATCTGCTTTAAATTAATCTTCGCTATTGTTTTATTTTCCTGAAGAAATAATCTGTAAAGATGTCTGATCTAAAAAAAATAAGAGATGAATTTATCTTAAAACTTAAGGGCAAGTTAGATCTCTCAGAGATAAATCAAATAAAATCAAATCTATTTGGTAAAAATGGGTTGGTTTCTTCTCAATTTAAAAAAATTGGAACAATTGTTGAGTCTGAGAGAAAAAAATTTGCATCTGATTTAAATATTCTTAAGGATGAACTACAAGATCTAATTCATTCAAAAATTGATGAAGTTGAAAATGCAGAAATAAATAAGAAATTGGATAAAGAAAAAATTGATATAACTTTACCAGAAAGACCTTTTGTTAGAGGGAAAATTCACCCAGTTTCACAAACAATTGACGAAATATCATCTATATTTTCTGAAATAGGTTTTAGTGTAGAGGAAGGTCCTGATGTCGAAAATGAATATAATAACTTTACTGCACTAAATACTCCTGACAACCATCCAGCTAGAGACATGCATGATACTTTTTATTTAGATGAAGAGAAACAAAAACTATTACGTACTCATACTTCTCCAGTTCAAATTAGAACTATGTTAAAAGACAAACCACCATTTAAGATTATTGCCCCAGGCAGAACCTATAGATCGGACAGTGATCAAACACATGCTCCCATGTTTCATCAAGTTGAAGGTCTTCATATAGATAAAAATATAAATATGGGTCATTTAAAAGGATGTTTAAGTTATTTAATCAAAGAGTTTTTTGAAATAGATAAAATTAAAATGAGATTTAGACCTAGCCATTTTCCTTTTACTGAGCCATCTGCTGAAGTTGATATCGGATACGAAATGAAAGATGGAAAAATAATAATTGGAGAAGGCAATCAATGGCTAGAAATTTTAGGATGTGGAATGGTTCATCCAAATGTTCTTAAAAATGTGAAAGTTGATCCAGCAAAGTTTCAAGGGTACGCATTCGGTATTGGAATTGACAGACTGGCAATGTTAAAATATGGGATCAATGACTTAAGAGCATTTTTTGATTGTGATTATAGATGGTTGAATCATTTTGGATTTGATCCTTTGGATGTACCAACAAACTATAGAGGCCTTAGTAGATGAAAATTACATTTGATTGGCTTCAAGATCATTTAAAGACTAATTTAAAAGAAAAACATCTTTTAGAGCAACTTACTAATATAGGATTAGAAGTGGAAAGTGTAGGTAGCCTATCTGCTGATAATGAAACATTTAAAATAGCAAAAATTATTAAAACAGAAAAACACCCAAATGCAGATCGACTTAAAGTTTGTGATGTTGATGTTGGAGAAAAAGAATTTAAAAAAGTTGTTTGTGGAGCTGCTAATGCAAGAGAAGGTCTAATTACTATTTATGCACCTCCAGGTGCAACTATTCTTAAAACAAAAACAAAATTAGTAGTAGCTAAAATTAGAGGTGTTACTTCTTATGGAATGCTTTGTTCAGAATCTGAATTAAATTTGTCTGATGAAAGTGATGGGATAACTGAATTATCAACTAAATTTGAAAAAAGTATTGGTAAAAATTTTTTTTCAAAATCAAAATCAAATCTTATTGATTTATCAATAACACCTAACAGACCAGATTGTCTTGGTTTTAGAGGAATAGCCAGAGATCTTGCTGCATCAGGTTTTGGGAAATTATTGGAATTAAAAGAAAAAAAAATTAAATCAACAACAAAACAAACTTTAAAAATTAAAATTAAAAAAGAAAAAAACCAAGGATGTACTGCTTTTGGAAGCTGTTTAATTACCAATGTAAAAAATACAGAAAGTCCTCAATGGCTTAAAAATAAATTAATTTCAGTTGGTCAAAAACCAATATCAGCAATAGTTGATATTACAAATTATGTGATGCTTGATATAAATCGTCCATTACATGCATATGATGCTGATAAGATTGAAAAAAGTATAATTGTTCGAAATTCAAATTCTGGAGAAAAATTTACTGCCCTAGACAATAAAGAGTATAAATTGGAGAAGGATATGTGTGTGATCAGTGATCAAAAAGGAGTTTTAGGGTTAGGTGGAATTATTGGAGGAACTAGATCAGGAACAGAATTAGATACTAAAAATATATTATTAGAGTCAGCCTATTTTGATCCAAAATCAATAAGAAATACATCAAAAAAATTAAATCTTGATACTGATGCAAAGTTCAGATTTGAAAGAGGTATTGATCCATCATCCATTGAAAAAGGCTTAAATAAAGCAGCATCATTGATAAAAGAAATTTGTGGTGGAGAAATTAGCAAAATAGATATCCAAAAAACTGAAACTCATAAAGCTCAAATTGTTAAATTTGATACCAATTTATTTGAAAAAATATCTGGTTTTAAAATTTCTGCCAAAGAAATGATAAAAATTTTAGGAGATCTTGGTTTTAAATGTAAAAAAGAAAAAAAATATTTGAGGTTAACAGTTCCATTATGGAGACCTGATATATCGCAAGAAATAGATATTGTTGAAGAATTAGTAAGGATAAGTGGTTTTGATAAAATAAAAACTATAGCACCAATTAAAGAAAGAACTAAATCTACTCTAACTCAAACACAAAAATTGTTTCATTTTTTACAAAGAGCTATTGCCTCCAAAGGTTATTTAGAGGCTATAACGTGGTCTTTTACAGACTCAAGTTATAATGATTATTTTAAACAAACAAAAAAGGAAATTAAAATTATAAATCCTATTAGTTCTGAATTAGGAGTTTTGAGAAACTCAATATTTTCAAATCTAATTATGTATATAAGTAAAAATCTAGATAGAGGTTTTAAAGATTTATCAATATTTGAAATAGGTCCTATTTTTTTTGGTTCTAGTCCAGGCGAACAAACAACAGTTGTATGTGGTTTATCATCAGGTAAAAAATCTAGACTATCTTGGATTGACAAAGAAAGAAATGTAGATGTATTTGATGTTAAAAGAGATGTGGTGCAAACTTTAATCGAAGCAGGTTACAATTCTGACAAATTTTTTATAGATGATAAAACACCAAATTATTATCACCCAGGTAAGTCAGGTAGAATTTTTCTAAATAACGACAAAGATAAAGTTGCAGCATATTTTGGTGAGATACATCCTAATATTCTAAAAAGGATAGATATAAAAACAGATGCTTTAATTGGTTTTGAAATTTTTCTTGAAAACTTAAAACTTCCAAAAAAATCATTGAATAACCAGAAATCGCAATTTATTACTTCAGATTTCCAAAAATCAGAGAGAGATTTTGCATTTGTAGTTAATAAAGATGTAAAAGCAAAAGATTTGATAAACGCTATTTCTAGTGTTGATCAAAAATTAATTAGCAATATAAAAGTCTTTGATGTTTATGAGGGTGAAAATATTCCTAATAATCAAAAGTCGATTGCAATTAGTGTGACTATTCAGTCACCTGAAAAAACTTTAAATGATAATGATTTAGAAAAAATTAATAATTTAATTATAGAAACAGTAGAAAATAAAACTGGTGCTAAAATTCGATCCTAGAAATTAAAATGAGCACTATTGAAAATATAAGAAATTTTGCAATTATTGCCCACATCGATCATGGCAAATCCACAATAGCTGATAGAATAATTCACAAGTGTGGAGGGTTAACTGATAGAGAAATGAAAGCCCAAGTTCTTGACTCAATGGATATTGAGAGAGAAAGAGGTATAACCATTAAAGCTCAAACAGTAAAATTAAATTATAAAGCAAAAGATGGGAAAGATTATACTTTAAATATTATTGACACACCAGGTCACGTAGATTTTAGTTATGAAGTAAGTAGATCGTTGTATGCTTGTGAAGGATCAATATTAATTGTAGACAGTACTCAGGGAGTAGAAGCACAAACATTAGCAAATGTTTATCAAGCACTTGATATAAATCATGAAATTATTCCAGTATTAAATAAAATAGATCTTCCAGCTTCAGATTTAGAAAAGACAAACAAACAAATTGAAGATGTGATTGGAATAGATACTAAAAAAGCAGTTCCATGTTCTGGAAAAACTGGAGAAGGTATAGATGAAATATTAGAGCAAATTATTGAACAGCTACCAGGACCAAAGGGTAATCCTGATGATAGCTTGAAATGTTTATTGGTTGATAGCTGGTATGATACTTATTTGGGTGTAGTTATTTTAGTAAGGGTTATAAATGGCAAGATAACTAAAAACATGAAGATTAAAATGCTTTCAACAGACCAAGATTATATAGTTGAAAAGGTTGGCGTTTTTACCCCAAAAGCAAAACATATTGATGAACTTAATACAGGTGAAATTGGTTTTATAACTACTGGTATAAAAGTTTTATCTGAAACAAAAGTAGGCGATACTATTTGTGATGCAACAAAAACAAAAATAGATCCTTTACCTGGTTTTAAACCAAGCAAACCCGTTGTTTTTTGTGGACTTTTTCCAGTTGATAGTTCTGAGTATCAAAAATTAAAAGATGGCTTAGCTAAATTACAATTAAACGATGCAAGTTTTTCTTATGAAGCAGAGTCTTCCTCTGCATTGGGTTTAGGATTTAGATGTGGTTTTTTAGGATTACTTCATTTAGAAATAATCACTGAAAGATTAGAAAGAGAGTTTGATGTTAATTTATTAACGACAACCCCTGGTGTTGTTTATAAGATAAATTTAAATGATGGAAATACTATTGATTTACAAAATCCATCAAGTCTTCCAGATCCTACTTTAATTAATTCTATTGAGGAGCCGTGGATAAAAGCAACAGTTATAACTCCAGATGAATACTTGGGATCAATCATTAAATTATGCCAGGACAAAAGGGGTATACAAACTAATTTAAGTTATTCAGGAAATAGAGCTGTTATAAGTTATGAACTACCTTTAAATGAGGTAGTATTTGATTTCAATGATAGGATTAAATCAATGACAAGTGGCTATGCAAGTTTTGACTATGAAATATTAGAGCACAGAGAAGGAAATTTGGTTAAACTTGGAATTTTAGTGAATGGTGAACCAGTTGATGCTCTCGCTATGATGATACATAAAGATTTTGCGCAGAGAACAGGAAGAGAAGTATGTGAAAAATTAAAAGATCTTATACCAAGACATAATTTTATGATACCCGTTCAAGCAGCGATTGGTGGTAAAATAATAGCAAGAGAAACTATTAAAGGTTTTAAAAAAGATGTTTTAACTAAAATTCATGGAGGAGGAGCAACAGATAGAAAGAGAAAACTTTTAGAAAAACAAAAAAAAGGAAAAGCTAGATCAAAACAATTTGGTAGAGTGGAAATACCTCAAGAGGCATTTATTGGAGTATTAAAAATTAATAAAGAAAAATAGAACATGAGACTTTTAAGAGATTTTTTTAGAACTATAAAGTATAAACTCAAATTTATAGGTATTAAAAAAAACATAACTTTTACTTATTTAACAAATAGTAATACAAACCAAAATTTAAAAAAACTAATGGATTTTTATGGAAGTGATAAAGGTGGTAAAAATAATCATCACAATTTTGCTCAATATTACTCTGAAATTTTTAATAATAAAAAAAAAGAAATTAAAAATTTTTTTGAATTAGGATTAGGTACTAATAATACAAAACTTTTAAGTAATATGGGTGAAAATGGGACACCTTTAGCATCACTAAGAGCATGGCGAGACTATTTTTCTGAAGCAAATATATATGGTGCAGATATCGATAAAGATATTTTGATGAATGAAGATAGAATAAAAACTTTTTATGTTGATCAAACTAATCCAAATTCTATTAAAGAAATGTTTGAAAACATAGGTATAAAAAAATTTGATATTATATTAGAGGATGGCCTACATGAATATAGTGCTAATATTTGCTTCTTTGAGAATTCTATAGAATTTTTAGCTGATAATGGAATTTATATTATAGAGGACGTTTATTATAAAGATGAGGAAAAGTTTATTAAATATTTTGAAAATAAATCATATAATTTTTCTTTAGTAAATATTTATCATGAAAACAATATTGCAAATAATAATTTAATAATAATTAAAAAATGAAAAGCTTTAAGATTTTTGATTGCTTTATTTTTAATAACGAAACTTTATTAACCAAGTTAAGATTTAATATTTTAAATGAATATGTTGATTACTTTGTAATTTGTGAAGCCAGACAAACTCACAAAGGAGAAATCAAAAACTATAATTTTGATATTGATCAATATAAAGAATTTAAAGATAAAATCATTTATCTAAAATTAGAAAATTTTCCTGAAAGTTTAAATCCTTGGCAAAGGCAAGATTTTCAAAGAAATTTTTTGTCTGAAGGTATTAAAATAGCAAAATCAAATGATATTATAATATTCTCAGATGCTGATGAAATACCGAACCTGTCAGTTTTTAATAAAAATTGTCAAAAAAAAATAAGTGAAGGTTATGTTGGTATTTTTCAACAATATTTGTATTACTATAAATTAAATCTCTTATCATCAGATGTAAACAATTGGGAAGGAAGTAGAGTTATTTTAAAAAAAAATTTAAAAGATTTCGTAAGTTTGAGAAAAATTACTTCAAAAAATTCTTCTTATCCTTTTTGGCGAATTGATAAATTTAAAAAAGTTTTTGAAATTAGTAATGGTGGGTGGCATTTTTCTTATTTAATGAGTCCTTCAGAAATAATCAAAAAAATTGAAAATTCCCCACATGAAGAATTAAATTTAAAAGAGTATAAAAGTGAAGAATATATTTTAAAAAAAATTATTAATAATGAAGATATTTATAATAGAAATATAACTTATAACAAAATTTCTCTAACAAAAGAGTATCTTCCTGATTATATTATAGAAAATTCAAATGAGTTTAATGAGTGGATAGTTTAAATTTTATACAAATTAATGTTTTTTTTATACCATCTTATTATTTCATTAAGATCTGATAATAAAGAATCTTGAGGTTTCCAGCCAATTTTTCTAATTTTATTAATACTTACTGAATATCTTCTGTCATTAAAGGGTCTATCTTTTACAAAATTGATATATTTTTTTTTATCTTTTTTAAACTTCTCACAGATGGTTTGTGCAATCTCAATATTTTTATAGTATTTGTTGTTACCAATATTGAATACACCTGTTTTATTTTTTTTTAATAATATGCCAATAGCATTAGCGAAATCTTTTGCGGACAAATAACACCTAATATGTTTACCTGATCCATGAATTTCTATTGGTTTATTTTTTATAAGTCTTGTAATACACGATGGAATAAGTTTTTCAGGAAATTGTCTCTTACCGTAAATGTTATTTCCTCTAACAACTAAAATATTGGATTTGAAGTGATATTTGTATGACTTAATAATTATTTCTGTTGCTGCTTTAGATGCTGAATAAGGATTAGTAGGATTGAGATGATTTTCTTCACTAAAACTCCCCTTAAGTTTTTCCCCATAAACTTCATCTGTACTTACTTGTACTATTTTTTTTACTTTGTTTTCTAAGCAGGTTTGTAAAAAAATATGGGCACCTAAAGTATTTGTTTTTGTAAATAAAATAGAATTTTTAAATGATCTATCAACATGACTTTCTGCTGCCACATTTATCGCTATGTCAAAGTTTTTAATTTGTTTTTTATATTTTATTGAATCAATTATATCAGCTCTTATAAACTTAACCCTCTTTTTATCTTTTATTAAATGAGAAATAAATTTTAAATTTGCTGCATAAGTAATTTTATCTAGAATTAATAATTTAGAAT
>CACDTN010000001.1:0-137540 GCA_902555725.1 uncultured Pelagibacteraceae bacterium | reverse complement strand
TTAATTGGATCTATGTTTGAAGGTGATAATGACGCCGACGCTAACATGTCTGCAGATCCTGAATATATAAAACTTCAAGAGCAATTAAAAGATGTTGCTATAGAAGGAACAATTGAAGATGAGATCAGACCGATCTTTAGTGAATAAATTTAACAAAGGATTAAGGAAATAGTAATGATAGATAAATTTGGTGGAATATTTTACTTAGCAATTTTTATAATTCATTTTATAGGTTATGCTTTTTATGGATTTAGATGTGTTGTCCAAACTCAAACTTTTTTGGATAAATATGGGATCGATGCTACAGGCGCAGGTGTAGTTAGATTTTTTGGATGTTTTTTTATCGGTTCAACCTTAATGGCAATCTATGTCGGCTTAATAAGACCTAACGGCTTAGAAGCTGCTTGGGCATTCTTTAATTTAGTATTTTTACAAAACCTATGTGCTTTTATTGTTGGTTTTTATAGTACTAAAATAAATAAACTTGGACATACAGATAAAACTTCGGATGAAGCAATTTATGGCCCATTAGCGCATACTATTTTAAGTGCTGTACTTTGTTACGGTTTAGCTGATAAAATTTATATTTAATAATTAAGGAGGTTCCTATGGGAATATTAGTTAAAGGTGAAATTACAATTACTAAAGGATTTAAAACGTGGAAAGAGATGGTTTATGCCCAGGACGGAAAATTAAAAGAACATGGAATAAAGTTTATTTTTGCTGGAACACAAAAAGATGATCCATCAAAACTTCATACAGTAATGCAATTTCCGAACATGGAAGCACTTCAAGCTTTTAGGGATGATAAGCAACTTACTGAGAAAAGAAGGGAAGCTGGAGCTGTTATAGAAAGTGCGTCAATGATACCAATTTCAGATGAGTATCTTACTAACTATCCAGATACATATATTAAACACTAAGGGTTTAGGTTCTGATAAATTAAAATTAACAAATGAGAGTGATCTTTAACAATTAAAGGGAATATATGTCTATATTAAAAAGATATACTGATGCAATTGATAAGAAAGATGAGGCAACAATGAATGAACTTTTGCATGATGACTTTAAATTTACAATGCATAAATCTGGAAATACCATAGGCAAGGCTGATGTTATAAAATGGGCAATGAGTGGTGATATCAATCAAGATAAAGCAAGAATAGTCTATGAAAATGATCAAGTTGGAGTTCATCATTCAATAGTTACATTTAATGATGGAAATGTTGAAGCTGTAATGGCAGTTTACAAATATAAAGATGGAAAAATTATTAGTTTAGAGACGGGTGCAACTAAACTTTCAAAATAGATGAATGTTTCCAAAAAAATACTCTAACTTTCTATTTATATTAGTCATGGGCTTTAGTATGAGCTTAATCATGACTTTAATCATTACTTATATTAATACTGGTATGGATAATGGATATCTGAATAGGTTTATGAAAGCATGGGTAGTTGGACTTCCTATCGCTATAGCGGCTGCATTTTTAGTTGGTCCTCTTGCAAAAAAGTTTGTAGATAAAATAACTAAATAATCATATTCTCTGTAATGAGTGTTTTTTCAGGTTATATGTTTTTAGGACTTGGTATCTTAACTGGTATTAGTGCTAATAGTTTTGCAAAAATTTCAGATGGATTTTCAAAACTAAACCCAACAATTGCATGTCTTGTATTAATGTTTGTTTGTATGTTTTCTCTTTCAAAAGCAATGTCAGTAATCCCAGTTGGCTTTACTTATGCGACTTACGGAGGTTTAACAATAACTGCAATTGCTGTTTTTGGTTTGATTAAATACAATCAAATGCCAAACTTTTATGGAATATTAGGGATCTCGTTAATAATAATTGGAGTAATTATATTAAATACTTTTGGTAAAACTACTTAGCAACAGGTTTCAATAATTTCAAAATTTTATTTTGGATCTTCAAGTTAGCAGAAGAAACAATATTACCAGCTTTAATCGCATCATTATTATTCCAGGTACTTACCACACCACCAGCAGCTTTTATAATTGGAATTAAAGGATGAATATCCCATTTTTTATTTGCACATTGAATAACAACATCTACTTTTCCTTCTGCAAGGTGAGAATAACTAAGGGCATCTGCACAGGGAAATTGCATTAACTTTAATATTTGAGGTATTTTTTTTTGTTTATTTAAGGATAACATTCCATGAAAAGCAGCCGACATTTTAATATTTTTAAAAGAAACTTTTTTATTAACTTTTATTTTCTTTCTTTTTCCATTTTCAACTACATGGGCTAACTTATCCGACGAATTAAAGTAAAATTTTCTAAGTACTGGATAATTAGCTAAACCAACTACAGGTGTGCCTTTATAATTTAGAGAAACTAAATTGCTCCAAGTAGGATTTCCTATAACATAGGACCTGGTTCCATCAATTGGGTCAATTATCCAAGTGTATTCACTTTTAGTTTTTTTATATCCAAATTCTTCACCTATCACTTGATGGTTTGGAAATTTCTTTTTAATCTCATTTCTTATAAATTTTTCAAATGCTTTATCTGAGGTTGTAACGGGGTCATATCCCCTGCCCTTTAATTTATTTGAAACTTTAAAGGTTTTGTTCAATTTGGAGTAATAATAACTCGTTAATTTCCTTGCTAAATTTTCAAGGAATTTTGAGTAAATTTTATATTCTCTAGAATTTAATATCGGCACACAGGACTAATACTATTTAATTACTATTGATTAAA
This sequence comes from uncultured Pelagibacteraceae bacterium, assembly GCA_902555725.1. Lineage (GTDB taxonomy): Bacteria > Pseudomonadota > Alphaproteobacteria > Pelagibacterales > Pelagibacteraceae > Pelagibacter. The sequence goes on along the minus strand of CACDTN010000001.1, from coordinate 134,821 downwards.
GCTAAATTTTAAATAATCATTTAAAATCTTTATGAAAATTGAATTAAATGAAAATAAAGTTTTTTTAGAAAATAAAGGGTTAAAAAAAGAAATTCATCCATTTTGGCTTAGAGAAAGAATTGATGGAGATAAATACATAGATCAAATCACACAACAAAGACTTTTTGATCCAACAGAACTAAAAAACAACATTAAAATCGATAAATTAAACTTATCTGATGATTTCTTGGAAGTTACATTTAACGATGGCACTTATAATAAATTTAGTATCGAAAATATTTTAAAAGAATTTTTAAACGACAGTTATAACCAAAATGTAGATAAGATTAAATGGGACTCTTCATTAAAAATTTCGAATAATTTTGATTTTGAAGAAAATATTTTTGAAAAGAAAAATATGTATGAAGCTCTAATCCATTTTTATAAATATGGTTTTGTTATATTTAAAAAAGTACCTACAGAAAATAATTTTATCGTAAATTTTGCTAATTCAATTGGAAGTGTTAGAAGAACAAATTTTGGAGAATTTTTTAATGTTAAATCAAAACCCAATCCAAATGATTTAGCATATACATCATTGCCTCTAGCTCCTCATACAGACAATCCCTATAGAAATCCTGTGCCATGTATTCAGTTACTACATTGCATCGAGAACGAAGTTACAGGAGGTTTGTCTACTTTAGTTGATGGTTATAATGTAAGTGAAAGTCTTAAAAAAGATTATCCTGAATATTATAAAATTTTAACTGAAACAAAAGTAAGATTCCAATTTATAGATCGAAGTGTCATTTTAGAAAATTGGTCAGAAATGATTGAACTTGATCAAAACGGAAATTTTAAACAAGTAAGATTCAGTCCTAGGCTTGATTTTGTTCCTTTAATAGACAAGGAAAAATTAGAATTATTTTATTCGGCAAGAAAAAAAATATCTGAGCTATATAATTCAGATAAATTCCGTGTTGAATTCAAATTAATTCCAGGTGATTTAATAATGATGGACAATCATAGACTTTTGCATGGTCGAACTAGATACGATGCTAATGAGGGTAATAGATTCCTTCAGGGTTGTTATATTGATTACGATAGCACAGAAGGTAAACTAAAACACCTAAAGCGAGAGTTAAATATTTAAATTTATTTTTTAAAACAATTATTGACTAGTATTGCCATCAGTATCCAAATTACAAATGTTTCTCCATGTGTAAATGAATAGTCTGCGCCAGCAAATCCTGCAACAATATTTATTCCATAAATAATTATTGTAGAGATAATAAGACTAGAAATTAAATTAATTAATCCACTTATATATTTCATAATTTAAATTTATATATATTTGTCTTTAATGCAATTCAAAATTTAATGAGGGGCTCTAAATTTACTGTGACAAGCCTTACAGTTACTCCACATAAATTTTTGTAAGCTAGCTCTAACATCATCACTAGACTCTATTACTTTAGCTAGTTCAATCATGTCAGTAGAAGATTTTTTCATCAAACTATTAAACTCATCTTTATTTTCCCATATAGATGGTAAAGCTTCTGTTTTAAAACCTTCTTTTGTATTATCCGGAAAATATTCAAGTAAAGTTAAGTAATTTTCGCTCATTTCTTTCATTAAACTAGAGGCCTTAACAAAATCTCCTTTGGAAGCAAAAGTTTGAACTTTTTTAGCAGTGCTGTAATTTTTGCTAAATAAAGCTTTTCTTCCTTTAATTATTTCCTCAACTGATAATTCAGAATATGCAGGTAAAGTAATTGAGGTTAATGCAGCAATAAAGAAAATATATTTTAATACATTTATGATATATTTAGACATCATATGAGGTTAACAAATAACTTAACAGAATATGGGTTTATTTCCAAAGCATTTCATTGGTTAAGTGCCGCAGCATTAGTTGTTCAAATACCATTGGGTTTCTACTTGGTTGATCTTGATTTTAATGAAACAAGATTAACTATTGAGAGTATTCATGTTGTTGTTGGTCTTTCAATATTTTATTTAACTATATTGAGGTTAATCTATAAAATTTTCAATTCAACTCCATCTTTGGGTAACAGTATCTTTCCAGGACAAAGATTAATAGCAAAAATGAACCATGTATTTTTGTATATAACTATTTTGACTATTACTATTTCAGGTGCTTTAAAAAAATTATTTAATGGAGAAATACTTGACTTATTTTTCTTTAATCTAGAAATTAAAGATAACTTCGAACTAGCAGAACTATTTTACGAAATTCATATAATTGCAAATTATTGTCTAATTGCCTTAATCTCATTACATATTTTGGCAGTAATAGCACATAAAGTTTTATTTAAAGAAAACTTACTAAAAAGAATCTTATAAAACAAAGCAATCCAGTTTATCTCTAAATTGAATGTAATTTTTATATTTATGATTAATTTCCTCAATACCTTCTAAAATTTCTCTTTTAGATAATGGTAATAAAATTGAGATATACTTGTTCTCAATCATAGTAAGATATTTTTTTTTATTGATTTTAACTTTGTAGATAAAGTTTTTTCTTTTTCGTTGAGGATAAAGTCTAGTGATGAGTTTTAAAACTTTGTTATCTCTTTTAAGAGATTTATTGAGTCTTATTTTCATTTTTCTAAAGGTGGGTAATTCATTTTTTTTACCATCTAATGTTAAAATAAAAATTTTACCATTATGTTTCAAATTTTTCTTACAAAGAAATAATAATCTCTTTATTTTTTTAAAGGTTAACAAATGAATTGTTTGTTTAATCAAAATTAAATCAAATTTTTTCGTATTAGTTAAAAAGAACGATGTAGCATCTGATTTTTTAAAATTTATCCTTTTATCTTTATCTTTGTGATTTATAATATCAATACCAATTGGCTTACTTTCAAGTTTTAAACTTGATTTTATTGTTCCTAAAATTTTACCTCGACCACATCCAATATCTAATATTTCAGAATTTGGGTTTAATTTAATATTTTTGAATAAAAATTTATTAAATGACTTAATGTAATCGTTGGAAGAAAGCCAAGTTTTATTATCCCAGTTTTTAATGACAGTTGATACCAAATTTTTTAAGTCTCCAATAATTATAGGGCCATGGAGTTACAAAACCTACTCCAAGCATTAAAGGTATAACCCACCAAGTTAATATTGCTCCACCAGTTAAAAGATAATCAGTTAAATTCATCGCAATTTCCATACTTACCATAGCGATAAAGCTCATACCTAAAGCTGTTTTTAATGCATTATTAAAACTTATATTTTGTCTAAGTAAGATAAAAGTTTCAAGCATTACGCTAGTTATTAAACCATTTATTATTGCAAGAATCATTATTCCTAAAACTGGAAATGATATTTCTGTTAATTGAAAAAATAAAATAGTACCAAAATCTCCTATGGCACATCCAAGCAAACACCATGCAGTATTTTTTGCACTTTGTTTCCAAGTATTTTTACAGGACCAGTCAAATGTAGTGGTTTCCATGATTTTATGATAATATTTACTTATGATTTTTAAACAAGTTTTTGATCAAAAATCCAGCACTTACACCTACATAATTGCCTCAGCAGAGGGGAGAGAAGCTTTAATCATTGATCCTGTTTTAGAAAATGTCGAGGACTACATAAAGTTACTTACTGAATTAAATTTAAAATTAGTAAAAGTAATAGATACCCATATTCATGCTGATCATGTCACTGGCGCAGGTAAATTGAGAGACAAAACTAAGTGTGTAACTATTATGGGAGAACATACCCCAACAGATGCTGTTGAGATAAAAGTTAAAGATGAAGAAATAATCAAACTTGATCAATTAAAGATTAAAGCTCTTTATACTCCAGGCCATACTTCTGACAGCTTTAGTTTTTTAATAGATAATTATTTATTTTCAGGAGATACCTTGCTTATTAATGGCACCGGAAGAACAGATTTCCAAAATGGTAGTTCAAAGGATGCTTATAACTCGTTATTCAATAGACTTTTAAAACTACCTGACGAAACACTTGTCTACCCCGCACATGATTATAAGGGAGAAAAAGTTAGTTCTATTGGAAAAGAAAAGAAATTAAATCCAAGATTACAGGTTAGTAATGTTGAGGAATATATTGAAATTATGAATAACCTAAATTTAAAGAAGCCTGCAGCAATAGATTTTAATGTTGCAAATAATCTTAAATTAGGTGCTGAACTTTAAATTGAAGATTTAATAGCCTCGTAAATTAAATCTTTAGTTGTCTCACCAACACTTCTATAAATTTCTTTATTTTCTTTAAAAATTAAAAGTGTAGTTTGGTATTGTACTTTCAGTAAGTCAGCAATCTCTCTATTAGTTACATCAAATGAAAAATATTCAATATTATCAAATTTAATATCAGATAGTCTACCTTCATTTTTGGCTTGCTTGAGAATTTTCATCTGACCAGCACAAGATGAACAATATTTAATCCAAGAACTTACTACTACAAATTTACCCTCTGACTGTGCTTTATCAAACAACTCTTTATTAAAGGTTGTCTTTTTTTCCATCGCATTAGCACTAAAAGCAAATATACAAAATATAAATGTTAAAAATTTTTTCATAATTATTTTTAAACTCTTTTTTTTCCTTGAACAACCCTATCTAAGATTAATGCGACAAATAAAATAGCCACACCCGCAAGAATACCTTGTCCTACATTAGCATATTGTAGTGCCTCTAGGACATCTTGACCCAATCCTTTTGCTCCAATTAAAGATGCAACTACAACCATTGCTAAACTCAACATTACTGTTTGATTTACTCCTGCTAGAATTGATGGTGTTGCTAATGGTAAATCTACTTTTCTAAGTAAATACCATTTGCTTGCTCCATAGGCAATTGCAGCTTCTCGTATTGTTTCTGGAACTCCTCTCAAACCTAAAACTGTCAATCTTACTACAGGTGTTCCTCCAAAAATCATTGTAATAATAACAGCCGCAACCTTCCCCGTTCCAAAAAAAGCGATAACAGGAATCATAAATACAAAAGCAGGCATTGTTTGCATAAAATCCATTATTGGTCTGATCATAGAATAAAATCTTTGACGTCTCGCACAAAAAATACCTAAGGGTATACCTATAACAATACTCAAAATTGCTGCTGTGCCAAGCAAAGCTAGAGTTGTCATTGCTTTTACCCAGAAACCTAAAAAACCCATGTAACACAAAAATCCAGCAGAATAAATTGCTGCTCGCGGTCCAGCAGATAATCCTGTTAAAATAACTATGGTTGTTATAATAACTATCCAAGGTGTTTTTACGAATAATAATTCTAAAAAATCCAGAACAGATCGAATTCCAATTGTAATAGCTGTAAATAATGCATCTCCTTTGATAACCGCATAATTAAATACTGTTTCAACCCAACTAATAGATGTTAATCTTATTTCTGGATGTGTTGGAAATTCATTCATAATTGTAATTAAGCCTGGGAAACTATAATGAACTACTGAGAAAAACATTATTACTGATGTAAAAATACCACTCAAAATATAATTTTTAATCTTCATTCCTGGACTAATCGTTTTATCAGATAACCATTCAGAATATCTTTTTTCTAATTTAGAGTTTGCGATGACTCCTTGAATAATTTTAATTGATATTAATAAAATTATTCCAAAAATTGTTATCCAAATTGCTGAGGCCTCAACCCTCTCTACCTCATTAATATAACCTTGCATGGCATCTTCAAGAGACTTAATATTTCTTTTGTAAACATCAACTTTATCTGGGTTATTTGTTATTGCTGCTTCTAATTGTTTATTTCTAAAAGCAATTGTTGATTGGACTTGTTCAATCTTCTGAACTGCTTCTGCAGTAATATTTCCAAATAAACCTCTTATAATTTGAACAACTGCAAATGTTTCAATTATTAAAAATGTTAACGACCAATTCCAAATATTTCTCATTCCAAACCAAATTGGTCCTAAAATTGCTGCATATAGATTAAATGAAAAAGAAAAAGTTGGTTTACTACCTATTATTTGAAATTGCTCAATGTAGTAATTTGGATTAGTCTTTACAAAGTCCGTAATTAATTCTGATCTTGATGGGTTGTTATTTTGCTTATTCTCCATCACTACCCTCTATAACTGCTTTTAAAAGGTCTGCTTGAGTAATTACGCCAACTATTTGACCTTTTAAGTCTTTAACAATTAGCGGTTTATTTTTTGTTTTTGATTTTTCAATTAATCTACTTAATAAATCATTTTCTTGAACACTTTCTGGATCATCCCATAATTTTCCATTCTGCTTTTCATATTCTTCCGTTGTTTGCATTATAGACTTTGCCTGAACAACTTTTAATCTCGAAATACCTTTTACAAAATCTGCTACATATTCATCAGCAGGATTGACTACAATTTCTTCAGGTGTTCCAATCTGAATTACTTTACCATCTCTCATTATTGCTATTCTATGACCAACTCTTACTGCTTCATCTAAATCATGTGTAATAAAAACAGTTGTTTTTTTCATTTGTTTTGAAAGTTTTATAAACTCTGACTGAAGTTGACGTCTAATTAAAGGATCTAATGCACTAAAAGGTTCATCCATTAAAAGAAATTCTGGATCAGCTGCAAGTGCTCTTGCAAGTCCAACTCTCTGCTGCATACCACCAGATAATTCATGTGCAAATTTATTTCCCCAACCTTGCAACTCAACCACATCTAAAATTTTATTAGCTGCATCTAACCTATCATTTTTACTTATACCTCTAATTTCAAGAGGCATCGCTATATTGTCTACTACAGATCTATGAGGCATCAATGCAAAATTTTGAAAAACCATACCAATTTTTTTATTTCTTAATTCTTGTAAACTCTCTCTATCAAGAGTCATAACATCTTGTTCATTAATTAAAATTTTTCCAGATGTAGGTTCTAAAAGTCTATTGATATGTCTTACTAAAGTTGATTTTCCACTTCCTGAAAGTCCCATTACACAAAATATTTCACCTTGCTTTACATCAAAGGAAACATCTGAAACACCTATTACAGAATTATACTTTTCTAAAGCTTCAGTTTTAGAAATTTTATTATTTTGAATAGCATTTAAAGCTTCTTTTGAAGTATTGCCAAATACTTTCCACACATTTTTGATTTTTATTGCAGAACTTGTTGAATTCATTTTTATCTTTTATTACAGGAGATTATACCCAGCAATATCTAATCGCTGGGTATAAATAATTTAATCTTACTTAAAGACCTAACCAACCATCAACAGTTGATTTATTTGCTTTCATCCACGCTCTTGCTACGTCAGCTGGAGCTTTTTTCTCAACTGATATTGCATAAGCCATAGACGAAACATCATCTGCTGTTAATTGAAAATTCTTAAAGAATTCAACTATTGCTGGCGATTTTTTTTCTAAAGATGTACCCCATCCAATTTGAATTTGTTTAAGTGCATCTTTTGAAGCTACATATGATTTATTGTACCAGTCAGCATCTTCTTTTGGTTGAACCATTTTGTATTTTGCTGGATCGAATTTTGGCTCTTCCAACATAATTACATCTGCCATTCCCCAAATTGCATGTGGTTTATAACAATAGAATGCATATCCTTCACCTTTTTTAATTGAGTCCAGAACTCTTGCATTTTTAACTGCTTCTGCAGCTCTGATAGGTTCTATACCCGCATCATATAAACCATAATCTCTTAATTTGACTTGGTTAACATTTGCAGATGCCCAACCATCAGCTCCAATCCAAAACTCACCTTTACCATTACCATCGCTGTCCATTGCTTTAACAACTTCTGGTCTGCCTAAATCTTCTATAGCAGTGATATTGAATTTTTTTGCAAATTGTTGAGAAACACAATAACCTTGATTTCCTTCATAAGGTTTACTGCTTAATTTTAAAGTTCCTTTTGGAACTAAATCATTTGTATACGCTTGTTGATTTGGCAACCATATATCAGGATGAACTTCTATTTCACCTTTGCTCCTATCAATTGCACCATAAATTGCAGTATTGTTTCCTGGGACAAGCTCCGCTTCTCCTCCCATTTTATCAGTTACAACTGCTGCAAGTAAATTTGCAATTGCAGTCGCACCTGTCCAGCCCGGATCTCCTATTTTAACTTTTTCAGCAAAACTTGAAAAAGATACAAATAAAGAAATTAATCCAGCGACTAATGTGCTCTTTATTATTTTCATCATTTCCCCTCTGTTGATTTAATATCAAAAAGCTAACACTATATGTGATAACTTTAAATAAAAATGATTGTCCAATATGAGGCCAAACCTGCAAAAATCGTTGCTAAAATGCTTCTGCTGAAAATACCAACTAACATTGCAATAATTGCTGCTAAGATTTTAGGATTATCTTCAATTTCTATGGAACCAATGTTATCTAAAAAAATTGCTGGAAATATAATTGCTGGAAAAATTGCTGAAGGCACGTAAGATAAAATTTCTCTTATTCTATCATTAAACATTTCCTTTTTTAGAAGTGCTATCATAGAAAATCTTGTTAAAAAAGTAATCAATCCACAGTAAATAATTAATGCCCAATCACTCATTATTCTTTATCATCTTTGTTAATATCATTGCTACAAATAATCCTATTAAAGCAGCTACAATCACATAAGCTTTATAGGGAATATAATTGTATCCTAAAGTAGCAACTAAACCTGAGGTTATAATTACAATTACATTTATTAATTTTCTAAAATCATTAACTAATAATGCTAAAAAAGTTAAAGGTACTGCAAAACTTAATCCAAGTTGTTCAGGGATAGCAGCACCTAAAATAATTCCCAAAAATGTTGTTGATTGCCAAATTACCCAACAAGTTGCTCCACCACCAATTAAATGAAAATATTTGTTTTTATCTTTGTTTTTTTTGAAATACTCATTTGATCGAGCAAAAGCTTGATCAATCAAAAAATATGAAATTATAATTTTCCAAATTAGTTTTAAATCAGAAACATGTTCTGAAACCACTGCACCATATAATAAGTGCCTTGAGTTAACTGCTCCTACAGAGCTAATTATAATTAAAGAAGAGGCTCCTCCAGAGAATAATTGCAAAAGCACTATTTGAGATGCCCCACCAAAAATTATAAGTGACATTCCCATTGTAGCTAATGGACTAAAACCAATATCTATGGCTAAGATTCCAAATATTAATCCAAATGGAACCACCGGTATCATTAAGGGACTTACATCAACAATTCCTTTTAAGAATATTTTAAAATTACTATTCATTTTATTAAAAAGCTTTCTATTAGAAGCAAACTATATGATCAATATGAATTGGCCTTTTGATACCAAATTTTTCGTCAATCTCATGTTGATGGATATGATGAGAGTGAACAAAAACTGGAATTAGGGTATTACTGGGAGTTTTAAGTGTATAAATAAAATTAGTGCCTCTAAACTTTCTATCCACCACTTCAAATTTTAAATTACTTTTATCATCATGGTGTAAGTCCTCTGGTTGTACTAAAAGCTTTACTTTTGATCCTATAGGAAAAGGCTTAATAAAATTACCAGTAATTGTTCCAAGGTCTTTATTTTCCAAGCTTTTAGGACTTGTTACTTCAGCATGAATAAGTGTTCCTCTATTTAAAAAGTTAACTACTTCAATTGAGTTAGGTAAATGGTATACGTTATATGGATCATCGAATTGTTTCAGCTCTTGATTTAAAATTATTCCACATTTAGATCCTAAATAAAAAGCTTCATAAGAGTCGTGAGTAACAATTATTGTGGTGATCTTTGAACTCTTTAATATTTTTTTTAATTTTTCTTGTATTTCTTCTTTAAAACTCTGATCCACATTTGATAATGGTTCATCTAGTAATAATAAATCAGGCTGAGTTACTAAAGACCTTGCAAGAGAAGCTCTTTGTGCTTCACCGGCACTAATTTCATGTGGATATTTATTTAATATTAAAGAAATATCTAATAACTCTATAATTTCTTGTAAGCTGACTTGATGATCTTTTTTACCTTTATTTCTTTCTGCACCTAATAATATATTTTTTTCTACAGTGTAATGTGGAAATAAACTGTTTTCTTGAAACGCAAGAGATATATTTCTATCCTCTGGCTCAAGATTTTTTTTTTCTGAAGACAATATACTTCCCTTAAGTTCAATTGATCCTTTTTTAATTTTTTCTAAACCTGCAATTGTTCTTAAAATAGTAGTTTTTCCGATACCGGATGGACCTAAAAGACAAATCACATCACCTTCATTTTCAATAGCAAAAGATACATTGGCTACTTTAGTTTTACCTCCAACTTTAAAATCAACATTTTTAACTTCAAAAAAATTATTACTCATTGTTCTCTCTTAAAATATATTTTGAACTAATTATAATGAATAAAGAAGCGATTAATATTAAAAATAATGAAGGTACTGCAGCAGCCTCTAACAAGTCCTCGGAAGCAGAAATATATGCTGTAGTTGCAAAAGTTTCAAAATTAAAAGGTCTTAAAATTAACGTAATTGGTAATTCCCTTATTATCTCAAGTGAGACCAAAATAATTATGAATAAAAGAGAATTTCTCAAAAAAGGAATGTGAATATTCATAAATGTTTTTCTTTTTGAGTAGCCTAACAAATAAGCACTCTCATCAACCGAAATATTAATTTTTTCATATCCTGACTTTATCCCGTTAAAAGCTAAAGAATAAAATCTTATGAAATAAACTAATACTAAACCAAGAATAGAACCAATAAAAAATTTTTTAATCGAAGTAAATCCTAAGTATTTTACTATACTGTCATCGAACCAAGCAATAAAAGTAATAAATGCTATAGCTAATATAACTCCAGGAATAGCATAACCCGAGATTGATAAGGTTGATAAAGTATTTAAAGTTTTATTTTTAGAAACTCTATTTCCATAATTTGAAATTAAAGAAAAAAATATTAATACTAAACTAGATAATAACACTAGATAAAGGGTGTTTAGTAAAAGGTTTGTAATTTGCATATCAAATAAATTTTCTGGAAATTTTATTGTCCAATACAACATCTGACTTAATGGGAATAAAAAACTCAAAAAGAATATAGAGAAACAAAAGGTAAATGCTAAAAAAGATCTACTACCATAAAGTTTGATTTTTTCTTTTTGCTTAAGTCCACCTCTGGTATTGAAATGATATTTTGCTTTTTTTCTGGATAGATTCTCTATGATAAATAATGAAAATATGAACAAAAGCAAAAAGGATGATATTCTATTTGCAAAAGCTAGGTCATCAAAAGTTATCCATGAATTATAGATACCAGTTGTAAGAGTATTTATTGAAAAAAAATCTACTGCTCCAAATTCTGCCAAAGTTTCCATTGCCACAAGAGATAATCCTGCAACAATTGCTGGTCGTGCGGCTGGTAATATAATCTTATAGAAAGATTTAAATTTTGAAAAACCAAGATTTTTACCTAGATCAATTAAGTTTTGAGATTGGTATAAAAAGGATGCTCTAGCTAATATATATACATATGCATATAAAGAGAAGCTAATTGATAATATTGCTCCAAACATACCATCAAACTTTGGAATATTATTATTATAATTTCCATCCCCAAATAAATTTTTAAGGATTGTAAAGGCTGTACCATAATTCTCAAAAAAAGCTGTCAAAGAATAAGCATAGATGTAAGGAGGCACTGCAAAAGATAAGATAAGAGCCCATTTAAAAAAATTACTTAATGGAAATTCAAAAAAAGATACTAAATATGCTGATCCAGTGCCAATTAAGAATGTAAAAATCAATACACAAAATAGTAAAACAAAAGAATTGGAAATATACTCAAATAGGAAAGTATCTTTTAAAATTTGATAATAATTAGATGTATCTTCAAAAAAGCTCGTGAATACAGTTAAAATTGGAATAGATACAAATATAGAAATTAGTAGTGAAGATAAAAACCAAACATTAAAATTTCTAAACATATTTGATATATATTAATGTATGATTTGTATGTGTCCACTACAAATCCCCATTTGCAATGGACACAAGAAAGAAAAATTAAAAATTAAACACTTTAAGGAGATGCGGAACTTCCTTAGATTCAATTTCTTCTAGTTTTCTTTTATTTAGTCTCTTATTGATTTTTTCACACTCCTGTTTACATGGGGAACATGCACTGGAAGACTTATTTAAATCAATATCAGACATAAATTTTTTTTCTTCTTTCATTATTTGCTTATTTCCAACCAGCAGCTGTCATTACTTCTAATGCGGCAGCTTGATTTTTTCCATAAGAAGCTAGTTTAGTTTTCATGTCTTGTTGAAAATCTAATCCTAAGTTATTTACTACTAATGGACTTGGTGAAACACCATCAATCATTGGAAACTCAAATGTATTGTTAGTAAAGTGCTCTTGAGATTGTGGAGTTAATAAAAACTCTACAAGTTTAACAGCATTATCTTTATTAGGTGCTCCTTTTACTAAGGCTGCACAACTAACATTCATGTGTGTTCCTCTTCCATTTTGATTAGGAAAGAAAGCTTTTACTTTTTTAGCTGCTTCTTGTTGTTCAGCACCTTTTTTACCAGACAACATTAGAGCTAAATAATAAGTGTTAGCTACTGCAATATCAGCTTCTCCTGCTGCTACTGCCATGATCTGAGCTCTATCATTTCCTTTAGAGTCTCTAGCCATGTTTGCAACAACTCCTTTTGCCCATTCAGCTGTAGCTTTTTTTCCATTATTTTCAATTAATGAAGCTACAAGGGATTTGTTATATATGTTGCTAGATTTTCTTATTACTAATCTTCCTTTCCATTTAGGATCAGCTAGACCTTCATAAGACATTCCAGATAATTCAGCACCAGTAACTCTTTCAGGTGAATAATAAATTATTCTAGCTCTTTTTGCTATTCCAACCCATTTACTTGTTCTAAAGCTTTTTGGAACAGCAGCTTTTATAGCAGCAGATGTTAAGCCACCTTGAAGATGACCTTTTGTATCCATAGCACCACATCTTCCAGCATCAGCAGTAATATAAAGATCTGCGGATGAGTCTGCGCCCTCTTCAATTATTCTTTTTTCTAAAGCACCTGATTTTCCATTTATAAGATTGACCTTAATTCCGGTCATACTTGTGAATTTGGAATAAAGCTCAGCGTCTGCTTTATAATGTCTTGCATTAAAAACATTAACTTCATTTGCAACCGCTAAAGTTGACAAAACTAAAGATGTAATTATTGCAAAAATTGATAATTTTCTCATTTATCTCCTCGATTAAATTGTTATTTGAGAATGCTAATTATTCGCAATGATAATGATTATCAATCGCAATAATGTCGCAGATACAACTTACAAGAAATATTGGGATATTGTTAATATTTATGATTTCCAATCACCGATTTTACTGAATAAAAAATTTCTAAAAGCTTGTACTCTAGCAGTATTTTTTAAGGATTGAGGATAAACGAAATGAGCCTCGGTAATTGGTCCTTCTGATTTGGGTAATACTTTAATTACATTGTTTGAATTTGTAACTAAATATTCAGGTAATGCCGCAAGTCCTACTCCAGATTCGACTGCTAAAAGAAGTCCCATCACACTATTAACTTTCATAATAGATTTCCTTTTTTTACCGTCATGCATACCAAGTTTTAAGGCCCAATCTGGATTATAAACTGGAGATGGAGCCCCTTTTCCAAATGAGATGAACTTATGCTTATTTAAATCACCAATTGTTTTAGGCATTCCATATTTTTCTAAATATTTATTAGAACCATATATAAAGTACTTAATATCAACGAGTTTTTTTTGAATATAATTAAGCTGTTTTGGTCTTCTCATAAAAATACCTATGTCTGCTTGGCGGGTACTTAAATCAAGCTCTTTATCATCAAAAACTAAGTCAATTTCTATTTCTGGATTTAAACTCATAAATTCCTGGATTCTTGGAGTAAGCCAGTGAGTTCCAAAACTTCTAACTGTAGTAATGGTTAATTTTCCAGTTGGTTTATTTTTTTGGTCTCCTAATGAGGTTTCTACCTCTTTTAACTTACTTATAACCTCATGAGCTGTTTTAAATACATATTCACCATTTTCAGTTAAAGTTAAACCTCTCGCATGTCTCTCAAATAACTGAACCTTTAAATCCTGCTCTAGAGATTGAATTTGTCTACTGATGGCTGATTGACTAAGATTTAAATTTACTGTGGCATTAGTGAAACTTCCTGCCTCAGCTACTGCGTGAAATATTTTTAATTTATCCCAATCCATTATTTATTAAGGTCAACCAAAACTCTTCCTGAAATTTCACCTTTTAATATTTTAGGGTAAGTCTCGATTAACTCTTCCAAGCTTACTGTTTGAATAGATTTTTCTAGTAAGTCAAAATCAATTAAATTTGCAGCTTCACTCCAAATAAATTCTCTTCTTTTTATACTACAATTTGCAGAGTCCATTCCCCAAAGTTTAATTCCTCGAAGCATAAATGGGATAACACTTGTATTAAGTTCATTAGTATTTGCATTTCCACAAACTGCTATAATTCCATTTGGATTAGTTTGAACTATTGCATTAGCTAATATCTTTCCTCCAACAGTATCTACAACACCATCCCACAAACCTTTATCAATAAGTCTTGGATCTTTGTCAAATTCAGCTCGATTTACAACAGTTTTAGCACCTAAAGATTTTAAATAATCTGCTTTAGAATCTTTTCCTGTAACTGCAGTAACGTTGTATCCCATTTTATTTAATGCGATCACTGCAACACTTCCGACACCACCTGTTGCTCCAGTTACTAAAACATTATTTACTTTTTCCCCAAGTAGTATTTCTTCTCTTGCTTTAATTGCAAAAGCACTCATTAATGAAGTAAAGCCAGCAGTACCAAGTATCATTGCTTGTTTGCTGGTTAAATTTTTTGGTTTTTTAACTAAAAAATCTCCATTAACTTTTGCAACTTGAGAATACCCACCATAAAAAATTTCACCTACTCTAAATCCTGTTAAGATTACTTCATCACCTTCTTTAAAATTTGAATTTTCACTTTCTAAAACTGTTCCTGAGAAATCAATACCTGGAATATGAGGAAACTCTTTGACTAATCTTCCACCATTTTTTAAAATCATCCCATCTTTAAAATTAAGATCAGAATAATCTACTTTAATAGTAACATCCCCATGCTTTAAAAAACTTCTATCTATTGATTTTACCTCACGGGTAAACTCTTCGCCTTTTTGATCTAAAATTAATGCTTTAAATTGAGCAGACACTTTAATCTTTTGTTATGCTGATAAATCTTAGGTATCTGTTTTGATAACTAAGGTCTTCTTTAAATTGACCTAAGTAATAGTTTGTTACTGTTGTAGCTTGCTCTTTTTTAATACCTCTCATAGTCATACACTGATGAGTGGAATCTATTGTTACAGCTACACCTTTTGCATCTAAAGATTCCATAAGGGTATTCGCAATCTGCATAGTTAATCTTTCCTGGGTTTGCAATCTTTTTGAAAATACTTCAACAACTCTAGCTAATTTACTTAACCCAACTACTCTTTCTTTTGGAATATAAGCTACATGAGCTTTTCCAATAATAGGAGCCATATGATGCTCACAATGACTTTGTACTGAAATATTTTTTTGAACAACCATATCGTCATAACCATCGACGTCACCAAAAGTTTTATCTAAAATTTGAGTTGGATCCTCTTTGTACCCTTTAAAATATTCTTTAAATGCTTTTACAACTCTTTTAGGGGTTTCTAATAATCCTTCTCTGTTAGGATCTTCACCCATCCAAGACAATATTGTCTTAAATGCTTCTTCAGCTTCTTTATCTGAAACTTTTTTTGAATTTTCGTTATTATCTATATCTTTAACTAATTTCATGGAGAGTTTTATACCTATAAATGCGCATTTTTAAAATATTTAATATATCTATATATGTGCTACATAATTACCATTTATGTTCAAAAAAAGAGAAAATGTACTTGAAATTGAGGAAGGGAATCTCCTTTCTCCAAAATTTGATAATGATGGGCTTATTCCAGTCATTACGATGTGCGCTAAAACAAAAGAAATTTTAATGCATGGATACATGAATGTTGAAGCTTTAAAAAAAACAATTGAAACAAAGGAAGCTCATTATTTTAGTAGATCAAGAAATGCACTATGGCATAAAGGTAAAACAAGTGGCTTTACGCAAAAAGTAACTGAAATTAGAATTGATGATGATCAAGACTCGATATGGTTAACCGTTGATATAGGAGAAGGATCAAGCTGTCATGTAGGTTATCGATCTTGTTTTTATAGATCTATACCTTTAGGACCAATAGATAATGGTAGAGAAGTAGAAATGAAATTTACTGAAAAAGAAAAAAAATTTGATCCAGAAAAAATTTATAAAGGTCAACCCAATCCTACAAAAATATAAATGAACAAAAACCAAAAAAATGTTCTAGGTGAAAGTCTAGAAGAGTGTTCTTTAGACCCTTTAACTGGATGGTATAGAGATGGTTGCTGTAACACAGATGAGAATGACCATGGTTTGCATACTGTATGTGCAAAAGTAACTACTGAATTTTTAGAATGGTGTAAAGAAGCTGGTAATGATTTAATTACACCTCATCCAGAATTTGGGTTTCCAGGACTTAAAGATGGAGATGGCTGGTGTGTTTGTGCTACTTGGTATGCAAGAGCGGTAGAAGCAGGAAAAGGATGTCCAATTTTTTTAAAAAGAACACATGAAAATACTTTAAAAATTTTGCCTATTGAAACTTTAAAAAAATTTGCAATAGACCTTTCTTAGCTACATATTTCCATATTTAGGACCACCGCCACCTTCTGGCGTAACCCAATTAATATTTTGAGAAGGCTCTTTAATATCACAAGTTTTACAATGAATACAATTCTGCGCATTGATTACAAATTTATTTACTTCATTTTCTTTCTGAATTTCATATACACCTGCTGGACAATATCTTTGTGCTGGTTCATCAAATTTTTCTAAAGTATAGCTAATTGGTAAATTTGGATCTTTTAATTGTAAATGAACAGGTTGATTGTCTGAATGATTTGTTCCTGTCAAATAAACTGAACTTGTCTTATCAAAAGTAATTATATTATCTGGCTTTGGATAATCAATTTTTGGCATTTCATTTGCAGGCTTTAAAGTTTCGTGATCTGCATGTTTGTGCTTAAGAGTAAATGGTAATTTACCTCTAAATAAGATTTGGTCTATTCCTGTGAAAATAATACCTAATATTAATCCCCAACTAAAACTTGGCTTTACATTCCTAGCTTTATATAATTCTTCATGTAACCAACTATTTTTAAATTTTTCTTCAAAGATTGATAAGTCTTTTTTATCCTTTATATGTTCATGAATTGCTTCTGCTGCAATAATTCCACTTTTCATTGCTGTATGTGATCCTTTAATTTTTGGCATATTCAATGTTCCAGCGTCACATCCAACTAATAGTGCTCCTGGCATAAACATTTTAGGTAAACTTTGAAATCCTCCCTCAATTAAAGCTCTAGCTCCGTAAGAAATTCTTTTTCCACCTTCAATAATCTTTTTAATAGCAGGATGAGTTTTAAATCTTTGAAATTCATCAAACGGAGATAAATGTGGATTTTTATAATCCAATCCAATGACATATCCTAAAAAAACCTGCTTATTTTCAGCATGATAGATAAAACTTCCACCATAGGTATTTTTATCTAGCGGCCATCCAGCAGTGTGCATTACCATTCCTTCTTCGTGATTTTTCTCATCTATTTCCCAAATTTCTTTAAAACCAATGCCATATTGTTGAGGATCTTTGCCTTTAGCTAGTTCAAAATTTTTAATTAACTGTTTTCCCAAATGACCTCTACAACCTTCAGCGAAGACTGTTACTTTACCTAAAAGTTCAATACCCGGTTCAAAACTATCTTTTTTATTTCCTTCTTTATCTATACCCATGTCTTGAGTTGCTACTCCTTTAACAGAGCCATCCTCGTTATATAAAATTTCACTAGCTGGGAACCCTGGAAAAATTTCAACACCTAATGCTTCAGCTTGCTCAGCAAGCCATCTGCATAAGTTTGCAAGACTAATGATATAATTTTTATGATTTTGTTGAACCGAGGGTAAAAGCCATGTTGGCCAGCTTAATGATTTTGTTTTTCCTAAAAATAAAAATTTTTCTTTATTAACTTTAGTTTTAATAGGTGGGTTTAATTCTTTCCAAGTAGGAATTAATTCATCTAATGCTCTAGTCTCAAAAACATTTCCACTCAAAATATGTGCACCTATTTCTGATGCTTTTTCTAATAAACAAACATTTAAATTTGAATCAAGCTGTTTAAGTTTAATAGCTGTTGATAGACCTGATGGTCCACCGCCTATTATTACAACATCATATTCCATCGTCTCTCTGGACATAGTCTAATTTTTTACAGATTATATTATTTTTGTATAGTGTTTAATTTGTTCAATTCCTCTAAGAATTGAGGAAGTGCTTCAAAAAGATCAGCTTCAAGACCATAATCAGCAACACTAAATATTGGTGCTTCACCATCTTTGTTAATTGCAACTATTACCTTACTTTCTTTCATTCCAGCTAAATGTTGAATAGCTCCTGATATACCTACTGCAATATATAAATCTGGCACTACAACTTTACCTGTTTGTCCAACTTGATGATCATTACTTATATAACCTGCATCAACAGCTGCTCTAGATGCACCAATTGCTGCATTTAATTTGTCAGCTAGTGAAGTAATTAATTTAAAATTATCACCACTTTGCATTCCTCTACCACCAGAAACAACTACTCTAGCCGTTCCAAGTTCAGGTCTATCAGATTTAATTTCTTCTCTTTTTATAAATTTTGTTTGTACAAATTCTTCACCTGCTTCTGCTTTTTCAATAGGTGCAGATCCCCCAGAATTTTCACAAGGATCAAATGAAGTAGGTCTTATTGTTACACACTTTTTGTTATCTTTACTTTTTACAGTAGCAAAAGCATTACCAGCATAAATTGGTCTTAAAAAAGTATCATTAGATACAACTTTTGTAATATCACTAATTTGAGAAGTATCTAAAGCTGCAGCAATTCTTGGCATTAAATTTTTACCAAAAGTATTTGCAGAAGAAATAATGTGTGAATAATTTTCTGATAATTTAACAATGACTGGGGCAAAATTTTCAGCAACAAAATTTTCATAGTGAGGAGCTTCAACTTGGATGACTTTTTTAATTAATTCTAATTCTGAAAGTGCTTTTGCTGCTTCTCCACATTCATGACCTATAATTACTGCATGAACATCTGTATCTATTTGAGAGGCTGCAGTTGCAGCGTTAAGAGTAAAAGGTCTAAGTTCTTTATTATTATGTTCTGCTATTAATAAAACTGACATTTATATTACCTTTGCTTCATTTTTTAATTTCTGAACTAATTCTGCCACACTAGAAACTTTTATACCTGCTTTTCTTTTGGGCGGTTCTTCAACCCTAGTTTGCTCGATTCTTGGAGTTGTATCTACTCCTAAATCTGACGCATTTATTTGTTCAATTGGCTTTTTCTTGGCTTTCATTATATTTGGTAATGACGCATATCTAGGTTCATTTAATCTTAGATCACATGTAACGATTGCTGGAACATTTATTTCTATTGTTTCTAACCCCTCATCGATTTCTCTTGTAACTTCCAAGGATTTATCTTTAATCTCAATTTTAGATGCGAAAGTCGCTTGAGGCCAATTAAGTAATGCACTTAGCATTTGACCAGTTTGATTACAATCATCATCAATTGCTTGTTTGCCCATAAAAACTAAATCTGGTTTTTCTTTTTCAACTATTTTTTGTAAAAGTTTAGAAACTGCTAATGGTTCTAAAATCCCCCCAGTCTTAACAAGTATACCTCTGTCTGCACCTACTGCTAAAGCTTTACGTACCGTCTCTTGAGCTTTCTCTTCTCCAATGCTAACGGCTATAACTTCAGTAGCTTTTCCAGCCTCTTTAATTTTTACCGCCTCTTCTATAGCATTATCATCTGGTGGATTGGTAGACATCTTAACATTATCAGTAACTACACCTGTATTATCTTCTTTAACTCTTATTTGAACGTTGTAATCAATAACTCTTTTTACTGCGACTAAAATTTTCATTAGGCTCTCAACAATTTGTTTTCAACATCGTATGGACTTTCTTCTAAAATTGTAGCCTCGTACATTTTTCCTAATATATCAACTTTAAGTTTTTCACCAACATTAGCAAGATCAGGTTTCACCATTGCTAAAGCTATAGATTTATCCAGTCTAAATCCATATTCTCCACCTGTAGCTCTTCCTACTACTTTATCATCTTTATAAATGGGATTGTTTCCTAAAACATCTGAGTCTGTTGTGTTGTGAACTTCTAGTGTAACTAATTTATTATCAAAACCTTTTTCTCTCCATTTGTTTAAAGCCTCAAGCCCAATGAAATTACCTTTGTTAGGATGAATAAATCTATCTAAACCAGACTCGTAAGGTGAATACTCAATAGATAATTCTGTACCAACTAATTTATAAGATTTTTCAAGTCTCAAGCTATTCATTGCTCTTATTCCAAAAGGTTTAATTCCCAAATCTTTTCCTGCTTCCATTAACTTATCAAATATATGGTTTTGATATTCAATCGGATGGTGTAGCTCCCAGCCTAATTCACCAACGAAGTTTACTCTCATAGCATTGACTGGAGCATATCCAACGTTAACATTTTTAGCTGTTAACCATTTAAAATTTTCACTTGAAAAATCATCTATAGAAACTTTTTGCATTAGCTCTCTTGCTTTCGGCCCTGCTACAACAAGTACTCCAGTACTATTTGTTAAGTCTTCAAATATAACTGATCCATCTGTTGGCATCCACTTTTGGATCCAGTCATGGTCTAATCTTAAATTTGCACCTGCTGAAACAAGATAATATTTATTTTCAGCTTCTTTCATAATTGTAAATTCTGAATGAACACCACCCTTAGTATTAAGAGCATGACATAAATTTATTCTTCCAATTTTTTTTGGAAGCTTGTTAGCTACTAAATAATCTAAAAATTCCTCTGCTTTTGGTCCTCTTATTCTACATTTAGCAAAAGCTGTCATATCTAAAAGACCAACATTTTCTTTTACGTTTTGACACTCTTTTTTTATAGCATCAAACCATTTAGATCTTCTAAAAGACCAATCATCTTTTTGTTCCATGCCATCAGTTGCAAAAAAGTTTGGTCTTTCCCAACCAAATTTTTGTCCAAATACTGCACCTAAATTTTTCATTC
Organism: uncultured Pelagibacteraceae bacterium; assembly: GCA_902555725.1. GTDB lineage: Bacteria > Pseudomonadota > Alphaproteobacteria > Pelagibacterales > Pelagibacteraceae > Pelagibacter. The sequence continues at coordinate 113,586 of CACDTN010000001.1, read as the reverse complement.
TTTCATAACATGGTGATGTTCTTAAAGGTCTTGCAGCTGGTCTTTCTTCATCTGGATAGTGAGTAATAAAAACATGACTGTAAGCTTCCTCATTTTTAGCTTTTAAATAAGATTTAGTTGCATAGTTTCCATAACGTCTTGGTTCAACGCCTAGCATATCAATGGTTGGTTCTCCATCTACTATCCATTCTGCTAATTGCCAACCAGCTCCACCAGCAGCAGTAATTCCAAAACTATGACCTTCATTAATCCAAAAATTTTTTAGACCCCAAGCTGGTCCAACTATAGGATTTCCATCTGGTGTGTAACAAATTGCACCATTATAAACTTTTTTAACTCCTACCTCACCAAAAGCAGGAACTCTATGTATTGCTCCTTCTATGTGTGGGGCAAGTCTATCTAAATCTTCTTGAAATAATTCATATTCTGAACTCTTAGATGGACCTTCTACATAACAAGCAGGAGCACCATCTTCGTAAGGACCTAATATTAATCCACCAGCCTCTTCTCTCATATACCATCTACTATCACTATCTCTTAGCACTCCCATTTCAGGAAGACCTTCTTTTTTTCTTTTTTGAATTTCTGGGTGAGGCTCAGTAACAATATATTGATGTTCAACAGGAATTACTGGAATATCTAATCCAACCATTTCCCCAGTTTGTCTTGCAAAGTTTCCAGAACAAGAAATTATATGTTCACATTCAATCGTACCTTTGTCTGTTTCAACAATCCATCCTTCTTTATTTTGCTTCATTGCAATCACTGTTGTGTTCCTATAAATCTCGGCTCCCATATTTCTTGCACCTGTAGCAAGTGCTTGAGTTAAATCTGCAGGCTGGATATAACCATCTTCAGGATGTTGAATAGCACCTACTAAATCATCAGTATGACATAAAGGCCAAATTTCTTTTACTTGTTGAGGCGTTAAAAATTTTACATCGACACCAATAGTTTTAGCTACTCCAGCATATTGATGGTATTCATCCATTCTATCTTTTGTACTTGCTAAACGAATATTTGATACAACACTAAATCCAACATTCTTTCCTGTTTCATCTTCTAATTTTTTATATAGATCGACTGCATATTTATGTAATTGACCTACAGAGTAGCTCATATTGAAAAGTGGTAATAATCCTGCAGCATGCCAAGTAGATCCAGAAGTTAATTCTTTTCTCTCTACAAGAACTACATCAGACCACCCTTTTTTAGCTAAATGATAAAGTGCGCTGACTCCTACTACTCCACCACCAACAACTACTACTTTTGTTTTAGATTTCATTATGCGATTCCTACTAAATTTTTATTCATTACGAAACAAAATTGTATCTAAGAATATCAAATTGAACTTCCCAATGATATGGGATTAGATACCATAGTAGTCAACCAACAGTCTTTTAAGGGTCCATCCATAGTATATTTTTCAACCTGCCAATTAAATTTATGATAAATTTTGTTTTTATCTAAAATGATAACTTCGAATTGAGCCCATTTGTCACTACTTCCAAGCTCTGTAATTGTGTGATTCAAGTGGTCAATTAACATTTGGTATGAATTTCCCTTAATCATCATTTTAAAGTTTGGTAGAGGGCCAGTATTCTTTTTATTATTTGGATGAGCAAAATTCCAAGTTTGTTCAATCCCACTGTCTTTAAAATCTTTATCATTATCCATTAGACCTACTAACTGAATCTTAATTACTTCTGCTGGTAAAATTAAATTATTTGGAGATTTTAAATCAGCGTTTGAATATGAAATATTAAAAAAAATAATTGTAACTATACTAAATATTAAGGGCAGTTTTTTTAACATCATTTAGAAACTCTTCTCTTTTTTTATCACTTACGAAAGGTACAGCAAAATATCTTCTATAATTGATATTATAAATGCCGCACATGTGGAAAACACCTCTTTTCAACCTTCTAATAGGTAAGTTTAAAAAAAATGTTGTGATTGCTAATCTGGGTGATCCATAAGTACAAAAAATAATTGCTTTTTTATCTTTAAGGTTTCCTATTGGATAGCCATAATTTCCCCAGAGCTTTTGAAATTTAAATGCCCAAGGTGGAGCTAATACTTTATCTATCCACCCTTCAACTATTGCCGGCATTCTAAAATTCCAAATAGGTGCAATTAATACAATTGTATCACACGTATCTATTCTTTTTCTATGATCTAAAACTATTTCATCTGGTTCTTCACCCGCAAAAACTGGATTAAATTTCTCTTGATATAAATCAACACTGTCAACTAAGTGACCGTTTTCTTCAGCTGTCTTAGTGAAGGTATTTTTAATAGCAGCATTAAATGACTTGTCATCATAATGACCATATATAAGAAAAATTTTTTTCATTTAAATACTTTTAGTATAATTAAATAATACTAGTATTGTAATTTTATTATACTTGAGTTGTGTTTTTGTATTATATTTTTTGATCAAGTTTTGGTTTCCAAAATGGTCGAAAGAGTTCAATCTTTGGACATCTATTCATCACTACCTTTAGACCAGCTTCTTCTGCAAGATTAGCAGCTTCATGATTGATAACACCTATCTGTCCCCATAATACTTTAGCGCCAATAGCAATTGCCTCCTCAGCAACTCCATAAAGATCTTCAGGTTTCCTAAAAACTTCAACCATATCGACAGGTCGATCAATTGATGCAAGATTAGGATATACTTTTAAATTTCGTATTTCTTTGATTTCAGGTTTTGGATTAACTGGTATCATATCATATCCAGTTTCATGAAGCACTCTTAAGACACCATAACTAAATTTAGTCTTATCAGGACTAGCACCAACCATTGCTATAGTCTTAACAGATTGCAAAATATCTTTTAAATATTCATCACTATAAGGCTTAGTATGGTCCATTTACTTATTTTTTTTAATATTTTTTTGAGTTGCAATATCAGCTTTTAACTCATGTGGTGCAAGTGGGTCAAGAAAAGGATTGCGATAGAGTTTATCATGACTTTCAACTCCAATTTCAATTTCACAATCAGTTTTTGGTCGAGCAACACATAAAACAACATAACCATTGTTAATTTGTCTATTGTTTAAAGCTACTTGAGAACGTTGATCTACTTCACCATTAATAAGTTTTGCTGCACAAGTTATACAACCTCCATATTCACAACCATAGGGAAGATCAACTCCTTGAGCACGTAATTCTTGTAGCAAGGGTTTTCGGTCTGAGACCTCAAAAGTTTTATTTTTACGATTGATAATAGTAATTTTCTTTACAGCCATATATCGCTTGTGCAATCTCCACCCGGATATCTACTTTCATGACATCTACTTGGGCCATTAGGTTCTTTACCAAAATCAACTATAAAATCTTTATTAATTTTCATACCACCATTTTCAACATCACAGTCAATCATAACCATAGCGCCACCTTGTGTTCTTATGTCAGGATAAAATTGATTATCCCAAGTTGAAAATAGAGAAGTTGTTACGTACATTCGTTTACCATCTAAAGATAATTGGTACATTTGGGGACCGCCTGCAATTTTTACTCCATTAATAATTGGTGCTTTGCCTAAAAGTCCACCAATCCAAACTTGTCCAGTTAATTTTGGTTTGTGTGGGTCTGTTATATCGTATTGTCTCATGTCTCCATGAAGCCAGTTATTTAAATAAAGATATTTATCATCCATTGAAACAAGAATTGCAGACATTACTCCTGGAATAGGTATAGGCCAATCTGGATGAGGTTCATTATTGACATCTATAACTTTTTCCCACTCCCACTTTCCCTCTTTGGATTTCCAAAAATGAATAACATTCGAACTGAGTGCAGCCCCACAAAATCCATGAGTGCTATCAGGATCATGCTTAAATTTTACTTCCAATGGTATTAGACCATCTTCACCAAGATACATTGTTTCAATTGGTTCTTTTTTTTTAAAATCCCAGATATGAAGCCTTCTTCCATATTTTAAGTGTCCTACTTCTTCCAAATCAAAGCCTGGCATAAAGGTATTGGGTGCAGCCCATTCTGAACTTACCATCACGTTGTGACGTGGCTGATACCAAAAATCATAGCTAAAAGGGATATCTCCCATTGAGTTTTCCCATCTTCCAACAATTTCAAAATCTTTGTTAAGGTGCAAGTATCCTCCAGGAGCTTCACCCTTGGCATTACCAAGAAAAGAGATAATAATTTCAGATCCCAGACAATGAACAGTATGTGGTCCTGACAAATTAGTTTTAGATTTTATTTCTGAGCCTTTAATCACTTTGTGGATTTTTGGAGCAAATGGATCTGTTGCAGTATCTATTACATGAATATTATTTGATCTAACACCTGGTACTAAAAGATATTTTCTGCTCATTCCTGCATCACCATGACATGAAGAGCATGCATTCCATCCCATGTGATGTAATTCATCTCCAATCCCTGGCATTTCTAAACGGTGAATAACCTTTGAATAAGTTGGACTATCTGGATCAACATCAACAGTTGCAAGATAATCAGGTTTTTGAATTCCTGTTCCAGTGTAAATAGCTATTGTATATAAAAGTTTTTCATTAGGTGCTTTAATTGCTTCAGATGGACTAGCATAACCAGGCCCACAACAAGTATTATTTGTTTTTTCTAAATCACTCATCACTTATCTTTATTAATCTGATCTTCACAAAACTCTTTTGCTTGTTGTGTAGTCATTGGTTTATCCAACTTTTTACTTCCGGCAATACAAGCATCTATAGCTCTTTTAAAATTATGGTCTCTAAAATCTAAAACCACATATAAACCTACAAATATAAATATAACGATTAAAATATTTTTAATCGTCATTTATTTTTCCAAATCGGTTTTCTTTTCTCTAGAAATGCAGAAATTCCTTCCTTTGCATCCATTGCCATCATATTAATTGTCATCATTTTGCTAGTGTAGGCGTAAGCTTTTCTTAAAGGCATCTCTAACTGTTTATAAAAAGTTTGTTTACCAATTTTGATAGTCAAATTTGATTTTGAAGCAATTTTTTGGGCTATTTTTAAAACTTCATTGTTTAATTTTGATTTTGAGAAACAATCATTAATCAGACCAATTTCTTTTGCATAATTTGCTTTGATAGGCTCTCCAGTTAGTAACATTTTCATCATTGGTTTCCTGCTTATCTTTCTGCTAACCGCCACCATTGGAGTACTACAAAATAATCCAATATTTACTCCTGGTGTTGCAAATAAAGCATCTTTAGTGCTATAAGCTAAATCACAACTTGCAACTAACTGACATCCTGCAGCGTAGGCAGCACCATGAACTTTAGCAATTACTGGTTTCTTTCCTTCAACTATTTGCAGCATCAATTTTGAACAAAGGTTAAATAATTTTTGGTATTTTTCTTTTTTCTTTAAACCTCTTACTTCTTTTAAGTTATGTCCTGCGCTAAACCCTTTACCAGCTCCTTCAAGAATAATTACTTTAACATTCTTGTCATTATCTAATTTTTTAAAAACTTTAATTAGAGCATTTAAATTTTTAAAAGATAAAGAATTATAAGTTTTGGGTTCATTAATGATTACTCTTGAAATATTTTTTTTATTAATGACTTTAATGTTCATTGAAAATTATTTAAGTTTACCTTCTTCTCTCATCTTGGCTCTTATTTTGGTAGCTGAAATTTCTTGGATTTCTTTTGAAAGTTCAATTTCTTCAATTTTATAGCCTACTCCTCTACCATAACAAATATTGGTAATATTGGGCACCATCATAATCTTAAATCGTCCTTCAAATTCTGGATTCAATCTATCTTCAATGTTCTTTTTGACCGTATCAAAATCAAATGGATTGTCATCTACACCTTGAACATCTCTAATCTGAATACAAACTTGACCAGTTTTTTTTATTATTTCTTTAAATAAAGTATAGTGGCCGTCATGAAATGGTTGCCATCTTCCCAACATTTGTGCAGTAGGTTTTTTATTATCCCATTTGTAAACCATTATTTTATCTCCTTATATATTTTTGGTGCCCAATTTTTAGCATCTTGTGAAGTAACATGAAAGTCATACTTATCAGGTTTAATAAACATCTTATTAGTATCTTCAAATCTTCCTTCTTTAATTGTATCTACCCAAATTACATAATCAGCTGGAAATAAACTTCTAGCTTCAGGTGTTGGACAAATAAAATCTGCTATTACAAAGTTTCCTTGCTCTTTTAGTTTTATTGCAAAGTTAGCCATTCTTTTAGCTTGTCTTTTTCTTCCATCTTCTGAAAAATCCCAATCATTAGCATCTTTTCTAACCTCATCAGCATTTAGTCTTTTTGCATTTAACATAGGCCCCAATTCATTAGCTAAAGTTGTTTTTCCTGATCCAGGTAAACCCATTATTAAAACTATTTTCATTTTAAATTAAATTTCCTGCTACCCATTTATGAAACTGATGGGTTGGCTGATCCATTGTTGGAGAAAAATTTCCTCCATTATATGATGGTGAATTTCTTCCACTTTGCATTCCTTCAATTGCAACAATATCTTCTAACATTACATTTTTCCAAAATTTTAAATTTTCTTTTCTCATCTCTTTCAATTCTTCCCCATTGGCGCTTGTATCACCAACATAATACATCTGCATATGTTCTCTAGTTTTATTGATTGCCAAAGGTTCTAACCAAAAAACATAAAAATGGTCTATATGTAAACCAATCATTACATTTGGAAATAAAGCTACATATTCAGAATTTTTCAAATTATTCTTATCCCAATTTGGAAAAGTGTTAAATTTTTTATTTCCCTTGATCAGTTGTTCATATTTATTACTTCCTTGTCCCGCAAATCTGTTTGGTAAACCTTGTATGTGATAATGATCATTAATATTAGAGACTTTGTTTAGTTCTGGATGAATAGTTGGTAGATGATAACTTTCACAATAATTTTCTATAGCGAATTTCCAATTACTTTTTACATCTAAATTAAAATAACCATAATCATTTGAATGCACTATTAATCTATGATCTTCTTTATTGATAAATTTAGACCATCTATTTTCAAGAGGCTTAATATATTCATCAAAATCAATTTCATTAGAATTTAAATTAATAAAAATAATATCCATCCAAACTTTATTTTTAACTTCTTTTAAATTACTTTTTGTTTTATCGAATCTTTCTGACTGATGATTGTTAAGACCACCAATGTGAGGTGTTGCAACTAGATTTCCTTTAAAATCATAAGCCCAAGAGTGATATGGACATCTGATAACATTTTTTAGAGAACAAGTTTTGTCTAAAAGTTTAAAACCTCTGTGACTACACACATTATGAAAAACTCGAATCTTCATATCTTTATCCCTAATCATAATCAAAGGAATCCCGAGTAGATTGTATGGTTTGACATCTCCTGGATTTGGAATTGAACTTCCAACCCCAATCACTGTCCACTTATCACAAAAAACCTTGTCCTTTTCATAGTTAAAATAGTCTTTATCTGTGTAGCATTCATTTGGAAGACCGTTGGCAGTCTCAATAGGCTTATTCACTGCATGTAATTTTTTCAGATCTAAGATTTCAGATAAAATTTTATTTTTGTAATTTTGAGCCACAAAAAAAATTATCATGAGCATCATTTTTGGCAACAAATTTCGATTTCAATATTGTTGAATTTCTTTGACAGCTTTTACAAAAAAGATAATGATCTGAAAAAATGAACTTTTCTTTAGAAATTGGTCCTAACACCGAAATAGAAACTATCCCTCTAGTAAGTGATGTTTATATTACTATGTTGCCAGGAGGAGATTATAAAGAGACTGCTCAAAAAGCTATTGAACTTGTTGAAAAGGGATTTAATCCTGTACCTCACTTTCCAGCTAGATCTATGCAAAATGAAAAAGAGTTAAAAGACTATGTTTCAAGATGTAAAGATGGAGGAGTAAAACAAGCTTTGATTATTGGTGGTGGTAGAGAGCCAATGGGAAAATTTGATAGCTCATTTCAACTTTTAGAAACAGGTTATTTTGAAAAAATGAAGATAGGAATTGCTGGACACCCTGAGGGGAGTCCTGATATATCCGACTCAGATTTAGAAAAAGCTATGATAGATAAGAAGCCTTATGCTGATTATATTGTAACCCAATGGTTATTAGATCCTCAGCCTATTATAGATTTTATTTCTAAACAAAGCGTACCAGTGCATGTGGGAATTACTGGCCCTCTTAAAATATCTAGCTTAATAAAATTTGCTAATATTGTTGGAGCAAAAAATTCCTTAAATTTTCTTAAATCTAATTTTAGTAAGGCGTTAGATTTATTAAAACCTAAAGACCCTAATGATTTAATTGGGAAAGTTAAATCGCATACTGATTTTTTCCACATTTATACATTCGGCGGCTTGAAGGAAACTAACAAGTGGTTGAAGGAGAATAGTTATGTCTAAAGAGTTTGACTATACTAAATTAAAACATGTTACCTCTGTTGATCAATCTGATCGAGAAGTACCATATAATCTAAGACAAAGTGGGCCAACTAAAGTTGAAATGTTAATTTCAACAAGAGTAAGGAAATCACCTTATTGGCATTTATCAATGCAAGCAGGTTGTTGGAGAGCAACTGTATATAATCGTATTTATCACCCAAGAGGATATGTAAAACCAGAAGATGGTGGAGCAATGGTTGAATACGATGCAATTGTAAATCATGTAACAATGTGGAATGTTGCTGTTGAAAGACAAATTAGAGTTAAAGGTCCTGATGCAGAAAAGTTTACAGACTATGTAATAACAAGAGATGCAACTAAGATCTCTCCTATGAGAGCAAGGTATGTAATTTTGTGTAATGCATATGGTGGAGTTTTAAATGATCCAATTCTTTTAAGAATTTCTAAAGATGAATTTTGGTTTTCTTTATCTGACTCAGATATTGGTATGTATTTACAAGGAGTAAATGCTGATCAAAGATTTAATTGTACAGTTGAAGAAATAGATGCTTGTCCTGTTCAAATTCAAGGTCCAAAGTCTAAAGCTTTAATGAAAGATCTTTGTGGAGATCAAGTCGATTTTGACAATATGCCATTTTATGGTCTAGCTGAAGTTAAAGTTGGTGGTAGAAGTTGTGTTATTTCACAATCAGGTTTCTCAGGAGAAGCGGGATATGAAATATATTTAAGAGATGCAACTTTGTACGCTGAAGATATGTGGAATGCAGTTTTAGATGCAGGAAAAAAACATAATCTAATGGTTATAGCGCCAGCTCATCATAGAAGAATTCAAGCAGGAATTCTTTCTTGGGGACAAGATATGGATCAGCAACATAATCCTTTTCAATGTAATTTGGGATACCAAGTTTCACTATCTGGTAAAGGAGAGTGGAATAAGAAAGCTGATTATGTTGGTAAAGCTGCTCTAGAAAAAATGAAAGATGAACTTAAAGCTGGAAAAAAACCTTATAAACTACAATTGGTAGGTCTTGAATTAGGAGGAAAACCAATTGAAGATTATGCCCCAGATTTTTGGTTAATCTCAAATGAAGATGGAGGAGATCCTGTAGGATTCCTAACTTCTCCTTGGTATCATCCAGAGAAAAAAACTAATATTGCAATGGGATATGTCCCTTTTGATGGAACATTAAATCCAAACGGATTTCCTAAGGGTAAAGTTGGTACTAAATATAAAGTTCACCTACCTGAAAAATATTCTGGCAAAGCAGGTACACCAGTAGATGCAGTAATAGTTGATATTCCATTTAAGGAATCATTCAATGCTAATACAAGAGAAGTAGTAAAAGGCTAATTTAATAAAGGGGAGTAAAAACTCCCCTTTTTCAAACTCTAAATGACTAAAGGTTTCCTAATTGCAATTTGCATTATAATAACTATTGCTTTAATACTCTTTCCATTAATTGTTTCTTACAAAGAACAAAAAAATAAAAAAAAATAAATGTTTGGTGAGTTTCTTGGTATAATTTTAAAATCTATAAAATTAGATAAATCTCTTTATAGTGATAATAAAAATTTTGGTGAAGCCTCAATATATTTTGCAGGTTTGATTATGATTTTAGATGGTATTGCAGGAGCTGTTGCAGCCAATACTGTGATTAAAACAGCTGTAGCAATGTCTGGTCTAACAGCAATTTTAACTTGGTTTATTTGGGCGATTTTTATATTTGTTATTGGTGTAAAATTATTTCCAGATAAACAAAGTAAAGTACCATTTAAAAAAGTTTTGACTGCAGTGGGTTTTGCTCATGCACCTGGTTTACTAAGATTTTTTGCTGTCACTCCTGACTTAATGATACCAATAATTTTCTTAACTCAATTTTGGATTTTTGCTGGACTAATAATTTCTACAAAACAAGTTTTAAATCTTAAATCAAACTTCAAATCATTTGGAATAGTGTTTTTATCTTTCTTAATTATAGCTTTTTTATCAATTTCTTTTGTCATGAGTAGAATGAATGTGCTGCCAGTTAATCACATTTAAAGTGGAAAAATAGTTTTAGAAGTTCTACAGGATTTACATATTTTAAATCCCATAAGAATTAAATTTTGAGAAACACTTTCATCCTCTTCTTTGCATTCATCACATATATTATCTAAATCTCTTAAATTTTTCTCGATTTCTTCATCTTCAATCATTGTCAGTCAAACCAGCGCCTGCAGCACCCTCCTTTAAACTATCTGTTTCCTCAACAAAAGTATCCTCAGCAAGTTTGTAAAGATTTTTCCAATCGTTATCAGAAAAATTATCTTCATTATTTAAAAAACTTATTTCTACTTGATTTGCCAATATTGGAATCTCTTTATTCCAAAAATTTGAAGAAATACTTACATTAAAATTTAGTAGAAATTGATTATCATCAAATGAAAATAATAATTTTTTTCCAATAATCTCTGAACCTCTACTTAAAAAAGGCAAAAGTAATAATGGAAAAGCTAATTTTTCAACTGAACACTTTTTTAGAGTTTCTATGTTCTTAATTTGATCAATAAAATTTACACCAAAAATAATTGGACAAAGAGATAACCCATCTGATTTGTTAATTTTATTGATTAATTTTATATCATCAAAATTTTCTTTTTTTTTATTTTGATAATATTGATTAAGGTGTTTAATTCCTGGAAAACCAAATAATTCAGATAACCTTATAGATTTTCCAACCTCTTCAGCAATGCCCCACGAATAACCAGCAGCTCGACTTGCTCTTTTTGCTGTTGTCTCAATTTCACTTAAAGATTTCATAATTTAAGAGAAGGTTTTATAAACCCATTGCTCATCATAATCTTTTAATTCATTTGGAAGTGGTGCACCTTGAAACATACATATTCTCAGCCATTTGTCAGATCTTGGGTCAAATTTTAGAGCTCCAAAAAAAGATAATTTCAATCGCAGCATATCAATTGGTACAATATTTTCTCCTATAGTATTGTCTTGTATCTCTGAATATGGAAAGTTTTCAATAATAAAAGCCCTTCTTACAACATGTCTTAAATCAGAATTATCAATTAAAAACTGATTAATTTTCAAATTATTTTTCAAAGACAATAGTCTTTCATATAGTTTTTTTATATCTCTAGCTATTGCTAGAGGTTGTTCTAAATCCGCACCACTCTCTTCAAAACGATTAGCTAATCTTGGTTCTTCTTTGTTTTTTGAAATAAACCAAAATTTTTGATTACTATCTTCTTTATTAAAATCAATTTTCAGAATATCTGAATACTTATTTTCTAAAATTTTCTTTAAGTCTTCTACATTTCGCTCAGTAGGAATATTAAAGTATTTTTCTTCTTCTGAGCTCATTTGACTAATTAAAGGCTGAACTATTTCACCAAATGGTTCCATCATTATTGAAACAATATACTCAATACACTCCTCACAAGTTTCTTTCTCTAGCCAAAGGTAAATTTCATTAAATGGATAATCTTTTTTAAAATCGAATTCATTTTCTAGAAAATTAATAAATTTTCTTACATCTTGAAGTAAAAGCTTTATTTTTTTAAGTTGATATTCACTCTCTGTGTTCCAACTAGTAATATTTTTAAGAGAATTTTTGACACACTCTTTAAACAAACTTATATCTTTAGTTTCAGCAATTTTAATTTCTCTAATTTTTTTGAGTGCAACTTCTCTACTAAGTATCCAATTATTAAGTAATGTTGGATGATTAACAATAAATGGGGCCATCCCTAATCCAGTTGAATTTCCAATTCCCAAATTTCTACAAATTTTTGGATCAAGTTTAACAGCTGATTTAGGATTTCTATTTTTTGCTACGTGATTAACTTGATCAAATGTAAATTGTCTTACTAGATAAACTAGCATCATCTCTAATCTAAATGGTCCGTTAATTTCTTCTCTATTTTTAATTCTAAATCGATCTGCTAAACCAAACTTACCTGATCCATATACTGCTGTTGTTCTGTACAAATATCCCACTTTTTCAAGTAAGTCTAAATTTGGTTGCGATCCATTACTTAAACTTTCAACAACATGATCAAATACTCTTACAGATTTATTTGCTCTAGATAATGTTAATTCTTTATAAGAAAGTCTACCAACTTCTTGTTTTGGAACTTCATTTCTTAATCTTTCAATATCTTCTTTTAAAGGCACACCATCATGCAATGTAAAAGCCGCATCCCATTTGGTTGCTATTACTCTATCTGATCTTTCATCATCATTAATTTTGTTTGCGTAACAAATTAAAGAATAAACTCTGCTGTTTTTTTTGAAAGAATATACTGCTGTACCATATCCATCTTTATCTAAATCAAATAAATCTCTTTTATAATCCCAATCTTTAAATTCATTTAAAAAACTCCTTAAAAAAGACAATCTAGATTGGTGAAATGAGCCCAGCCTTGAAAGCTTCATAATGATATTGGGATCTCTTAATTCTATATTCATTTCTAAATAGTTTTATAAAAATTATACCAATTGTTACCGAGTATTCCATTAATCTCAGTTTCTGAAAATCCAACTTTTTTTAAACCTGTTTCTAAATTTTTAAAACCTCTTGCATCTTCAAACCATTTTGGTTGAATTGGAAAACCTGGTTTATTTTTTGATCCTTCTCCATAATTTCTACTTTTAGACCAAGTTCCATTTCTCATCCATTCAACAACTTCATCTGGTTGATTTAAACAAAGATCAGAACCAATTCCAATATTTTTTATACTCATAACTTCAGCTGTTCTGGCTATCATTTCACAAAAACTTTCTAAAGTACAATTTGTATTATTTTTTAAATGATGTGGATAAAGAGAAAAACCTAGAACACCACCACTATCACTCAAAGTTTTTAATAATTCTGAGGATTTATTTCTTTTAGCGGCGTGCCAAAATGATGGGTTAGCATGAGTTATGGCAATTGGTTTTTCACTTATTTCTATTGCATCAAAAGTACTTTTCTCTGCTGAATGAGACATGTCTACAACAACACCTACTCTATTCATTTCTTTTATTACTTCCCGGCCAAAGTTTGTTACACCGCTGTCAATTTTTTCATAACATCCAGTAGCCAATAAGGATTGATTATTATAAGTTAGTTGCATAAATCTACATCCGAGTTGATGAACTTTTTCGACTAAGTTAATATCATCCTCAATAGGTGAGCAATTTTGAAATCCAAAAAAAATTGCTGTTTTCTTCTCTTTATTAGCTTTTTCAATATCCTTGAAATTGTTTCCAAGAAAAATTAAGTCTGAGTTTTCTTCAAATAATTTTTTCCATTTTTGGATTTCATTCAAATGTTCATCAAAATCCTCATGATATACTATTGTCACATGCACTGCATCAAGCCCAGCCTCTCTATTAATTTCAAAAATTTTTCTAGACCAATTGCAGTATTGTAAATTATCTATTTTAAATTTCATTTTGATGAATAATAATTAAGCATACCAATATGTTTTTTAAATACTATTTATTTTATTGAATTTATTATTTAATTTTGAAATAAAGATTAAGCTTACAATATCATGAAAAATAATAAAAAACTCAAAGTCTCTATTGTTATGGGTAGTCAATCTGACTATAAAACTATGAAATTAGCTGCTAAAATCCTTAAAAACTTAAGTGTTAAATTTGAAACAAAAATAATATCAGCTCACCGAACCCCAAATAGAATGTTTGAATATGCAAGTTCTGCAGATAGAAATAATATTGGTGTAATAATTGCTGGTGCTGGAGGATCTGCTCATCTTCCAGGAATGATTTCAGCTTTAACTACGATTCCTGTTTTAGGTGTTCCAATTGAGAGTAAAAAACTCAAAGGTCTAGATAGCCTCTTATCTATTGCCCAAATGCCAAAAGGTATCCCTGTGGGAACTTTAGCGATAGGAGAAGATGGAGCAATTAATGCTGCTTTATTAGCTGCCTCAATTCTCGCAAGTAGTAATCCAGTTGTTAAGAAAAAATTAAAAAATTGGCGGTTATCTCAAACTAAGTCGGTAAAGAAAAATCCAAAATAATAAAAGGATGACAGTAAAAAATCTTGGAATCATTGGTGGAGGTCAATTAGGTAGCATGATGTCATCGGCAGCAAAAAAATTAGATATTAAAACAATTGTTTATTCAGATGATAAAGATGCTCCAGCACAAAATTTTTGTGATGAATTTATTTTTGGAGAATACGATGATAAACAAAAAATATTAGAATTTATTGGTAAAGTTGACGTTATTAGTTATGAATTTGAAAATATTCCTTATGAAACTCTTAATGAAATGAATAAATTAAAACCTGTTTTGCCAAAACCATCAGTTAACAGACTTATACAACATAGAATTGCTGAAAAAGATTTTGTAAATAAGCTCAATATAAGAACGACAAGATATGTGTCTATAGAAAAAAAATCTGATATTGAAACATTGGGAGATTTTTTACCAGGAATTTTGAAAACTACTACAATGGGCTATGATGGAAAAGGTCAGTATCCAATCAAAACAGCTGAGGATATAAATTCATTAGATATAGATTTTTCTAAAGGCTTCATACTAGAAAAGCTAGTAAAACTTAAAAAAGAAATTTCAGTTATAGTAACAAGGTATGGCAATAATAATTTTGAGATTTATGATCCAATAGAAAATACCCATCAAGATCAAATTCTAAAATATTCAGTAATACCTGCTGAAATTAGTAAAAAAATTTTAGATCAATCAAAAGATTGGGCTATCATGATTGCCGAAGAACTTAAATACATTGGTACATTATGTGTAGAATTTTTTGTTGACAGAAATGAAAATCTATATGTAAATGAAATTGCACCAAGAGTTCATAATTCTGGTCATTTAACTATCAATGCTTATAATGTAAGCCAATTTGAAAATCATGTAAGGGCTGTATGTTCACTTGAAAAAGTTCCATTAAAAAAATTATCTAATGCTAAAATGGTAAATTTAATTGGTAACCAAATTGAACCTTATCGAAAAAATATAGAACTAGGTAAGAATGAATTTTTTTTTGATTATCTAAAGAAAGAGATAAAAGAGAAAAGAAAAATGGGTCATATAACAACTTTACTATAAATGCTTAAATCAATAGAAGGAAATTTTGATCACCCTGAGGTTAATCAGCTTTTGATAAAACATTTCAAAGAATTAAAAGCTGCGTCCCCTGAAGGAAGTGCGCATGTTCTAGACATACCTGGTCTTAAAACTCCATCAATTAAATTTTGGAGTCTGTGGCAAGAAGAAAAATTATTTGGCTGTGGTGCTTTAAAATTTCTTACAAAAGAACATGGAGAATTTAAATCAATTCGAATTCATGACAATTATAGAAACAAAGGTAATGGTATACAAGTAATTCACCATTTAATCTTTGAAGCCAAGAAATTAAATATAAAAAGATTAAGTATAGAGACTGGTGCAGGTAAATTTTTTGAACCAGCACGAAAATTATTTAAAAAATGTGATTTTTCTCCTTGTGAGCCTTTTGCACATTATAAAGAGGATATAAATTCTATCTATTTAACTAAACAGATAAACAACGTTTAGTATAAAAAAGGTCCCAAAAACATCTATTTAGTTGACAAAACTCTCTAAATTCTAAAGAAAGCTAAAATTACTTAATTATAAGTAATAAATTAATACAACAAAAAGTAAGAAGATAAATATGAGTCTACAAGGTAAAGTAAAGTGGTTCAATCCAACCAAAGGTTTTGGTTTTATTGAAAGAGAAGATAAAGAAAAAGATGTGTTTGTACATGTTTCAGCAGTAAGAGATGCTGGTATGAACGGTTTAGATGAGGGTCAAGCTTTGACTTTCGATGTTGAAGATGGTCCTAAAGGTCCTTCAGCAGTTAACTTAAAAACTGCATAATTTTCACACTATCATTTATTGGCTATAATCATTTTCAATTCTTAATTTAAGAATTGATTTAATTTTATAGCCAATGAACTATTCTACAACAAATAAAAAATATAATTTATATATATGATTGGTATTTTAGGTGGAATGGGTACTCAAGCAGGTCTTGATTTTTGTAATAAGTTAGCAATCTTATATAGAGGGAAATTTGACCAAGATTACCCCCTGTTCATACTCTATAATAAATCTAATATTCCAGGAAGACCCGAGTCAATAGGTGTTCAAACTGGAAATTTGTCAAATAAAAAAAATAACAAAAAAAGTCAAAAAAAATATCTTTTAGTTTTAAAAAGTTTAATTAAAGGATGTCAGGTTCTTAAAAAAAGTAAATGTAAATTTATCGTTATACCATGTAATACAGCTCATTATTGGTATGAAGATTTACAGAAAAAAATTAATTTACCTATAATTAACATGCCAAAAGAAGTTTTTAATTTTACAAAAAAAAAATGTAAAAAGAATTCAAGTATTGGTTTACTTGCCACTGAAGGAACTTTAAAAACTGGTGTTTATAATAAATTTTTTGATAGGGACTATAATCTAATTTTTCCAGATAAAAAAAATCAAAATAATTCTGTCAATAAGGCTATTAAATTTGTAAAAATGGGAAAAGTAAAAGAAGCTAGTAAAATTATTAAACCTGCCATTAATTATTTAATAAAAAAAAGATGTAAAAAAATAATTCTTGGTTGTACTGAATTACCAATAGCTATTTTTGCATTTAAATCATTTAAAACTATTAAATCATCAAAAATATTTTTAGATCCTAATTTGATCTTAGCTAATTCAGCTATGAAAAAATATAAAAATAGATAATGTCATCTAAAGAAAAACCCTACGTATTATACGTCGCAGAATTGATATATTTAAAAATTTGTCAAATTAAAAAAAAAAATCCTGATTTTTCAAACATTAATGCTTTTGAATCATTTATTGGTACAAATGAATACAAAGAAATAAGTAGTGGTAAATTTCATGATAAATGGATTAAAAATTTAAAAAAAAATAATTTTGTTGATATTAAAACCAAAAAAAAAATACCAGATGAAACAATAAAGTTACTTCATGTTCAGAAAGATATGATGATTAAACAGCTAATTCAATTTCCTGAATTGTACTATGCAAAAAGCCATTTCCCGTTAGAATTATCTCAAAGAGCTTTTGATCATTTATGGAGAATGTGTGAAAGTTATGAACTATGGTGTAAAGAAACTCAACAAAATCATCTGATAATTTTAAATATTATTGATTAGACAATTTAATTTTACCTTTTGTCATTTCAATCTTGCTCTTAACTAATTGATAAAAATCTTCACTTTGTAATGTTTGTTTTTGAATATTTTTTTTAATAGATAGATTTTTAGATGTTATATCTTCTATGTTTTCTATTGGAGTTTTTCCTGTATAGCTCGTGATAAGTTTATCAGACCCATAAGAAAGAGCTGCCTGGGAAATATTGCCAGTTGAAGTAAAAGTATATGCTGGTCCCAACATAGCTGTTGGCGCTCCACAGGCTCCCAACATACTAAATAAAAATAATCCGAAAATTACTTTTTTATTAATCATACCTGGGATGATTCTTATACATTTAATAGTACAACTCAAGATAGAATTAAAAAAGCCTATTTTCATGAACAAATTAAACTAAATTTAATAATCTAATGTAAGTATAAATGCCTTATAAGACCTGAAATGGTCAGAATATTTCCACTAATATTTATATTGTTATGGTCCTCAGCATTTATTACCACTAAGCCAATTATAGATAATAGTGATCCTTTTTCAGCTCTAGCATTTAGATTTTTTTTTGTAGCAATTGGGTTTTACCTTTTTTCCATTTATTCAAAACAATCAATAATTATTAAAAAAAAAAATTTAATTGAGTCCGTTTTAAGTGGAGTTCTTTTTCATGGATTGTATTTGGGTGGAGTGTTTTACTCAATTTCGATTGGTATGCCTACTGGAATTGCAGCTTTAATAGTTACTCTTCAGCCTGTTTTAACCAATGCACTTAGTGGACCCATACTAGGTGAAAAAGTGACTATGAAACAATGGGTTGGAGTTTTTCTTGGATTTGTGGGCGCAGTATTGGTTCTAGGTTTAGATGTTGGTTCGAAAATACCATTAATAGGTTTGATTGCAACAATAGTAGCATTAATAGCAATTACTTCATCAACTATTTGGCAAAAAAAATTAAGTAATAACTTACCTTTATCAGTTAGTAATTTTTATCAAGCAGTTGGTGGGTGTTTTTTTCATTTAGTTGTAATAATATTTTTTGCAGAACCATATATTGATTTTACTAAAACATTCATTATAGCAATGAGTCATCAAATATTTTTAGTATCATTTGGGGCTTTTACAATATTGATGTATTTAATTAAAAATAATTCAGCAAGTAAAACTGTTTCAATATTTTTTTTAATACCAGCTACATCTGCTTTTATGGCTTGGTTATTTTTAAATGAGAATTTAACTAATTTAGATTTAATAGGATTTTTAATAACTACAATAGGTGTTTATATTGCTACAAGAGATTGAGATGCTTAAATTGATTTATAACCAAACTCTAAAGATGCATCTGTTATTGAATGATACAATGACTCTCCAAAACTTCTGAGAGCAAACAATCTTACTTTAGTTGGATTATCCTCCAACATATCAATAGTAATTGCAATTCCATTATATATAGAATTAATAGAGTTATTTTTTTCTAGATTATTAAAATCAAAAGGACACCCTTTCTTCAAAACTTCTTTTGAGTCTTGTCCTTCTATTTGAATTATAGCTCTTGAATGAGATAAGTCAGTTACAGCAAAATCTGTTTCTTTAAAATTTTGTGAAATATTTTTGAGTAAATTTTTTTTTGTTGAAACCAAAAGCCAATTTTTTGGACCGTTCCATAAAATTCTAGTGTCATTATTATTTGATACACTTAATGGCTTATCTTTTAATCTTAAACCATCAATATCAATAGTTTCAAATGAAACTGTAGAATTTTTATACTGAGCTATTTGAACTATCAGTAAGTTTTTTATTTCAGAAATTTCTAAAAGATTATTATCATTTTTGCCTTCATGATCACCAAATTGACCTTTTGAATGAACATTTGCTAAGGCTGATATTAAACTCATGATCTAACTCTTTCACCTTTTGGATCAACATAGTGAGAAGAAACAATCTCAACTGGAATTACTTTATTTTTAAGAGGCGACATTACAAATAACTTTTCACCGATCATATTTTTCCCATTCTTTAGTATTGCTAAAGAAAATGGATTATCGTGTTCAACACTCCAACATGAAGCTGAGATGTAACCTAATTTTGGATTTGGCAATGGTGCATTCGAGTCTTTAACTAAATGTGACCCTTCTGGAATACTTGTTTTTTTATCTAAAGGAACTACCCCAACAATTTTTTGTCTATCTTCAGCTATAAATGCTTTTCTAGTTAAAGATCTTTTGCCAATAAAGTCTTTCTTTTTACTTAATAAACCTTCAAGAGAATTATCATAAGGAATTGTTCTTCCATCTAACTCAGATCCTGCAACATGACCCATTTCAATTCTAAGAGTTGATAATGCCTCAGTTCCATATGGCTGGATTTTGAATTCTTGTCCAACTTCCATAATTTTTTCCCACATAAAGTTTCCGTTATCAGACTCAACATTTACCTCATATGCAAGCTCACCTGAGAAAGAAATTCTAAAAATTCTAGCTTTTACACCAAACAAGTCTCCTTCAATATAGCCCATAAAAGGTAACCCTTCGTTTGAAACATCAGATTTATGGAATAATTTTTGTAATAAATCTCTGGATTTAGGTCCTGCAACTGCTGCACCTGCCCATTGTTCTGTGGTTGAAACTACATTTACATTTAACTCTGGCCAAACTAATTGCAAATAATATTCTAAATGTGAAAGAACGTTTGCAGCTTGAGCGGTAGTAGTTGTCATATGATAATGATTTTCTGAAATTCTTGTAGTTGTTCCATCATCCATAACAATTCCATCTTCTCTTAACATCACCCCATATCTTGCTTTACCCACTGGTAACTTTAGCCAAGCATTTGTATAAACTCTATTAAGTAGTTCTGCTGCATCTGGTCCTTTAATATCTATTTTACCTAAGGTAGTTACATCACATACACCTACATTTGTTCTCACATTTTTTGCTTCTCTCTTAGATGCTTCAAATAAATTTTCATTTCCTTGTTTATAATATCTTGGTCTTAACCACACACCCGCATCTACAAATATCGCATTATTTTGTTCATGCCATTTATGCATTGGAGATTTTCTTGTAGGTTTTGAATGTTTTCCTATTTCTCTTCCAACAATTGCACCTATTGAAACTGGCGTATATGGAGGTCTAAAAGTTGTGTGACCAACATTTGGTACCACTTTATTTTCAATATTCGATACTAATTGTAAACCATTTAAGTTGCTTGTTTTACCTTGATCAGTAGCCATTCCAAGAGTGGTGTATCTTTTTACATGTTCAATCGATCGATAACCCTCCTTTAATGCAATTTCTATGTCAGAAACTGCAACATCATTTTGAAAATCTAAAAATCTTTTGTAATTCTTTCCTTTAGGTAATGGTACACACCAAAATTTATCATGTGTTGTTGATTTTTTTTCAACAACATTTGGTAAAGAGATTTTATTAGTATTGTTAGTAATTTTTTTTGATAGCTCATAAGCGGTTTCAAAAGAGTTTTTTAAAGTCCCTTCTAAAGTATAAGATCCATTCGCTGCACCCAATGTTGTTTCATTTTGTTTCGATATTCCTGGAACAAATGCATCAATTTCTTCGTTGAATTTTGTTTTATTTCCAGATTGTGAAGCTAAGTGAATTGTTGGTGTCCAAAAACCAGAAACACAAATGCAGTCACACTTAATATTTTCAACTGATCCTAGTTGTTCTTTATCATCTGAAATTTTTGCAATATCAGCTGATTTTACTTTTTTATAACCTTGAGCAGCTACTACTACATATGAAAACTTAATGTTTATTCCTAAATTCTTTGCTTCATTGATTATTTCAGATTGAGGATCTTTTCTTGTATCTAAGATAGTTGGATCAACACCATTTTTCTTAAATTCAATTGCTGTTTCATATCCACTATCATTGTTAGTAAAAATTAAAGGGTTTCTTCCAACTAATACTCCATAAACTTTTAGGTATTCTTTTGCTGCTGATGAAAGCATTACTCCTGGGGTATCATTGTTACCAAAAACTATTGGTCTTTCAATTGATCCTGAAGAAATCAGAACTTCTTTTGCTCTAATGTACCAAAGTCTTTGTTTTGGATGAAATTTTTTTGTCTTTGAAAGATGATCGCTAATTCTTTCAGACATCACCAACATATTATGATCGTAATAGCCAAAAACCTGAGATCTATTTTTAACTGTTACGTTAGGCATTTCTTTAAGTTCAGCAATTATTCCTTCAGCCCACTCTTTACCTGATTTATTTCCAATATTTACTTCGCTTGTAAGAAGTGTTCCACCAAATCTAGCTTTATCTTCAGCTAAAATTACTCGTGCCCCATTTTTTGCTGCAGCATATGCACTTGCTAAACCTGATGGTCCCGAACCAGCAATTAATAAGTCACAATATTCATATTTATGTTCGTATCTTTCTTTATCATGTTTGATTGATGCAACACCAAGACCTGCTGCTTTCCTAATAAAAGGTTCATAAACTTTATACCAAAAACTTTTTGGCCACATAAATGTTTTGTAATAAAATCCAGCAGGAAGAAATATTTTTAAAAAGTTGTTTATTGCTCCGATATCAAAGTTAACACTTGGCCAACAATTTACACTTGTTGCTTCTAAACCATCAAAAAGCTCCTGTTCTGTGGCTTTTATGTTTGGTTCAGTTTCACCATTTCTATATAGCTGCACCATTGCATATGGCTCATCAACTCCAGCACCAAAAAAACCTCTTGGTCTGTGGTATTTAAAGCTTCTACCAATTAAATGAACACCATTAGCTATTAAAGCTGAGGCAAGAGTATCTCCTTCATAACCATAATAAGTTTTATTATTAAACTTAAATGATAACTTCTTATCTCTATTTATTAAACCACCATCTGATAATCTAAAATTTTGATCCATTAGGAATTATCCTCATTAGCTTTTAATGTTCTAAATATTTCATGAGTAGCAGTATCTCTTTCAACTTTTATCCATTGTCTACATCCTGATAAATGTTGCCATAATTCTAAATGTTTTCCTCTTAAACTTTTTCTATTGTAGACAAAATTATCCCAGTCTTGATCAGATATTTCTTTACCTAGCTCAGGTCTTTTAACAGTTGCATCACCACCATAAGAAAATTCATTTTGTGATCTCATTCCACAATGTGGACATTTAATATGAAGCATTTATGAAATCCAAGTTTTTGTGCCAAGACCCTTTTCGTCAAGTAAGTGACCTGTATTAAATCTATTTAAGTTATATCCTGCGTTTAATTCATGAACTCTATCTTGAGCAATAGTATGTGCAAATGTCCAACCAGATGCTGGAGTAGCTTTGAATCCACCATAACACCAACCACAATTTAAATACAAACCTTCAATATGAGTTTTGTCAATAATAGGTGAGCCATCCATCGACATATCCATAATTCCACCCCAAGTCCTAAGCATTTTTAATTTACTTAAGAATGGCATCATTGCTATTCCCTCTGTAAGTACATGTTGAAGTGTCGGTAAATTTCCTCTTTGGGCATAACTATTATACCCATCTAGGTCTCCACCCATAACCATTTCACCTTTGTCTGATTGACTTATATAAAAATGGCCGGCACCAAAAGTAACGACTTTATCTAAAACTGGTTTGACTGGTTCTGAAACACATGCTTGAAGAAGATGAGTTTCAATAGGTAAAGTCATATTAAGTTTGTCAGCTAAAATATTAGTACTGCCAGCAACACATAATCCAATTTTTTTAACCTTAATATCTCCCCTAGAAGTTCGAACACCTTCAACTTTTCCTCCTGAAATATCAAAACCTATTACTTCACAATTTTGAATTATATCAACTCCCATAGAATCGGCTTGTCTAGCATAACCCCATGCTACTGCATCATGTCTTGCTGTTCCTGCACTAGGCTGCATGAGTCCACCAAAAATTGGAAATCTGACGTTCTCAGAAAAGTCAGCCATTGGAATAATTTCTCTTACTTGTTCTCTGTTTAATAATTCTGCATCAATACCATTCAACCTCATTGAGTTTCCTCGTCTTGCATAAACATTCA
The DNA here is from genome assembly GCA_902555725.1 of uncultured Pelagibacteraceae bacterium. Classification (GTDB taxonomy): domain Bacteria; phylum Pseudomonadota; class Alphaproteobacteria; order Pelagibacterales; family Pelagibacteraceae; genus Pelagibacter. The sequence continues at coordinate 90,007 of CACDTN010000001.1, read as the reverse complement.
TTTGTGCATCTGAATGAGCTAAGTTAATAATCCCTCTTGGGGAAAACATCACATTATAATTTAAATCCTGGCTCATCTTTCTCCAAAGATCCATTCCAAATTCACTAAACAATGCATTATCATCATGCATGTAATTTGATCTAATTATTGTTGTATTACGTCCAACATTTCCGCCACCAATCCATCCCTTTTCTATAATGGCAACATTTGTAATATTGTGCTCTTTTGCTAAATAATATGCAGTTGCTAGCCCATGGCCTCCACCTCCAATAATGACAACATCGTACTCTTTCTTAGGAGTTGGGTCTTTCCAAGCTAAATCCCATTTTTGATGATTGGAAAAAGCATTTTTAATCAGATTAAATATTGAGTATTTTTGCATGAGTAAATTTTATAATAATGAATATAAATAGTTCATATTTTTTTTATATATAATTTTTAGATATTTCCAAAGGCTATAAAAAGAGATACTAATCGACCAGCTTTTTAATATTTATAAAGGACTTTTAATGAATGAAGTAAAATCAGATATCCAAATAGCAAGAGAAGCTAAGATGCGACCAATCAACGATATATTGGCTAAAGTTAATGTACCGGATGAAAGCACTGCTTTTAGTCCCATGGGAAGACATATTGCAAAAATTAACTTGGAGTATCTTGATACATTAAAGAATAAACCTGATGGAAAACTAATTTTAGTTACCGCTATAACTCCGACACCTGCTGGTGAGGGAAAAACTACCACATCTGTAGGTTTAAATGATGGATTAAATAAAATTGGAAAAAAATCTATTGTTTGTTTAAGAGAGCCAAGTTTGGGTCCTTCATTTGGTATGAAAGGTGGTGCTGCTGGAGGTGGATTTGCCCAAGTTGTACCAATGGAACAGATAAATCTACATTTCACAGGTGACTTTCATGCAATAACATCAGCTCACAATCTTTTATCTGCATTGATTGATAATCACATCTATTGGGGTAATAAATTGAATATAGATGTAAGAAGAATTGTTTGGAAGAGAGTTATGGATATGAATGATCGATCCCTTAGATCTATTAATATAAATTTAGGTGGCGTAGCAAATGGTTTTCCTAGAGAAGATGGATTTGATATAACGGTTGCTTCTGAAATAATGGCTATCTTTTGTTTAGCAAATAATCTTGAAGATTTAGAAAAAAGAATTGGTAATATTACAGTAGCTTATACAAGAGAAAAAAAACCTATTTTTGCAAAAGATTTAAAAGCTCAAGGTCCTATGACTGTTTTACTTAAAGATGCAATTAGACCAAATGTGACTCAGACATTGGAGAATAATCCGGCAATTATTCATGGAGGACCTTTTGCAAATATTGCTCACGGATGTAACTCCGTTATAGCAACAAAAGCTGGCCTAAAACTTGCAGACTATGTTGTAACAGAGGCTGGATTTGGAGCTGACCTAGGTGCTGAAAAATTTCTTGATATTAAATGTAGAAAATCAGATCTTAAACCAAGTTGTGTTGTAATTGTTGCAACAATAAGAGCTCTTAAAATGCACGGAGGTGTCGCAAAGGATGATTTAAAAAATGAAAATGTTGATGCACTTAAAAAAGGATTAGTGAATCTTCAAAGACATGTTGAAAATGTTAAAAAATTTGGCCTACCCGTTGCAATAGCTGTAAATCATTTCATTAAAGATACTGATAAAGAGGTAAAAGCTTTAATAAGTTTTTGTGATGATTTAGGTGTTAAAGCTAGTCTATGTACCCATTGGGCACATGGTGGTGAAGGTACAAAAGATTTAGCAGCTCTAGTAGCTGATTTATGTGAAAAAAATGATACTAAATTTAAATTTTTATATGAAAACAAAACTCCTCTATTTAAAAAGATAGAAACTATTGCTAAAGAAATTTACAGAGCTGATGAAGTTATAGCAGACACTAAAATTAGAGAACAACTTAAGGGTTTTGAGGAGTCTGGATATGGTGATCTACCTATTTGTATTGCAAAAACTCAATACAGTTTTTCTACAGACCCAAGTCTTAAAGGAGCTCCAACCGGACATGCTTTACCTTTAAGAGAAATTAGACTTTCATCAGGTGCTGAATTTATAGTTGTTGTTTGTGGGGCTATCATGACAATGCCTGGCTTACCGAGAGTTCCAGCAGCTGACTCTATTAAATTAAATAAAAAAGGGGAAATAGAGGGTTTATTTTAATTTAAATAGTTAAGCCAGTTTCTTAACTCAACCATTCTTTTTTGCTTATTAGCTTTTAAAATTTCTTTTTTTATAAACAATATATGTTTTTCAACATCTTTTTCACTTTCAAAAATTTTTCTACTTTTTATTAATCTATCTTTTCTAAACTCAATTAAACTTATCATTTTTTCATAAGTTATTTCTGGATGATATTGTAAACCCCAAACATTGGTATTATTAACTTTAAAATAAATACTTTGTACTTTATTAATTTTATTAGAAGCCAAACAAACTGCATTTCTAGGTAAAGTCCTTACCTCATCAAAGTTAAATGCTGGTGAATTAAATATTTTCTCTTTATCTTTATAAATTGGATGAGTTAATCCGTTTTCATTAATAATAATTTCATTTGCTATTCCTATATGGGAGTCATCTGCTTTCTTAACCTCACCTCCTGCAGCTGTTACTGCTACTTGCATACCCCAACAAATAGCTAGGATATTTCTTACTTTTTTTAAGCATTCTTTCATGAATCCAATTTGTCTTCTAATTTCAGGTGTATCGTTATAAATATTTAAACTACTACCTCCCCAAATTAATCCATCATATATTGAGAGTTTATTCTTTGTTGATTCCAGGCTTTTATCAGATGAAGGATTTATTACGTCAAATTGTAAATCTTTTGTATAATAATTTAGACTATCTTTTAAACTTTCAGTATGGGTTTGAATCCCCTCAGCCGAAAATTTGTTATTTTCCTCACTTAAATTTCCTTCAACAATTAATAGTTTTTTCATTTAAATAGCTCTCCTGAGATACTATGTTGATACATTAATTTAAGATCTTCCTTAGAGATTTTTTTTGGATTTCCAGTTGTCGATGGATCTTCAAAGGCCATTAAAGATAGTTTATCTAAATCCAAATCTGAACAATCCATGACATCAGATAATTTGTTTGGAATATTCAAATTTTTTCTAAGATCTAATATCCACTTTAGAAAACTATCAAAATTTTTTTCTAAATCTAAATAATCACAAATTGAAATTATCTTATTTTCAATTGAAGATTTGTTGAATGTTAAAACATATGGCATGAAAATAGCATTTGATAATCCATGATGAATATCAAATTGTGCATTAACAGGGTGGCTTAAAGAATGTATAGCTCCTAATCCTTTTTGAAAGGCAGTTGAACCCATTGATGATGCAGCTAATAAATTTTGTCTTGCTTCAATATTTTTTCCATCCTTAAAAGCTTTTAAGAGTGAATTTTTGATTAATTTCATTCCCTCTAAAGCTATTCCTTCTGCCATAGGATGAAAATTTGGTGCACACAATGCTTCAAGATTATGTGCTAATGCATCCATACCTGTTGCCGCTGTTAGTCTTGGTGAAAGTTCTATTGTTAAAGATGGATCTAGAATTACAATTGAAGGTAAAATTTTAGGATGGAATATAATTTTTTTGACTCCAGTTTTTTTATTTATAATCGCAGAGGCTCGCCCAGTTTCTGATCCTGTGCCTGCAGTAGTTGGTACAGCTATTATTGAGGAAATTTTATTTTCATTTGCTCTTTTCCAATAATCATCGATATCTTCAAAATCCCAAATAGGTCTATTTTGTCCTGACATAAAAGCGATCGCTTTTCCAACATCAAGAGCACTTCCTCCACCTATTGCAATAACTCCATCGCAATTATTTTTTTTGAATTCTTCTACACCTTCGTCGACATTCTCACCAGTTGGATTACCTGTAAAGTTTGAAAAAATAGTAAAATTATCAAATTTTTTTAAATTTTTTGAAACAATATTTTTGATAAAAGGTAAATTTATCAAATCTTTATCAGTAACAAATAATGGTTTTGTAAGATTTAAATTTTTGCATGCGTCGCTTAATTCATTTATTCTGTTTTCCCCGACCCAAACAGTTGTTGGATAATTCCAATTAAATTTCATATATATTTAATTAAATGATCTTAAGTTTTTTATTATTTAAAATTGCTTTAAGCAAATAGACCATTAAAGGAATTTTTTTTTTATTAATTTTTTTTAATATAAATGGTGCAATCTCTCTTGCTAACTGCTCTCCTTCTATGGTGTCTTTAGGCATAAATCTTCTCTTAGCTGATTTAAAAGTAAATCCTTTTCCAAGGTAACTACCCATCTTGCTATTTCTTCCACCAGCAGCACTTACATACAGATCTCCCACTCCTGCAAGTCCTGAAATCGTTTCATCTTTCCCTTTAAAATATTTAATCAAATATTTCATTTCAAGTATCGATTTTTGAAATAAATTTGATGACGAGTTTAGACTTTGGCCAGCACCTATTATCATGGAATAGATATTCTTAATTGCTGAACTTACCTCTATACCAGCAACATCTTTTGAATACTCTGTTAAATAATATTTAGTAGAAATAATTTTTCCAATAGATTTAGCAATTTTAATATTTCTATTTGCGATAACTACACTCGTTTGATTCTTTCTTGCGAGTTCTTTAGCTAGGCAAGGACCTTTTAACACAGAAACATTTGAAGCATTATAATTTTTAATAAGTTGCTCAGAGATAGTCAAAATTCTTTTGTTTTTTTTTTCGTATTTTAAGCCTTTTGTGAGTACTAAAATTGGTGATTTAACTCTTAAATTTTTTAATTGTTTTCCAATAAAATCAATACCGGATAGGCTTAACGCAATAACTATTAAATCAAATTTTTCATTTAATAAGCCACTAGAAAATTTTCTAAATTTTAATTTTTTTGAAAGATTAATCTTTAAGGCTGAGTGAAATTTATTTTTTGATGATAGATTTTTTATAAATATTTTACTATATGGCTCGGTTATTGTAACTCTATTCTTATTATCAATACATGGAATTGTAAATGCAGATCCCATGGCTCCGCCACCAATTATTAAAATATTTTTCATAATATTCTATTCAATTCCTAGAAGTTTTTTTCTTTGATCCGCCCAAGTTCTAATTAAATTATCAACAGCTAAGCCTATAAAAGCAACACATAATCCTAACATTAAGCCATTACCAGTTCCTTGCCTGTCAGATAAAGCTTTTAGAATATACTGTCCTAAATCTGTTGTTCCAATCATTGCTCCAATGATTACCATAAATAATGCAAATACGACTGTTTGATTAATTCCTAACATCATATGTGGAAACGCAAGTGGTAGTTCTATTTTTATCCATCTCTGTAATCGAGTTACTCCAGACATAGATCCAGCATCATGTAAAGCAGAAGGTACACTTCTTAGCCCTTCAATAGTGTATCTTGTTGCAGGAATTGTTGCATAAACTACAACAGCAATTAGAACAGATGTATCTGTTACTCCAAAGAGCATTATAACTGGAATTAAATAAACAAAAGATGGGAAAGTTTGGAGAGTGTCACACACACCTATAGCTATTCTTGAGCTAGTTTTATTTTGAGCACTTAAAGTACCAATTGTTATTCCAAGAATTCCTGAAACTAAAACACCAAAAGTTGCCATGTACATTGTTATTAACGCTCTGTCCCACCATTCTGTTAAAGCTATAAACAAAGTAAAGCTTCCAATAACTAATGCAGATCTAATTCCTCCAATTATATAACCTGCACCCATAAATAAAATAAATGTAGCAACAATTGGCATTCTCAAAAATGCATTTTTCATAGGAATTAAGACATCTACTATTAGCCAAGTATTGAAAATTTTGAGTGTATCAAAAAAATTAGCTAAAACCCAATCTACTCCGGCATTCCAGAATGCCTCAGTAGAAATACCTTTATTGTGCGGAACAATAAAAAAATAGTTAAAACCTTCTTTAAAAAGGAAGGTCCCTATAAAAGAAAGTAGATATCCAGCAATAACAACTCCACCAAATATATAAAGATACTTATTTTTCTCAAAGTCTGTTGGATTTTCAAAATAGTTTTTTTGTTTATTTGCCCATGCTAATGACAGTTTATCCAATAAAACTGCTATCAAAGTAATACACACACCCGCCTCAAGTGCCAAACCAATTCTTAATTGATTTAATGCAAGTAGCAAATTCCACCCCAAACCTTTTGCACCTATAAACGAGGCTATTACAGCCATTGCTAAACATTGCATTATAACTTGATTGACACCTATTAAAATATCTCTTCTTGCAGTTGGAATTAAAACTTCAGATAACAATTGATAATCTGTACAGCCGCTCATCTTACCTGCTTCAATAACTTCAGGAGATACTTTTCTTAGACCTAGTAAAGTTAGTCTAACCATTGGAGGTGTTGCAAAAATAATTGTTGCTATTGCTCCAGCATGATCACCTATTCCAAATAAAACCATTATTGGTACAAGATATGAATAATGAGGCATGGTTTGAGCAACATTCAAAAGAGGATTTAAAATATTTTCTACTCTTTTGCTTCTATATGCCCAAACTCCAAAACCAAGACCTAAAGCAAAAGAAATTGGTGCTGCAACCAATACAAATGATAAAGTTTGCATAGATGGCTTCCATTGGCCAAAAGCAGAAATGAATATCATGGTTATCGCAGCAAATATTGCTAAATTTTTTCCACTAAGTTTGTAACCTAGTAAGACTGCTCCACCAGCAACAATTGTCCAAGGTAAACCTGGTAACTTTGCCCAAGGATTTGCACTTAAAAAATCCCAACTTGTAAAAGCAACTATAGTATCAACTCCACCAATTAAAATTTCACGAATAAATTGGATTAAAAAAAGCATAGAACTAGAAATTAATCTTGTTATATGCAGAACCAATGGTCTAGATTTTGTTTCTTGAATACTGGAGTCAAAGTATTCAATTGGAAACCACTCATTTAATAAAAAGTATACAGAGTCATTTATCCATCCTGGCATCCAAGCAATAAAGGCCGGCAATCTCCAAAAAACACTGTACTTAGTTTGGTCTAACTTATCTTTATCAATAAATTCGGTTCCAGCTTTTGCAAACTCATACCCCTCTGGTATTTGAATGGCAAAACATAAACCAAAAAAAATAATAAATAAAAAGATCCATTGGATAGCTTTTGGATATTTCTTAATTATTTCCATAGAATATTATGACTTTTCTTTTCCAGTTCTAAAAACTGTTTGAATTATCTTTGATGGTTTAACACTTCCAACTATATTATTATTTGCATCTAATACGTTTACTGAGTTTTCTTGACTCAATATTTTTTCTGCTACTGTTTCAATAATTGCATCTTTAGAAACACTAATCATATTTTTATCTTTTTCATTTACAGATTTGTCCATTATTGCTTCTATCTTTAATACTTTTTCTCTTGGTACTTCTTCTGTAAATTTTCTCACATATTCAGTTTTTGGACTCAAAACAATATTTGCTGGAGTATCCAGTTGTTCAATTAAACCATCTTTCATAATAGCTATTCTATCAGCAAGTCTTAGTGCTTCATCAAAGTCATGTGTAATAAAAAGAATTGTTTTATTTAAAACCCCTTGGAGTCTTAAAAATTCATCTTGCATCTCTTTTCTTATAAGTGGATCCAATGCAGAAAAAGGTTCGTCTAAAAACCATATATCTGGTTCAACAGCTAATGATCTTGCAATACCAACTCTCTGTTGTTGACCTCCAGATAATTCTCTAGGAAAATAATTTTCTCTTCCCTTTAAACCTACTAATTCAACCATCTCCATAGCTTTTTTAATACTGTCATCAGTTTCACCTCCTTTAATTTGAAGTGGAAACGCAATATTTTCTAAAACAGTTTTATGAGGAAGTAATGCAAAACTTTGAAAAACCATACCCATTTTACTTCTTCTTAACTCAATTAATTGCTTATCATTCATTGCTAACAAGTCTTGACCTTCGATAAAAATTTTTCCACCTGTAGCATCAGTTAATCGTGAAATACATCTCAGTAGAGTTGATTTACCAGAACCAGATAAACCCATTACAACTAACATTTCTCCTTTTGATACTTCAAAAGAAGCATTGTTAACCCCTACAATACAACCTGAATCTTGAAATATTTTTGCATCTACATTGCCATTTGAATTTTGAAGCATTTTTTCTGCATTCGCTCCAAATATTTTATAGACAGACTCACATTTAATTACAGGCGTTGTTGTCATATTTATATTCTATATATTTATACTATTATTATTATTAAATACTCCATTAAAAATTCTTAATAAAATAAACCCTTGTATCAATACTAGTTTTTAAAAAGCCTAAAGCTTCACCTTCAACTGTTACAGATTTGGAAGAACCAGATAATGGCTTGACTGTAAATTTAGCAAAACATCTATTCTGACTTTCGTCCCAATTTACTGAATATTTTCCAGTTGTTCCACCATTAGCTGTGTATAAATCAAATGCATCATTATCAATAATGTTGGCTCCCATTATTGCTCTTTGTGTAATTATTTTTGTATTAATGCAAATCATCTTATATTCATCTGCTGATAATTGTTGCCCTTTATCAGATTTATAGAATGTTAAAACACCTCTTGGTAATGATGCTATTAATTCATTTGCTTCTTCTTGTACTTTTTTTTGTTCAGCAATTTTCAATTCAGCATCTTTATCTGGTCCAAAAAAAATATTAAGTATTAAAAAAGTAAAAAAAATTATTATTGTTAAACATGTTAGTCCTATCAATCCTTTGAAACTTTCTGGAAATTGATTAAACTTACTTAACATAATCCCCTTCCTTCCATGTTCCCTTAATTACTTTTCCATCTGACCATTTAAAAATTCCTTTTCCATGCATCTTATTATTTTTCCATTCTCCACTGTAAGAAGATCCATCTGGAAATTTTAAAGTTCCTTCACCATGCCATTTACTATCATTAAATTCACCTTCATAGACATAACCGTTAGGCCAAGTCTCAATACCTTTTCCTTTTTTTGAACCATTTTGCCATTGCCCAACATAAGTTGTCTTATCCGTATAAGTCCAGGTTCCAAATCCATTATTACAATCACCATCTGTACAACCCGACTTTTTTGCAAAACTCGTATTTGAAATTATTAAGCTTAAAAAGATATATGTTAAAATTTTTTTCATCTAAAAATAAAATATATTAAATTTAAAAAAAAATCCCCCCTAGTAAAACTAGGGGAGAATTTAATTTATTTATGGTTTAAAAAAAGTGGTTACTTAGTCCACTTCTCCCAAACACTTTTGTTATCAGCTAACCATTTTTTAGCAGCATCTTCATGAGTCATTTTATCTTCGTCAACTAAAGCAGCCATTGCTCCAATTTGACTAGTGTTAAATGATAACTTTTTGTACATTGCTGCTGCATTAGGATGAGTTTTTGGGAAGTTCTCATTAACGGCTTTTTTCAAGTAACCATCTGGAGCTCCACATTTACCATCACCACCATCAACTGGTCTGCAACCATCATAGTACGGTGGAAAATCAATAAAAGTAAATCCTTTTCCATCTGTAAAGTTTGGTGTCCAGTTAAAGATAATAGTTCCTCTTCCTTCAGCTTCAGCAGCTTTAAGTTCTGCCCATAATGCATCTGCACCACCAGCAAACTTAACAGTCCATAAGTCACCCAATCCAAGAGCTTCTATTCTCTGAGGGATTAGATCTCCATGCCAGCTTTGTGGACCTTCTAACATACGTCCTTTTCCACCAGAGTCTGGTGTAGCAAACGCTTTAGCACAGTCTGGACTTTTTAAAGCATTCCAGTCTGGTAGGCCTGGACAATATTTAGCTGCCCAATCAGGATAACCCATATCCTCAATTGTTCTTGCTTCATGATCACCCCAGTCTAATACACCGCCCTTTTCTCTAGCAGTATCAAAAGATTTACCAAAAGCTGATTCCCAAACTTCGTGGGCTAATGTTACATCACCAATTCTAATTGACTCGTAAACAGCTTGTGAATCCGCTGGTACATATTTTACATTGTTACCCATAGATTCTAAAATTCCCCCAATAACATGAGCCATAACCACTTGGCTTGACCAGTTATGAGTTGCAATAACTATAGGTTCAGCACTGTCGCTGCCTGATTTTTTTGCAGATTTGTCTCCTCCACCCATGAAGAAAGCAAGACCTGCTATGACAACAATCGCACCGATAATTAACGGTAGTTTGTTTTTCATTATTCCTCCTAGTACTAGTTAATCTTAATATTATGTGCCTTACTAATAGGATAGTCAACACATAGATATTTATATAATATAATTCTAATTATTTATAAAAGATGCCTACTACTTTGGATATTAGAGAACCTGGACTAAACGTATTGCCACCTGGAGTTGAAAGACACACAGTCAATATGGGAGGATTAACAGGTTTGCAAATTTTTCCTGATGATCAAATAGAAATAATTAATGAAGAAGGAAATCAAATTTGTGAAATAATTTGTTTTGATAAAAATGGTAAATCTGAATTAGGAATATTAAGTTTAAAAGAAAATATTAAAAAAAGTTTTATTAAAGAAATATTAAATAATAATGATGAAAGTTCTCTAATAACTAAACTTCAATTAAAAAAAAGAAACTTAAATATCAATAATTCTAAATCATCGACTATTTTTGATAAAGATACGCCTAGTGGTGAGAAAGTAAAATTAAAATCAAAAGACAAATGTTATGTAATTTTTTCAGCACCTAAAAATGAAATGTTGATAAGCGATCAAAATCCTTCAGGAGATTTAACAATATTTATTAAACGCGCAAAAATTACTAAAGATAAAGAATTGTCTATTATCCCTGACCCTGTTTTTGAGCCTAATTACGAAAAAAATATAAATAGACAAACATGTATTTCTTATCAAGTTAAAGAAGGTGATTACATTCAGGTAATTAGTCCAGCAGGCAGGCAATGTTCAGACTTTGTTGCATTTGATACTAGAAAACTTGATAAAGGTATTGAAAAAGGACTTGATTGGCAAACTACCAGAACGTTTATGGGTAATACTTTTCCAGGTCCAGGATTATTTTCAAAATTCTATGACACTGATCATGAGCCACTTGTCGAAGTTATTAGAGATACTGTTGGTAAACATGATACTTTTAATTTAGCTTGCACTTCTAAATATTATGAAGACGTAGGTTACTTCGGCCATCCTAATTGCTCTGACAACTTAACAAGCTCAATGAGTAAATATGGAGTTCAAAAGCAAAAAGGTTGGCATGCGATAAACTTATTTTTTAACACTTCTTCTACAGGTCTTAATTCTGTAATTTCTGATGAATCTTACGCTAGACCGGGAGATTATGTAATGTTTAAAGCTTTAAAAGATTTAACAATCGGAACCACCGCATGTCCTAGTGATATTGATCCTTGCAATTCATGGAATCCAACTGATATCTTTGTTAGAACATATGACAAAAAAAAAGAATTTTCCAAATCATTTGCTTTTAGAATGAAAACAGACTCAGAAAAAAAACTCACTAGAAACTCTGGTTTTCACGATAGAACATCAAAATTAACCCGAAACTTTATTGATGCTAGGGGATTTTGGTTACCAAATGATTACACTAAACATGGTTTAGTTGAAGAATATACTGCCTGTCGAGAGAAAGCTGTTTTAATTGATCTTTCATCATTAAGAAAATTTGAAATCATTGGACCCGATGCTGAGGAATTAATGAATTATACTCTGACAAGAAACATAAAAAAACTTTCAGTTGGTCAAGTTGTTTACTCTGCTATGTGTTATGAAAATGGAATGATGTTTGATGATGGTACTTTATTAAGATTAAGTGATACTGGTTTTAGATGGATTTGTGGTGATGAATATTCAGGGGAATGGTTAAAAGAAATTGCAAAAAAGAAAAATTATAAAGTAAATATAAAAAATTCTACAGACCAAATAAGTAATGTTTCTATTCAAGGTCCAAAAAGCAGAGAAATATTAAAAAAAATAATTTTTACTCCACCTACCCAACCTTCTATTGATGAATTAGAATGGTTTAGATTTACTGTTTGTAGAGTAGAAGAACTTCAAGGTATTCCATTAATCGTATCAAGAACAGGATATACTGGTGAACTTGGTTATGAAATATGGTGTCATCCAAAACATGCACCTGAAGTTTGGGATAAACTAATAGTAGCTGGAAAAGATGATGGTTTAATACCAGCAGGATTTGCCGCTCTAGATAAATTAAGAATTGAAGCAGGTTTAATTTTGTTTGGTAATGAATTTGATGGTCAACAAGACCCATTTGAAGCAGGTATTGGTTTTGCTGTTCCTTTAAAAACTAAAGAAGCAGATTTTATAGGCAAAGATAATTTAAAAGAGAGAAAATTAAATCCACAAAAAAAACTTGTTGGATTAGAACTGATTGGTAAGGAAGCTGCAGGACATGGTGATTGTGTCCATATCGGAAGGTCTCAGGTAGGAGTAATTACGAGTGGCTGTTTGTCTACCGTTCTTAATAAAAATATAGCTTTATGTAGAATTGATAATCAATATTCAGAATTAGGGACTGAAGTTGAAGTTGGTAAAATTGATGGTCATCAAAAAAGAATTTCTGCCAAAGTAGTAGCTTTCCCTCATTTCGACCCTAAAAAAACTAGAGTAAAATCTTAATGGCAAAAACAACTAAAGATTTATTAGAATTTTGGGAGGATCAAATGAAACTTTCCCATATGTCTAGTAATTATTTTTTTAGAAAATCTCCATCTCATTATCATATGATGTTGTTGGTTATGCACGCTTTTAAGTATGAGGAACATCTAACTGTTGAGGAATTGAAGACAAAATTATTTAAGACATCCAGACCAAAATCAGCTTTAATGATAAATGAGGCGTGTGAAAAGGGTTTCTTTTTTTTAGAAAAGGCATCAGATGATCAAAGAAAAAAATTTATAAAACCAAGTAAATCATTCATAGATGAATTTAATCTATATCTTCAAACCTTAAAAAATCTTAGTTTCTAATAGAATTTTACTTAATATATTTATTACTTATATTTTATATATATAAAAAAAATTATATATTTAACTTTCACTAAAAATAAAGTTTGATTTATGTCATTGCCGACAAAAGCTAAAGTAGTAATTATAGGTGGAGGAATTCACGGTTTAAGCACTGCTTGGAAGCTTTCAGAGACTTATAAAAATCCTGGAGAAATAATAGTTTTAGAGAAAGATGATACTGCTGCTGGTGCAAGCGGGATTGCATGTGGGGTTGTAAGAAATAATTATTTTCAGCCAGCAATGAGAGAACTAATGGCTCACTCTGTTTCTGTTTGGGAAAGTGATCCAAAAGCATGGAAATATAATGCTGTGGGTTATCTTCAAATTTCTCCTGAAGTTATGCATAAAGATGTTGCGTCAATTTATGAACAACAAAAAGCTATTGGTTATGAGTCGGAATTTATAGAAGGAGAAAAAGATTGTACAAAATATATGAAGGGCATGTTTGATGATTGGCAGGCCAAAGGAATAACATCTGTTCTACATGAAAAAAAAGGCGGTTATGCATTTAATAAAGACTCTATTAAAGCACTAGAACAAAAATCTGTAAGCAATGGAGTTAACGTTATTAAAGGTGTAAAGGTTACAGGTTTTAAAAGAGGTAGCAACAGCAAAGCAGTAACTGGTGTAGAAACAGATAAAGGAACAATAGATTGTGAACAAATTGTTGTTGGGGCAGGACCATGGGTAAGAGATTTTTGGAATATGTTAGAACTTCCTAAGACTGCAAAAATTAAGGGTAACGATGGAAAATTACATGAAACTGAAATGTGGAAATACTGGATGCTTCAAGAAGGAGTTATTGGAGTAGAACCAGATTTTTTAAAGACAAACGATGGTAATCAACCACCAGTCATTCATGTAGATTCCACCGCTCCATTATATTCTGATGCTACAAAAAAATTGATTACTGATAAAATTTGGGGAATTTATTATAAACCAGACATTGAAGGTTTAGGTGTTCAAGGAGGTACATCTCCTTATATAGTTGATAAACATTTTGATGAAGTAAATGTTGATCCTTATGGAATAAAATCGCATGAGTATCAAACTACAGAGGCTTTTAATGAAATGTGGTGTTCTGCTTTAGCTCACTGTCAAAAAAGATTTGAAGGTAAATCTCATTTATATAGAAAAGGTCCTTCAGGTGGATTAGGATGCATGACACCAGACTCGTTTCCAATCTTTGATAGATTTTTAGAAAATGTTTATATGATTGCTGACGCTAATCATGGTTATAAAATGATTGGTGTTGGTGAACTAGTTGCAAAAGAAATTTTAGGACAAGAAAGTGACTTATTAAAACCTTTTAGATTCAACCGATACGAGAAGGGTGAGCTTCACCCTACTTCGAACAGTCCGTTTCCTTGGAGCTAGTTTATCTAAGTAGACAGAAGTTTTTTTTTCAGTTACCTTTTTGAACTAAAAATTCTTAATAGAGGGAACTATGACAGATCTAGAAAAACATGTAAATAAACCTGGCAGAGATAAACTTGTAAAACAAGTTAGAGCTAAAATAAATGAACTTGGAGTTGAGTATATTTTTTTTCAATTTATATCAGTCACAGGAAGAGTGGTTGGTAAAGGTATTCCTTCCGATCACTGGGAAAGAACTTGTGAAAAAGGATTTCAGTTAGTTTACGGTGCTACTGCCAACTTATTTTTAGATAGACATAACAATTACATAGGATACGGGCCTGAAGCTAAAGAATTAGTTGGAATCCCAGATCCTGAAACTTTCTGTCAACTTCCCTGGGATAAAAAAGTTGGAAGAGTATTCGTTACTTGTTTTAGAAATAGAGAAGAAAGAGAAAATCCAGGTGGACATTTAACATCTGATTGTAGAGGAAATTTAAGAATAATTGCTGAAGAGTTTAAGAAAAAACATGGTTACCAATTGAGAGTTGGTACTGAACCTGAAATGATGTGGTTAACAAAAAATCCAGATGGTACCCCAACAGGTAAGGGATTTTCTAAACCTTATTGTTATCATATTGATCAATTTGAGTCTCTAAGACCTGTTTTCATGAAAGTGATGGAATACGCTAGAGCAATGGGCTTTGATATGATCCAAGGTGATCATGAAGATGCCCCAGGACAACTTGAATTAAACTGGATGTACGATGATGTCTTAAGAAATGCGGATAGACTCTCAACTTATAGGCAAATCTGTGCACAAGTAGCAAGAGAATTCAACTTAATTGCTTGCTTTATGACCAAACCTTTTATGGGAGTATCTGCAAGTGGATGTCACACCAACATGTCTTTATGGACAGGTGGTAAAGATAAGGTAAATAAATTAGGTCATAAATCTATTCCAGGAATGGACGAGGTTTTTAGCTATGTAGAAGGTGGTACAAATACATTTATGCCTGATACTAAAGATGTTCAGTTACCTGGTAAAGTAGGTTTGTTATCTATTGGAGGAGTAATGAAGCATTTAGGAGCACTTACCGCAATCGGGTCATCAACAGTTAACTCTTATCGAAGATTGTGGGATCAAGGATTCTGGGCACCTGTTTATGCAGACTGGGGTTATCAAAATAGAACTTGTGGATTAAGAGTTTCTGCTCCAGGACGATTTGAATATAGATCAGTAGACTCTATGCATAATCCTTATTTGATGGGAGCAGGTCTATTAAAAGCATTTGATGATGGTTTAACAAATAAAATTGATCCAGGTAAACCAGAGTCTAGAAACATTTATGAAGCTCAAAAAGCTGGTAAGGATGTTAAAAAATTACCTTTAAGTCTTGGTGAAGCATTAGATCAATTGGCTGCTGATAAAGTAATTCAATCAGCGATGCCTGATGAAATGTATAAAATATTTCATTGGTATAAGAATGATGAATGGGAAAAATTTTTAGGTGCAACAACTCAATGGGATCTAGATACTTATCTTGATTGCCTACCATAAAAAATTATTAGAGAAGGAAGTATATGTGCGGAATCGCGGGACTAATACATAGGGGTAAATCTTCAAAAGTAGGACATGAGCTTCAAGGGATGTTACAAGCTCTTAAACATAGAGGGGAAGACTCGACTGGTTATGCTTTGTATGGTGATACAGATGGTAAAAATTTCATCATGCGTTTTAAAGTAGGTGAAAATGTTGGAGAAGGAAGTACATCGATATCAGAAGACGTATCTGTTTATGATGAAAGAAAAAAAATTGTTGATAATTATCTTTTAGAATTAGGAGCTAAAATTATTAAGCAAGATAGAATACTTCCATACTCTTTAAGATATGAAATTGAATATAATAAAAAAGATTTATTAGAGTTTTCACAAAAGATTGAGAGTATTCCAGGCGTGGAAATTCTTTCTATGGGTAAATCTCTTGAAGTAATTAAAGATTTAGGAAATGCTAAAATGGTTTGTGATAGATATAATTTAGATAAAGTTGTTGGAACCCATGCAATTGGTCACGCGAGGATGGCAACTGAGTCAGGTGTAGATATTAAATCTGCTCACCCTTTTTGGGGTTATCCTTTTAGTGATGTATCTGTTGTTCATAATGGTCAATTAACAAATTATTGGAATAATAGAAGAGCTTTAGAAAATAAAGGCATGAGATTTATGTCTGAGTGTGACTCAGAGTTGATCGCAGTTTATCTTGCTGAAAAAATGAGAGATGGCGCTTCCTTAGAAGAGGGAATGAAAGAGTCTTTGTCAGGTTTAGATGGGGTATTTACTTACTTTGTAGCTACAAAAGACTCTTTAGGTATGGCGAAAGATACTATGGCCGCAAAACCTTTGGTACTATATGAGTCTGATGATTTAGTTGCTATGGGATCAGAAGAAATAGCTATTAGATCAATTTTACCACAAGAAATAGATACTTATGATCCTTTTGATGGAGAGGTAAAAGTATGGCAAATTTAAAAAGTACTGAAAAAAAAACAAAAGCCCAAGCTATGGGTATGCATACAGAAGTTTTAACAGGAAGAACTCAACAAAAATTCTTTAATCCTGACGAAGCAGAAAATTTTTATTACTTTGGTACTTATGATGTTGATTTTAATAAAAGAACTAATTTAGATGTTAAAGATATGACGGCTGCTGAAGCTAATAAAGAAATAGATAATTTAATGAGTCAGGGCTTTGGAACGATCGTAATTAAAAATCCTCAAGGAAAACATAGTTTAGGTGTTGGTATTTTGAATAAATTAAATTTAATTTTTGAAGGAAGTTTAGGTTATTTTGGAATGGGATCATGTGATGGTCCTACTGTTAGAATTAATGGAAGAGTTGGATGGTCATGTGCGGAAAACTTAATGGCTGGAAAAGTTGTAATTGAAAAAAATGCAGGATCATGTTTTGGAGCTGCAATCAGAGGTGGTGATTTAATTTGTAAAGGAAGTGTTGGCGCAAGAACTGGAATAGACATGAAGGGTGGAACAATAATAATTGGTGGTGATGCTGGAGCATTTACTGGATTTATGATGCAAAGAGGAAGAATTATTATACTTGGAGATGTAGGAATTAATTTAGGTGACTCGATGTATGATGGGACAATTTTCATAGGTGGACAAATTGGGTCTTATGGTAGTGATGCTGTAGACTCAGAATTAACAAAAAGTGATCAAGATTGGCTAAAAAGAAAATTAAAAGTTGCTGAAATTGGTGAAAATTTTGACGTGAGTAAAATGAAAAAAATAGTAGCTGGAAAAAAACTTTGGAATTATGACAATTTAGAACCAACTGAAAAAAAAGGAGCTATCTAATGGCAAAAAGAAAAAAGAAAAAAAAATCTAATGGTAAAGGAGTTGGTGGAAAAGCTGATGTCCATGCACATGAAGAGGGAAAAAGAAATAAAAGTTTATTAGGTCATAATGCTATTTTTACTCCAGAAGTTATAGACGACATTCATATTAAAGCACAATTAGGAAGATACAGAATGCGTGGTATGGCATTGATGAAAAAAATTCCAACTTTTGATGATTTAGTTTTCTTACCTGGGACACTTACAAGATTTGTTATTGAGGGTTATAGAGAAAAATGTGAAACTAAAACTGTAATTGGACCAAGATGTGAGAATCCGATTGAATTAGATATTCCTGTATATATTACTGGAATGAGTTTTGGTGCTCTCTCTTATGAAGCAAAAACTGCTTTAGCTAGAGGAGCAACAATGGCTGGAAGTGCAACTTGTTCTGGTGAAGGTGGAATGATACCTGATGAAAGAAGATATTCTGAAAAATGGTTTTATCAATGTATTCAATCAAGGTATGGGTTTAACCCACATCACGCTCAACTAGCAGATGGAATAGAAGTATTTATCGGACAAGGACAAAAAGTTGGTATGGGAGGACATTTAATGGGTCAGAAAGTTACTGACCAAGTAGCTGAAATGAGATCATTACCTTCTGGTATTGACCAAAGATCTCCAGCAAGACACCCTGATTGGTTAGGTCCAGATGATCTAGCTTTAAAAGTCGAAGAATTAAGACAATTGACTAAAAATAGAGTACCTATTCAACTAAAACTTGGTGCTTCAAAAGTTTATGATGATGTACGTATGGCGGCTAAGTGTGATCCTGATTCTATTTATTTAGATGGAATGGAAGGTTCTACCGGTGCTGGTCCCCACATAGCTGCAGCAAATACTGGTATTCCTGGAATTGCTGCCATCAGAGAAGCTAGAAGAGCCTTAGATGATGTTGGTAAGACTGGAAAAGTAACTCTAATTTATGCTGGTGGAGTAAGAGATGGTGCTGATATGGCGAAAGCTTTAGCATTAGGGGCTGACGCAATTGCAATTGGAACTGGTTCAATGATTGCATTAAATTGTAACAAAGACATTCCTGAAGCAAATTTTGAAAAAGAAATGGGAGTAAAAGCTGGAGAATGTTACCACTGTCATACAGGAAGATGTCCGGTAGGCGTTGCTACTCAAGATCCAAAATTAAGAGCAAGATTAAATCCTGATGATGCAGCTTTAAGAGTATATAATTATTTACATTCTATGACTTTAGAAGCACAACTTTTAGCTAGAGCTTGTGGAAAAACTAATATTCACTCTTTAGAGCCAGAAGATTTAGCTGCATTAACATCTGAAGCTTCTGCTTTAGCAAAAGTACCATTGGCAGGAACAAACTATACTGTTGGAGTTGATAACTATCATAAAATATAAAGATAATTATGCCCAAGAAAAAAAATAGTAAAATTAAAAGTAAATCAAAAAAAGAAAAGAAAATGAAACTTGGTACTTTTAAGGAAACTGCTAGAGAAAAATTAATTGGCCAACATATTGGTTATAGATATGATGTAAACTTACTTCCAGATTATAAAAAAATAACACCATTCCTAAAAAAATATGTAGAAGCTATGGGCTGGGATGATCTTAACTGGTTAGAAGATGTTCATATGGGTTATGAAGAGGGAAAACCTGCAGTGTTTTGCAGAAATGCAAATGGATGGGTTACAATTCCAAAGTCAATAAAGTTACCAGAAAATCAGCAGGATAGAGATATGATAGCTAGAGAGTTACTGGTTAAATTTCAAATGTCTCCAAAACATCCTCTTGTAGATTTAAAAAAAGCTTATCTAAAATTTTAATTCTACAATCTTAAGTTGTTTTTTTTTAAAAACCTGATGTTTATATTAGGTTTTTTATAGTTGTTTCATTTGTCACACCTTAGAAAATTTAATAGGCTTTTGAAAACTAATATGGAGAGAGAATATGACTGATCAGTTAGGTGCTCTTACTACTATATTTACAGAATTTTACTACTGGGTGACAGTGGTACTGATGTTTTTAATTCACGTCGGTTTCTGTATGTATGAAGTTGGTGCATCACGATACAAACACCATCAACATACTCTTATGAAAAATACAATGCTGATACCGTTGGTAACAGTAACTTGGTTTTTATTTGGTTGGTGGATTTATTGGGCTTTTCCAACAGGACCAGGAATTGCTCCTTCAATAATGAATGAAAGCACAGCTCTTATCACTGACGACAGTACTTTTAGTGCAAAGTGGTATTTAGCTAATACAGAATACATGGCGGTCAACTTAGGTGACCACATAAGTGGAGTGTTCTGGGCTGCATTCTTACTGTTCTCATGGACAGCTGCTTCTATCGTTTCAGGAGCAATCATTGAAAGAATAACTACTTTTGCATTTGGAATTTTAGCAATTGCGATTGGATCTGTTTTTTGGACAATTGATGCTGCTTGGGGATGGCACTTCGATGGATGGATGCTTAAGATTTTAGGATATCATGATGCTTATGCCTCGGGAGTAATTCACGCAATTGCAGGTGGATTTGCTTTGGGTGTTCTAATGGTTTTGGGACCACGAATTGGTAAGTTTTCATCTAGTGGTGAGCCAAGAAACATAGGACCAAGAAATCCTTGGCTAGTTACAGTAGGATTATTTTTAATTTATACTGGATTCTGGGGATTTTATGCAGCATGTAATATACCAATCTTTGACCTTGGACCTGAATATGGGATGGAAGGAATAAGTTATTGGACAGCTACAAACATATATGTAACCCCTACTACACTTAGTGGTATTACTTTTAACTTCTTGATGTCATTGTCAGGAGGATTATTAGCCGGTTATTGGATTGCTAAAGGTGATCCTTTCTGGACTTACTCAAGTGGACTAGCTGGTATTATATGTGCTTCAGCTGGAAATGATTTATATCATCCAATTCAAGCAATGATCATTGGTATGATCGGTGTTGTGATTTCATACAAACTACATTATTGGGTTGAACGTAAGTTCAAAATTGATGATGCAGTAGGTGCAGTCGCAGTACATGGTTATGCTGGATTTATTGGTCTAGTAATATGCGGTTTTGTTCTAAACGGTTATCCAGCATCTGGTTACAGTGTTGGTGCTATGTGGGATGGAACAACGTATGCTTCAATTAACCCGTTAGGACAGTTCTTAGGGGCAATCATAATGTTTGGTGTTCTTGGAATGTTACCAGGTTATGTCATAGCTAAAGTACTTCATGGTATGGGTAAATTAAGGATCCCACGAGAAGTAGAAATAGCTGGGCTTGACTATGAAATGATGGAGTCTGCTAAGAGTGATGAAAAAGCAGTTTCATCCGCAACCAGGTAAAGGAGATAATATATGGCTACAGTTACAAACTGGATCGATCACCTAAATAAACCTGCAGAAGAAGTTGCAGGTGCTATTTATCCTGGTGCTGGTTCAAGTGAAACACTACTGGTTATCCTAGGCTTTGTTATATGGATCGGTTGGCATGTTTTGACTGCAAAATCTGAGAGTGAAGAGCTCGAAAGATTGGCAAGAAAAAGACATAGCGCTAATGATCATAAAAGCAACATTGCTGAATGGTAATATAAAATAAAAATTTTGGGCGCTACTTGAATTGTAGCGCCCTTTTTATTTTTCAATCATAAAATGCAAGAAGAAAAAGAAAATAAAGAATTAAGACCTAGCAAAATGCGAGGTGTTGCTTTTCCAAAATCGAAGTATGGAGTTATTTTAGCTATAATAATAATTATTGTTGTTAACCTTATATATTATAGAGAAACAATTTTTTCTTTTTTTAGGTAATTATGTTAATTTAGTTCATGTCAAAAAACTTATTTAAAATTGCGAAAGAAAAAAAAATAAAATACTTCTTAATAAGTTTTGTTGACTTATTCGGAGTATTAAGATCAAAATTGGTTCCTACAAGAGCTATAAAAGAAATGCAAGAAGTTGGAGCAGGATTTGCTGGATTTGCTGCTTGGTTAGATATGTCACCTGCTGACTCTGATATGTTTGGTATTCCAGACCCTGATAGTTTAATTCAATTACCATGGAATAAAGAAGTTGGTTGGTTAGCATCCGATCTTTGGATGAATGGAAAGCCGGTGGAAGCATCACCAAGAGTAATGCTTAAAAATCAAATTAAAAAACTTAAAAAAAAGGGTCTTCAGATGAAATCTGGTGTTGAATGTGAATATTTTCTCATTTCAATAGATGGTAATTCAATAGCTGACGCCAGAGATACTCAGTCAAAACCTTGTTATGATCAATCAGCTTTAATGAGAAGATATGATCTAATTAAAGAAATTTGTGATTGCATGATTGAAATGGGATGGGGTCCTTATCAAAATGATCATGAGGATGCTAATGGTCAATTTGAAATGAATTGGGATTATGATGACTGTTTAGTTACAGCAGATAGACATACTTTCTTTAAATTTATGGTAAAGACGATTGCAGAAAAACATGGATTAAGAGCAACGTTTATGCCAAAACCTTTTGAAAATTTAACTGGCAATGGGTGTCATGCCCACATCTCAGTTTGGGATGGTAAAAAAAATAAGTTTTTAGATAAATCTAATAATTTAGGTTTAAGTAAAATGGCTTATAATTTTCTTGGAGGTGTAATAAAGAATGCATCTTCATTATCAGCTTTTTTTAATCCAACAATAAATAGTTATCGAAGAATAAATGCTCCTCCAACTAAATCTGGAGCATCATGGTCACCTAGTAGTATTTCCTATACTGGCAACAATAGAACGCACATGATTAGAATTCCAGATCCTGGTAGATTTGAATTAAGGTTAATGGATGGGTCTGTAAATCCATATTTGTTACAAGCTAGTGTATTAGCTGCAGGTTTAGATGGTTTAGAAAATAAGATTGATCCAGGAAAACCATTAGATTGTAATATGTATGAGGATCATAAAAAATATCCTAATCTTCCGAAGCTTCCAAACGAATTAGATCAATCACTTGAAAAACTTAAAAATAATAAAGATATAAATGATGCTTTTGGTAAAGAGGTTATCAATAGTTATATTAAACTTAAAAATTCTGAAATTAACCAATTTAAACAAAAAGAAAATTTTGACAAAACAAAAGCTATTACTAGGTGGGAAAGAGATAATACGTTAGACTGCTAAGATATGTCAATCTTGTCTAATGGTCATTTATGGAAACTTACCGAATTTCTTGAAAACCAAAAGTTCTCTTTTAACAAAAATCAAATTTTAAATTCATTATCCAAAGAAGATATTGATGATGCTTATACACAAATATCTAATTGGAAAGGATATTCTCCAACTCCTTTGGTAGAATTAAATAAACTATCAAAAGAATTAAATCTAAATAAAATTTTTTATAAAGATGAGAGTAAACGTTTTGACCTAAAGTCTTTCAAAGCACTTGGAGGGGCATATGCTGTAGAAAAAGTTACAAAAGGAAATAAAGATATCGTAGTTGCAACAGCGACTGCAGGTAATCATGGAAGGTCAGTAGCATGGGGTGCTAAAAGACTAGGTCTTAAATGCAAAATTTTTATTAGTGAATATGTTACCGATGCTAGAGGTAAAGTGATGTCTGACCTTGGCGCAGATGTAATTAAAGTAAAAGGTAATTATGAAAGTTCATTAATTGAATGTATTAAACAATCAACCAAAAATAATTGGCAGATAATTCAAGATGTTGCTTGGAAAGAATATATTACTGTTCCAAAATATACTATGGCTGGATATTCGGTTATGATGAAAGAAATTGTTGACCAGCTTGATCATAACAAAATTTCTCACATAATTTTACAAGCAGGTGTAGGTGGTATGGCTGGAGCAATGATTGCTGGTATTGCAAGATATCTTAAAAATATACCAATAACTGTAGTTGTGGAACCTGATAGTGCAGCATGTGTTTTGGAAAGTATTAGAACAGGCAAAATAGAAAAAATTGACATTATAAGAGAAAGTTTAATGGGTGGAATGTCTTGTGGAGAAGTATCTTTGGTCCCATGGGAAATCTTAAAAAATTCAGTTAAATATTGTATTAGTTTACCAGATGATGATATTGCAAAAACTATGAAATTACTTGGAAATGCAAACTTTAGTGATGAAAAAATTATTGCAGGAGAAAACTCAACACCAGGAGTAATAAGTTTAATTTCAAGTTGTGAAAATGAGAAAATAAAAGAAAAAATGCAACTAAATAAAAATTCAAATGTTTTACTAATTGGATGTGAAGGGGATACAGACAAAGAAATGTATCAAAAATTAATAAATCAATAAAATAGTGTTTTAATGAAAAAAATTTTAAAAAAGGAAGTTGATAATTTAGATTTTTATAAAATTTTTAAACCAGAATTAACACCAAAAAGAATGATGGAGTTAGGAGTGTTTGGAGGATCTTATTTTGGATTAAATGTAAAAGAATATCCAAAAATATGGTTTAAAAATGTAAAAATTAGCAAAACTTTTGATGTTAATCTCAATAGATTTAAAGTGGTATCAGGATTATCAAGAGAACACTGGATTGAAAAGGGATGGATTTTCAAAGAGGATCCTCTGGGTTGGTTTCAATGGTATTGTAGATATACTAATGGAAGAAGAATTCCTCATATAGATGAAATCCAAATTAAAAGATGGAAAAACTTTAGAAGACACGTTTTGGCAATAGAAAAAAATTGTGAAAAAGGTGACTTAGGATGTAGAAAGAGACAAAGACAAGCAATATTACAGTGGGCTTACGATCCATACCGATAAAAATTTTAATCACCTAAAAAGTGGAATAAAATTTTTCTTATTTGAGGATCTAATCTATGTTCAAAAAGATATAATCCCTGCCATGTTCCAAGTATAATTTCGCTATTTTTAATACTTAAAGTTATCTGATTATTTGTTAAAGAAGATTTAATATGAGCTGGCATATCATCTTTACCTTCTGTGGTATGAATATAAAGAGATTTATCCATTGGAACAAGTTTATTAAAATAATTTACTAAATCTGTTTGTACATCTGGATCTGCATTTTCTTGAACAATTAACGATGCGCTAGTATGTTGAATATTTAAATTTAGAATACCATTTTTAAATTTATTTTTATTTACCCATTGAACTATTTCCGAAGTGAATTCATAAAGCTGTTGGCCATTTGTATTGACTTGATAATTAAAAAATTCTTGTCTCATTTTCTATAAATAATTCTTTGAAGTTAGTTCATATAATCGACTGATTGTTCTTTTAAATGGTTCATTCAAATTATTCGATGATCCTAAAAAATCTAAATTTTCCTCAGAGATAATCATTAATGGAATTCTTTTTTCATAAATAATATCAATAAAAGTAATAAATCTTTGTTGTTGATTGGAATTATTTTGATCAAATTTAGGTAAATTTATAATAAAGATAAAGTCACTAATATCAGCGATTTCTATATAATCCTCAGATCCCAGATTTTTATTAAATAATTCATCAAAGTTAAATTTTATAACTCCATCATAAAAATTTTCTAATCTTATTTGGCGTCCTTTTATTTCCAAAATTTTAAGTGTCTTTTTTTTATTCTTGGTAACTTTTCTAAAATATTTATTAAATATAAAATTTGTTGATTTATCAATTGGAGATAAAAATCTTTCTAAATTAACATTTTTACTTGAGCGGTAATCCTCATCAATTAACAATTCTTTCTGAAAACAATAATTTTCTAAAATTTTAATAAATGGAATAAATTGATCTCTTTGCAAACCATCTTTATAAAGGTCTTTTATAAGTATATTTGACGAAAAAATAACTTTAATATTTTCCTCAAATATCTTTTCAAACAATCTTCCTAAAATCATTGCATCAACGATATTAGTGACTTGAAATTCATCAAAGTAAAGAATTTCAGTTTTTTTACTTAAATCTTTTACAAAATTTTTTATTCCATTTTCCTTATCTTTATTTTCAAAAATATGATTATGAAATTGAATCATAAATTCATTAAAATGAAGTCTCAATTTTTTTTCCTTTAATGTTTTAAAAAAAAAATTAAGAATCATCGTTTTACCAACTCCTACATCTCCAGCTAAGTAGAATCCTAATTTACTCTTCTCTTTTTTAAAAAATTTTTTTAGAAAATTTTGATTAAAATTACTTGAATAGAAATCCTTAAGTTTATCTATTATATCAATTTGATTTTGATTAATTTCATATTGCTTATCTTCACAATGATTTAAAAATAATTTGTTTAAATTCATTTTTTTGTTTTAAAATCTATTCCGTACTCTGATCTTGGTCCACGTCTCAATCCAAAAGGACCTGAAATAAATATAGTTAAAGGCTTCGTACCAGGTTTTAAATCAACTCTATGTAAATTATTAGCTGATCTAAAACCAATGTATCCTGGTGGTCTCCAAAATTTTCCTGTGGTCAAAGTTTCCCAATAACCTCCTCTTAATATTATCGTAATATAAGGAAATGTATGATTATGAACTCCGTCTCCATGATCATCAGCCAACATTTCATGGATCAAGATGTTAAAGGGAAACCATTTTGGTCTATGTCTCAAAAGAACATAGTACCTGTTCATCCATGGTTTAGCTTCAGCATATCTAGGATGGGAGGGTCCCCTATCTAGAACAACTTTTTTTCTTCCAATTTTTTCTAAGAATCTTAAAAACATATTTAATCATATTGAATTATAGATCCATTTTTAACAACAAATAAATTTCCACCTTGAATGTAAGGTTTCGATATAAAGTTGCGAGCAACTTTTTCAGCTTTTAACACATCTCCTGAATTTAAATTTATTATTATTAAACTTCCATCTGAATTACTCAGATAAAGTTTATTACTACCAATAGAAAAACCTGTTGGTTTTAAATTCTTTCTTTTTTTTTGATCATAATTTTTATAAAGATTGTTAATCTTAATTATATTACCCTGTTTGTTTTGAAGTGTAAAAAGATGCCCACTATTTGAAACGGTAAAAATAAAATCATCCACTATAATGGGTGTTAAAATAGAATTAATTTCATTAATCCAATTAGTTGTTCCAGTTTTCAAATCAACTGAATAAAATTGATCTTTATTATTTGAAAAATAAATTGAATTACCATCACTTATTAATTTTGAGTAGTTAAAATTATATGTCTCATTAGTAATAGTGCTTTTTTGGGTGGGAAGTTGCCATTGTATTAATCCTGAGGATATGTCAACTGCTGTAATATCCCCTATTGAGTTGTTAAAAATAATTAAGTTATCTTTAATTATTAACGAAAATTTTGATTTTGAAACAGTAAAAGAGTCTTCTGTCTGTACATTCCAACATTCAGAACCATCATTTAAATAAAAACATCTTAAAATATTTTTGTAATCAACTACAAAAAATTGGTTATCTTTAATTTTTATTTCTGAATTAAATGGAAAATCACTTTTATTAGACCATATTAAATCTCCTGAATTGCTATTAATTGAAAAGATTTTTGAAACGTTATCAGCTACTATTAAGTTATTGTTTACCAAAGAAAGTGACAAAATTGGATTTAATTTTTTTTCATTTTTAGAATAATAATTTTTTTTCCAAGAAATTTTTTTATTTTTATCAATTCTTATGATATCTCCTTTTTTATTAAAAAATATTAGACCATTATCTAAAAATAATGGTTCAAAATTAGATTGCGCAAAATTTTCAAATTTTGAAAATTTATGAGTTGCAATTTTATTAAGATGTCCTTCATATTCCAGTGATCCAAAGTTATTGAGTTTATTATTAGTTTTTTTATTATTTTGACTTTTAGACAAGTTTAATTTTAATGAAGCATTTAATTCACTCACTACATTTTCTTTTTCAACAAGAATTTTTTTTAAATTCTTGTTTTCATTTTCAATTTTTTCTTTCTCATTCCATAGTTTTGAATTCTTGTTTAATGAACAATTATTTAGAAGAAAAGAAATTAAGATAAATATTAATAGTTTATTCACTAAGATCTCGGTTTAATCTTTTTTGGGTTTCTTTTATTATATCCATATTAGCATTTTTTGTATTTAGTATTTGATTAAAAAATTCTTTTGACTTTTGTTTTTCATTTTTTGAGTAAAAAAATTCTGCCAATAAATATAATCCATGTGACTTCCAAATGCTTTTTGAATTAATGATGGGGTTCAATATATTCAATAATTCATTTTCATTAGTCGTATCAGCATTAAAAAGAGCTTTTTTATATATTATAAGATTTTTAATTTCATAATCTAAGGAAGTCTTATTTATAAGAACATCAAATAAATAATTAATTTCATTTTTGTCTTTTATCAAATTTTCGTCGATCAAATAATATAGTGCCAAAGGAGAATATGTGCTGTTTTTATCCTGAATAATTTCTTTCATCTCAGAGATAATTTTAGAGTCATCACCATTCTTATATTCAATTATTGCACTATTATATCTATTTGAAATATTCTCTTTATGTTGGTCTTTATAAATTTGATATATGTAAAAACTTAATATTGAAAATACCAAAAAAATTGTAATTGTTGCTAATATTTTTTTATTATTTATAAAAAAATCTTTAATTTTTTGATTTCTTGTATTGCTATCAATTATTGAGATTTCTTCATCCATATTTAAATCATATTTCTAAGGACATATTGCAATATGCCTCCGTTTTTATAATACTCTAATTCATTTTTGGTATCGATCCTACATAATGTTTGAATCTTTTTGATCTCTCCTGAGATATACTTTATTTCAACCTCAATCTTATCAGAGGGGTTAATTCCATTTTCAATTTTCATTACACTTATTAACTCTGATCCAATTAAATTAAGTTTTTTTCTATCTATATTATCAATAAATTGTAATGGTAAAATACCCATACCAATCAAATTTGATCTATGAATTCTTTCAAAGCTTTCAGCAATTACAGTTTTTACTCCTAATAGTTTTGTTCCTTTAGCAGCCCAATCTCTAGAAGAACCTGTTCCATACTCTTTGCCTCCAATAACAACTAAGTCTGTTCCTCTTTTTTTATATTCCACAACTGCATCATAAATTGGCATTACTTTATCTTCAGGGTATAGCTTAGTAAAACCCCCCTCTGTACCTGGGGCCATTTCATTCCTTATTCTTATATTAGCAAAAGTTCCTCTCATCATAACTTCATGATTACCTCTTCTTGAACCATAGGAATTATAATCTTTGGGTAATATTTGATGTTTCATAAAATATTCACCAGTAGGGCTTTCTTTCTGAATATTTCCAGCGGGTGAAATGTGATCTGTTGTGACCATATCACCTAAGATCAGTAATGGTCTAGCATCTTTAATTTCTTGAAAACCCTCTGGTTCATCTGGAAGGTTGTCAAAAAAAGGAGGTTTTTTTACATAGGTAGAATTTTCTTCCCAATTATAAATGCTTGTTTTTTCTGTTTTGATTTCTTGCCACTGTTTTGGTCCTTCAGAAACATTTGAGTATCTTTTAACAAACATTTCAGCGTTTAAAGATGATTTAAGAGTTTCTTCTATTTCTTTATTAGTCGGCCAAATATCTTTCATAAAAATATCATTTCCATTTTTATCTTTTCCAAAAGAGTCTTTGTACAAATCAAATTCCATATGTCCCGCTAAAGCATAAGCAACTACTAAAGGAGGAGATGCTAAATAATTTGCTTTAATATGAGGAGAAATTCTTCCTTCAAAATTTCTATTTCCAGATAAAACTGAAACACCGTAAATATCTTCTTTTTGGATAGCTTCAACTATATTATCTGCCAATGGACCAGAATTTCCAATGCATGTAGTACAGCCATAACCAACCAAATTAAAACCTAATTTGTCTAAATAAATGTTTAAGCCAGCTTTGGCTAAATAATCTGTAACCACTTGAGACCCTGGAGCTAACGAAGTTTTTACCCAAGGTTTTACATCAAGACCAAGCTCTACAGCTTTTTTTGCAAGCAAACCTGCTCCTATAAGAACGTTTGGATTTGAAGTATTTGTGCAAGATGTAATTGCTGCAATTAGAATAGATCCATCTTTTATTTCATAATCAGTATTAGGAACTTTAGCTATTGAGAAATCTTTTTTATTAGTTATTTCTTTAAAACTTTTTTTAAAGCTAGTTGATGCATCAGTTAGCAAAACTTTGTCTTGAGGTCTTTTTGGTCCAGAAATTGTAGGTACTATTGTAGACATATCCAGAGTTAAAGTATCTGTAAATTCAATATCATCACTCGTCCATAATCCTTGAGCTTTTGCATACTCCTCCACTATTTTTACTGTGGACTGATCTCTTCCAGAAAATTTTAAATATTTTAAAGTCTCATTATCTATTGGAAAAAATCCACACGTTGCACCATACTCTGGAGCCATATTTGCTATTGTTGCTCGATCAGCTAGAGTTAAATTCTTCAAACCATCACCATAAAACTCTACAAATTTCCCAACAACACCCTTATCTCTTAACATTTTAACAACTGTTAAAACTAAGTCGGTAGCTGTAGTGCCCTCAGGCATTTTATTTTTTACTTCAAAACCAATAACTTCTGGAATTAACATAGATATTGGCTGACCTAACATTCCTGCTTCTGCTTCTATACCTCCAACACCCCATCCTAAAACAGATAAGCCATTAACCATTGTTGTATGACTATCTGTACCAACAAGTGTATCAGGAAATAAATAATTTTGACCTTCGTGCTCAGCTGACCAAACAACTTTTGAAAGATATTCAAGATTAACTTGATGACAAATCCCCGTTCCTGGTGGAACTATTCTAAAGTTATTAAATGCCTGTTGTCCCCATTTAAGAAAAGAGTATCGTTCTCCATTTCTATTAAATTCAATTTCAACATTTTTATCAAAAGAGTCTGCTTTTGCAGATTGGTCTACTTGTACCGAGTGGTCAATAACAAGGTCTACAGCTGAAAGAGGGTTAATTGTATTTGGATCTTTATTTTTGTCCTTAACAGCTTCTCGCATAGCAGCAAGATCTGCTACTGCAGGTATTCCAGTATAGTCTTGAAGTAAAACTCTTGCTGGTCTATATGCTATTTCAGTTTTAGATTTTTTTTCTTTTAGCCAATTTTTTATTGCTTCAATTTGATTTTTAGTAACTGACAAGTCATCTTCATATCTTAAAAGATTTTCAAGTAATACCTTAAGGGATTTGGGTAGCTTTGATATACCATTTAGGCCATTAGTCTCAGCTTTAGATAAAGAAAAAATTTTAAAGTCTTTATTATTAATCTTTATTTCTGTTAATGAATTGTATGAATTTTTTGTACCTGGTTTCATGTATTATATATAAAAAGTAATTATGCTTAAAATAAGAAGCAGTGACATAACACAATTAAAGTATTTAATAAATTTCTCATTTGTCGCAAATTTCCTAAGATATTTACCTACAAATGTCCAAAAAGTAATGCTGCTTAAAGAAACTAAGAATGCAAAAAGAATAACTTGAGTCGCATATTTAAAATAGTTCTCTCCATTTTCGACATAAGTTGATACAATAATTATACCAATTAATACACCTTTAGGATTTAAGAATTGAAAAAGAAATGTCTCAATGAACTTTACTGGGTTTTCATTTTTTTTCTCACTATCTATCTTAGAAAAATAAATTTTATAAGCTAAGTAAACTAAAAAAATACTTCCTAAATATTTTAAAGAAACTTGAATAATAGGAAATATTTTGAAGACATTAACTAAACCAATTGTTAATAGAAAAATAAGAAAAGTAAATCCTAATGCAACTCCAAAAATATGTGGTAATGTTTTTTTTATACCAAAATTAAAACCTGAATAAGAAGCTATTACATTGTTCGGACCTGGGGTGTAGGCTGCTACTATCCAAAACAAAGCCATTGATAAAATTTCAGGGTGCATGAAATTAGGCTATAGGAAGACCATTTTCAGATTTTTGAGATGGATGTACTAAGATTACTTTTCCTTCTTTATCGATTGAACCTAAAATCAAAACTTGTGAAACTACTCCAGCAATATTTTTTTCAGCAAAATTGCAAACACCTATAACTTGTTTACCTTTTAAATTTTCTTCATTGTAGTAATGAGTAATCTGAGCTGATGATTGCTTAATACCAATTTCTTCTCCAAAATCTACTTCAACAACTAATGAGGGTTTTCTAGCTTTTTCATTTTTCTTTACTGAAACCACTGTTCCAACTCTAATATCAACTTTATCAAAAATATCGTATGTTATTTCTTCTTTCATAAATGCAGTATTTATATTAATTATTGGATATGAGTACAGATATTAATTTAGAAGAATTATATAATGATTCTGTAAAAATTTTATCAGATCTAATAGGTTTTAGGACTATTTCAGGAGAAGATAATAGTGAATTAATTAATTATTGTGAAAATTTACTAAAAGAACTTGGAGCAACATCTTTTAAGACATTTGATAATGAAAAAAAAAGAGTAAATCTTTTTGCGACTATTAAAGCAAAAAAATCTAATGGTGCTAAACCAATAATTTTATCTGGTCATACAGATACAGTTCCTGTCTCTAAAAGTTGGAGCACTGATCCTTTTAAAGCAACAATTAAGGGTGACAAACTTTATGGTAGAGGTTCTTGTGACATGAAAGGTTTTATAGCATGCACTTTAGCTTTTGCTCCAATTTATGCAAAAATAAATTTAAATAGAGATATCCATTTTTCATTTACCTTTGATGAGGAGACAGCATGTTTAGGAGCTCCTATTTTAATCAAAGAACTTCAAAAAAGAAATATTCAAGATGGAATTTGTATTATTGGTGAACCTACTAAAATGAAAATCATAGATGCTCACAAAGGTTGTTATGAATATACAACTTATTTTGAGGGTTTAGCAGGACACAGCTCTGCTCCTCATAAAGGTGTTAGTGCTGTTGAATTTGCAGCAAGATACGCATCAAAATTAATTGAATTAAGAAATGAACTTAAAAAAAGAGCCCCAAAAGACTCTATATTTGATCCACCTTTTTCAACTTTACAAGTAGGAGGAATATTTGGAGGTATTGCTCATAATGTTATAGCTGATAAGTGTCATATTAATTGGGAAACGAGACCAGTTGTTAAAGAAGATGGTGTTTTTTTAAATAAAAAAATTGATGAATACGCAAATGATATTCTTTTGCCAGAAATGAAAAAAGTTTTTTCTAAATCAAATATTAGAAAAGAAATAATAGGTGAAGTAACAGGATTCGATCGAGTTGAAAAATCTGAGGCTTGTGAGTTAGTCTCAAGTCTCACTGGTGATAATTCAAGAGAAGTTGTGTCTTTTGGAACAGAGGCAGGATTATTTCAGGAAATTGGTATGAGTACAGTTGTATGTGGTCCAGGCTCAATTGAACAAGCTCACAAAGTAGATGAATTTATTGAACTAAATGAATTAAAAAAGTGTTTAAAGTTTTTAGATGGTTTAAAAAAACAATCTCTTCTAAATTAACTCCAGCCACCCACAGATTTTACTTCCAAAAATTCCTCAAGGCCATGTTCACCGGCTTCTCTACCAATTCCTGAATGTTTAAAACCTCCAAATGGAGCATCAACTGCAATACCAGCTCCATTTACATCAACCATTCCTGATCTCAGCTTTCTCGCAACTCTTTTTACTTTTTCTGAGTCTTTGGTTTGAATATAGTTTGTTAATCCATAAGGTGTGTCATTGGCAATTTCAATTGCTTCTTCTTCGGTTTCAAATGGAATTACCGATAATACTGGTCCAAAAATTTCTGTTCTTGCGACTTCCATATTATTATTCACATCTGCAAATACAGTGGGTTTAACAAAATAGCCTTTGTCTAGTCCTGGTGGTTTACCTGGTCCACCTGCAACTAATTTAGCACCTTCATCAATTCCCTTTTTAATTAAAGTTTGAATTTTATTATATTGAGTTTCAGAAATCACTGGGCCTATATGCTCTCCTTCTTTTTTAGGGTCACCTACCTCAAAATTTTCTGTATATTTTTTCAATCTTTCTATTGCATCACGATACATAGATTTCTCTACTAGCATTCTTGTAGGAGCATTACATGATTGACCTGAATTTCTAAAACATCTTAACGCACCTCTTTCAATTGCTTCAGGATCAGCATCCTTAAAAATAATATTAGCACCTTTGCCTCCTAATTCTAAACTCACTCTTTTAAAATCTTTAGCAGCATTTTGAGAGATTAAAGCTCCTGCTCTAGTTGATCCTGTAAAAGAAATCATATTTATATCCGGGTGGCTTGTTAGTGCATCGCCTGTTGTGGCTCCATCTCCATTAACTAAATTGAACACTCCTGCAGGAAATTTTGTATCATCTATCAATTCAGCAAGAATCATTGATGATAATGGCGCAAGTTCTGATGGTTTTAAAACCATTGTGCATCCAGAAGCTATTGCAGGCATAACTTTTAAGCAAACTTGGTTCATTGGCCAATTCCAAGGTGTTATTAATGCACAAACTCCTTTTGGTTCATAGATAAGTCTTTGGTTTGGAGCATGTTCACCTAATGGTTTTTCAAATTCGAAATTTTTTAAATACCTAATAAAAGACTTTAAATGAGCGGCACCTGTTCCAGCTTGAAGTTTTGTAGCAAAGTCTTTTGGAGCACCCATTTCAACAGTAATTGCATTGGCAATATCTGCCCATCTTTTTTTATAATTCTCATAAAGTTTTTCTAATAATAATATTCTTTCTTCTTTCGGTGAAAATGCCCATGAACTATAAGCTTTTTTTGCAGCGTTTACTGCCAAGTCAATATCTTCTTTGTTTCCTAATGATATTACAGCACATTCTTCTTCTGTAGCAGGGTTGATTACTTTAATTTCTTCTTTGCTTATTGCTGTTACCCATTTACCATCTATATAAAAATTTTTTTTATTTTCCATAGCAGACTCCTAACCTTTCCTTATTTTTTTGCAAACAAATTAGTTAATTCATAAACTATTGTTGCTGCAGCAAGAGAGGTTACTTCAGCATGATCATAAGCTGGTGAAACCTCAACAACATCAGCTGAAATTAAATTTAAACCTGATAAACCTCTTATAGTGTTAACCATTTCTCTTGAGGTCATTCCAGCAATTTCTGGTGTACCAGTTCCAGGGGCAAAAGCAGGATCTAATACATCTATATCAATAGATAAATATAGAGGGTTATCTCCAACTCTTTTTTTAATTCTTTCAGCAATTTTATCAGTTCCTTGAGTTTGAAACTCATCACAATGAATAATCTTAAATCCAAAACTTTCATCATTTTTGATATCATCTCTACTGTACAAAGGTCCTCTTATACCTACATGCATTGAAGCATCATCTAAAAATAAATTTTCTTCCCTTGCTCTTCTAAAAGGCGTACCGTGAGTGTAAGGTGCGCCAAAATAAGTATCCCAAGTATCAAGGTGAGCATCAAAATGTACTAAAGCTACTGGACCATTGTTAATTTTATTAACAGCTTTTAACAATGGAAATGCAATTGTGTGGTCACCACCAAGACTTATAATTCCCCCAACTTTATTTAATAATTCTTCAGCTCCCACCTCTATTTGTTTAATTGCTTCTTCAATGTTGAATGGGTTGCAAGTAATATCTCCTGCATCAGCTACCTGTTGTACTTTAAAAGGTTCAACATCATAGCTTGGATGGTAATTTGTTCTTAAGTGTCTGGAAGCTTGTCTAATACTTTGGGGTCCAAATCTTGCACCTGGTCTGTAACTGGTTCCAGCATCAAATGGAATCCCGACAATTGCAACATCACAACTCTCCACATCTCTTAGCTCAGGTAATCTTGCAAATGTTGAAGGTCCAGCAAACCGTGGCACTTTAGTTCCACTTACTGGTTGGATTGGATCTTTATTTCTTTTTTTTTTCACAGTAAAATTGTATCACATTCATCTAAATTGGAATATCTTCTATGTGTAAATTTATGAGCTTAATTAGATTAATTATACTATCTTTATTTATTTTCACTCAAACTCAAGCTGATACTATTTATAATCTTATAAAAATTCCAAATTTAGAAATTTATGACATTAAAACTCCAAACAAACTGAGATACTTATATGCCAAACAACCTTTTACACTCGGTGTTGAAAAAAATATAAATTGTTATAATTCTGAAAAGAAAATTCTCGATCAAAAATACAAAATAATTAAAAAAAATTTAAATAGATATAGTCAAGAATTTCTTAAAAAAATTAATCTTAAATACATAGTCCTGTGTGAGGATTTATCCATATCAAATATTAATACTGCTGGAATCCCTGATCATGTAATGAAAACATTAATCTTAGATATCAAATTTAACGAAGATTATTTTGAACGTGTAATCCACCATGAAGTGTTCCATATTATAAATGATAGTTTTAAACAATTATTTGACGAAGACGTCTGGTCTAAATTTAATGTCAAAGAATTCGAATATGCTGAATGCTCCACCTGTACAGATAAATTAGGGCTAAGTACTTATATTAGAACTAAAGGTTTTTTTTCTGAATATTCTCAATCTACCGCTTCTGAGGATATGGCAGAGGTTTTTTCCCATTTAATGATTGGAGTAAATTTAAATAATCTTGATCCAATTTTAAAAAGAAAAATACAGTTTATTAAAAGTAATCTACTCAAAATTGATCAAAATTTTATTTTATGATCAAAAAAATAAGAGCATCAAATTTAGAAAAAATAATTTTTACTTTTATTGTTATTTTAGCGATATTTTTTTTTGGTTCTTTCTTTTTGATAAAAGACAAATGCTTATTTATAAAAAGTTATGATCCTCAAAAGATTAATTTTGATAATCCAAAAAATATTGCCATTTTAAATGTTACATGTGGAAATGTTATTATTGAGCTTTACCCTGAAATTTCACCTGAGGCTGTAAAAAGATTTAAAGAATTAGTTAGATCTAAAGCATATGATGATATTGCTTTTCATAGAGTAATTAAAGATACACTTGTTCAAGCAGGAGACTTAGAGTTTGGTAAAAAAGGAAATATTGACTATGGAAAAATTGGAACTGGAAAATCTGGATTAGGAACGATTAACTCAGAAGTAGACTCTCCATTTAGTTTTGATAAAGGTAGTGTTGGTTTTGCTAGAACAAAAAAATATAATACTGAAGATAGTCAATTCTTTATAATTCTTAAAGATGAACCATTATATGAGACTGAGTATACCCCTATTGGAAAAGTAATTTATGGATTAGAAGCTTTGGGGACAATAAAATATTTAGATAAATCTCAATATGTACTAAGGCCTGACTTTATAAATTCTCTAAGAATGTTAGTTAACTAAAGGCTTACCAGTTGAGAGAGTATGTTTAATTCTATCTTGTGTTTTTTGAGTTTCAATCAGTTTCATAAAAGCATCAAGCTCTAATTTAAACAAATCATCTTCAGATAAAGTTTTATCAATTGTAGTATCACCACCACTCAAAACATGTGCAAGTTCCTTTGCAACCTCAACTCCATGATCTAATATCACTTTATCATTATAAAGTTTTTCTAAAATTTTATCCATTTCACCTCTTACAGCTTTTCCAGGTAATTTAAATCTTAGTTCTTCAGGTGGTTTAAAATTTTTATTTTCATTCAGGATTTCTTTAGAAACTTCTAATAGACTATTTCTATTCATTATTTTTTTATCACTTGGCCTTAAGTATTTCAAAGGTTCTGCTTCAACTGGTGACGTGGCTGTCTTACCATATCCAATGATATCAAAAACTTTTAGGGGAGCAAAATTAGGATTTGATTTTGCTTCATCAGTATCAAGCCATCTTGCTAACATCTCCTTACATCCACCACCTGCAGGAATTAAACCGACAATAGTTTCAACTAGTCCAACTACAATATTTGTATGCGAAGCTACAAAATTACTTTGCACCATTACTTCGAATCCACCCCCCAATGTTAATCCAGAAGGAGCAGAAATTACTGGGTATTTTGAATATTTTAAATGCTTACATGTTTCTTGGAAGTATTTAATAAATTTTTCAATAGATTTAAAATCATTTTTGTCAGCAAATTGCATTGTGTAAGTTAAGTTTACACCCGCTGAAAATTGCATACTTTCATTAATTATAATTAAAGGTTTATCAGTTGCTTTTTTCAGGGCATCCATGGAGTCATAATCTAAAGCATTAGCTTTAGTGGTAAACTCAACGATATTATAATCATTAAACCTATAAATTTTAGCAGAATCATTTCCATCAGAACTTGATGCTGTTTTCTTAACTTTACCTAAAGTTTCAATATTTGTATATTTTTGTCTTTCACCATAAAAATTTTCATTCTTAGATTTAGATAATTTTTCCAAGAAACTATTTCCTGAAAAATCATCAACTTTATCAAAGAAATTTTTAACCCCTATTTCTTCAAGCATTTCAAAAGGTCCTTTGGCCCAGTTAAATCCAAGCCTCATTGCTTCATCAATATCATTAAATTCTTTTGTAATTCCTGGAACTAATGAAGATGCATATTTAATTATTTTTGATATTACAGACCAAGCATATTCACCATATTTGTCTTTTCTATTGATCAATCCTTTAAGATCTACCTTGTCTGATTTAACATCAATCTTTTTACTAGGTGAATAATCACCAGACTCTAGATTGATAGCTTCCATAACTTTTATAGCTCCGGTTTTATTCATTCTATAAAATCCACCTTTTCCTTTTCTTCCTGTGTAGCCTGTCTCAATTAATTTTTTCACTAATGGAATTTCTTTTGCAACTTCGTGAAATTCATCGGTCTCTGGTAATTCTTTGATAAAACTTTTTAATACATCGGCCATCAAATCAATACCGATTAAATCATATAAACCAAATACTCCTGTTTTTGGAATTCCCATTGGTCTTCCAAAAATTGCATCCG
The DNA here is from genome assembly GCA_902555725.1 of uncultured Pelagibacteraceae bacterium. GTDB lineage: Bacteria > Pseudomonadota > Alphaproteobacteria > Pelagibacterales > Pelagibacteraceae > Pelagibacter. Next base: position 51,339 of record CACDTN010000001.1, on the reverse strand, counting down.
CTTCTTCGACTGAAAGTTTCATCTTAAAAGCCTCAGTCATTGCTATTTGCATGGCATAAACACCAACTCTATTTCCTAAAAATCCTGGGGTATCATTACAAACAATAGCTCCTTTACCTAATTCAATTTCACAGAATTCCTTTAACTGATTAATTTTTTCAAGATCATTATTTTCATTTTTTACTATTTCTAATAAGCCCATGTATCTAACTGGATTAAAAAAATGTGTGATACAAAAATCTTTTTTCTCATTATCTGTTAAATGTTCAGATAAAACTTTAATTGGAATTGACGATGTATTGGAAGAAACAATAGCCCCCTCTTTTCTTACTTTAAATATCTTTTCATAAATTTGATGTTTAATATCAATTCTTTCAACTACCGCCTCAACGATCCAATCAGCCTCTTTGACTACATCAAAGTCGTCAGAAATATTTCCAACTTTAATGTTATTAATTTTTGATTTATCAATTAATAATGGAGGTCTAGACTTATGGATTTTCTCTCTTGCTTTTTCACTAATTTCTGTTTTTAAATCAAGTAAAGTTACAGGCACATTTGCATTGCATAAATGAGCAGCAATACCACTTCCCATTGTTCCTGAGCCAATCACCACTACATTCTTAATCTTCATTAGATGATTTTTACTATCGGTTTATTCCTCTGAGTCTCTCAGATCTTCTTCTTAAAAGTTCAGCGGTTACTAATATTAATGTTGATAAAATAATTAGACAAGTTGCAACAGCAAGAATAGTTGGGCTTAACTGTTCTCTTAGACCTGTCCACATTTGAATTGGTATAGTTGTATTTTCTAAACCTGCTAAAAATAAAACTACCACAACTTCATCAAAAGAAGTTACAAAAGCAAAAAGTCCTCCAGATATCACACCGGGTAAAATTAAAGGTAAAGTAATTTTCATAAAAGTATTAACTGGATTACTACCAAGACTTGCTGCGGCTCTCGTAACACTATGATCAAATCCTGATAAAGTAGCAGTAACAGTAATAACTACAAATGGTGTACCTAGAATAATATGTGCTAGAACTATACCTGTATGAGTTGCTGCTAAACCAGCTTTAGCCATAAAGAAAAATATTGCTACACCAGAAATAATTAATGGAACAATCATTGGAGATATTAAAACTGCCATGATTATACCTTTGTAGGGCATATGCCTACTACTTAACCCTAGAGCAGCAACCGTTCCCAATAAAACTGAACCAATTGTTGCAAAAATTGCAATGATAAAACTATTTTTGGCAGCTAGGCCCCAAGGATTTTTTGTTCCATAAACCATATCTTTGTACCATCTTAATGAGAAAGCATCTGGGTCTAAACTTTTCATTCCGTCTGAAAAACTTAAAAATTCTTCAGCATTAAAAGATAATGGAAATATTACAAACAGTGGTGCAATTAAGAAAAAGAAGACAAGACCACAGATTGTTAAATAAAAATAATGCCAAATTCTATAGTGTAGTTCTGTATGTTTTGGTAAAGCCATTCTATTTATCCTAATTTTATATTATCAATTCCAACTAATTTATTATAAACCCAGTAAATTGCCAAAACCCCAGCAAGCAACATTAGACCCATCGCAGATGCAAAACTCCAATCAAGTGTGCTTTTCATATGAAATGCAATTTGGTTACTAATCAATGTTCCTGAAGCTCCTCCAACTAAGGCGGGTGTAATGTAATAACCAATTGCTAATATAAAGCATAGTAAACAACCAGCACCAATTCCAGGAATTGTTAAAGGAAAATAAACTTTCCAAAACGCAACTATTGGTGTTCCACCTAATGATTTTCCAGCCCTCATTAAGCTTGGTGAAATAGTTTTCATAACACTGTAAAGTGGTAAAACCATAAAAGGCAACAGAATCTGTGTCATTGCAACATATGTCCCTGTTTTATTGTACATCATCTCAGGCCTTGCATCGTCAGCAACTAAACCTATTCCTACAAAGAAATCATTTACGACCCCTTGCTGTTGTAACAAAATCATCCAGCTAGCAGTTCTTACAAGAAGAGACGTCCAAAACGGAAGCAACACGCAGATCATTAGTAAGTTACTATACTTCATGGGTAAAGTAGCTAACAAATGAGCTATTGGGTAAGCCATCAAAAAACAAAATAGCGTTACAAAAAATGCAATTTCTAAAGTTCTAAGCCATAAAATTCTGTGAATTCTTCTGTCCTCAGAAACACTAACAATTTCCCCATTTTCATTTTTAAACATATCCATACCTTTTAGATATTTTTGACTTGTATATGCCGGGGCTCTTCGTTTAATTGCCTTCCAATATTCAACATCTGCCCATCTTTTATGGACTGCCATTATTTGTTCTTTATAATTTCCTTCTTCAAAGTTTTTTGATTTTCTTCTAAGTTTTTTAATAATACTTTTAAATCCATTTTTTGTATAATTAAGTTGAGTTGATAATTTACCTTCACGCTTTTCATCAACTAATTGTCTAAAGTCTAAATAGAAGGCTTTAAAAACATCTTCTTCTGGTAATTCTTTTCCATCCCACTTTTCCATCGCTTTAAATGTTTTAGGAAGCATTTCAGTCACCATTTTATCATCAACACTTCTCATAAGCATATCACCAATTGGAAACACATAAGTTATAATCAAAAATAATAATAGTGGAGCAACAAGTAAAAAAGCTTTTATCTTGTTTCTTCTCTCAGCTTTCTTAAGACTTACTTCTAAAGGTATACCGTCTGTCGTTAAAATTTTTTGTGTTTCTGAGCTCATAAATAAAAAGGGCGGTTATCAAATAACCGCCCTTAAATTATAATATATAATTAAGTTTAATAAAACTTAAATTATAGACCAGCTTTCATAGCTTCCCACTTCTCACCTAGCTCTGTTCCGTTGTCAGCCCAGAAAATTGGGTCAACTAAGAAATAGTTTTTAGTGTTTTGTGGTGCAGTTGGCATTTGTGGTACCATATTAGTTTTACCATCTTTATACCATGGCTCCCCTGCTTCCATAATCGCTATAGAAGATTTTCTCCAAGGAGCGTATGCAATGTATTTTGCACTTCCTGCTAACATCTCTGTACTAGTCATCATAGCTAAAGCTTTCTTAGCCATACCATTAGCATCGTTTGGTCCACCCTTAACTTGAACGAAATACTCGTAGTCAAGACCTTGTCCATCCCATACTTGTACGATTGGTGCACCTTCTCCAACTTCTGCATTGAAGAATCTACCATTCCAACCTGTAGCCATTACAACTTCACCTGAAACTAATAGTTCTGGTGGTTGAGCACCTGCAGACCAAAATACACATCCACCTTTTGGATCTGTACATAATTCTTTGATCTTGTTCATAGCTCTATCAACACCTTTTTCAGTATTTAAAGCTTTGTAGATTTTTGCTCCACCTTTTCCTGGTTTAATTCCATCTGCAGCTAAAGCGATTTCTAAGTTTGTTAGAGCGCCTTTGTAGATAGCTCTTTTTCCAGGGAATTTTTTAGTGTTAAAGAAATCTTTGATAGTCTTTGGAGTGCCTTTAACATTGTTTTTGTTATAAGCATAGTTCCAAGAATATAAAATGTTTCCTACAGCACATTTACTTGGCATTGCAGTAAAGAAATCTTTACTTGCAGGAGTTCCATCTGGTGCAGGTGGGAAATCTTTGTCAAAATCAAATTCAACAAATAATCCTTCATCACATCCATTGATAGTATCCATTGCAAATACGTCGATTATATCCCACGTAATTTTGCCAGCTTCTTTTTGTGCTTTGATCTCAGATAATCCACCTGAATAATCAACCCAATTGATAGTTATACCAAGGGCTTTACCAGTAGGATCACCATAACCTAACTTTTGAGACTCTGTGTAAGCTCCACCCCAAGACACTGCAGTTACTGCAAATGCTGAAGTAGTTACAGAGATAGCAAAAGAAATGGCTAGTAATAATTTACTAAGTGTTTTCATTTTTCCTCCGTTTAAACGTTTTTTTATAAAAATAGATTACAACAAGATCGATAAAGAGAGTCAACAGCCCTTTTTGTAAGTTATACAAGATGTAATTGGTGTTTATTTTGGGTCTAATGCTCTAGCATCTTCACTATTCCAACCAATCTTGATTTCATTACCTAATTTAATATCAAGATTAGATGAACTATTTGGTACTTTGAGAATAAATTCAGAATTTCCTAATAAATTAATTCTGACTCTAGTATGGTCACCATGGTAAATAACTTCTTCAATTTTTCCGTTATGAACATTATCCATTTTATCACTTGGATTAATTAAAGCTCTCTCAGGTCTTAAAGATACGGTTGTTTTATCCCCTTTTCCTTTAACAGAAATAGGATTTGCTAATATTTCTGCATTAGCTAACTTCACTTTACATTTTCCACCAGAAATATCTGACACTTCTCCAGCAAAAGTATTATTTTCTCCAATAAATTCTGCAACAAATGAATTAACTGGTTTTTCATACAGTTCATCAGGACTTGAGAGCTGTTGAACTTTACCATCATTGAAAACTGCAATACGATTTGACATTGTAAGAGCTTCACTTTGGTCATGTGTTACATAAACAACAGTTACACCAATACTTTCATGAATATGTTTAATTTCATACTGCATACTCTCTCTCAAATTTTTATCTAAAGCACCCAGAGGTTCATCCATTAAAACTAGTTGTGGATCAAATACTAGTGACCTCGCTACTGCAACTCTTTGTTGCTGTCCTCCAGACAATTGACCTGGCATTCTTTGAGCAAATCCTTGCAGTGAAACCATTGATAGCGCTTTATCAATTTTTTTATCTGCTTCATCTTTAGGAATTTTTCTAACTCTTAAAGGAAATGCTAAATTTTCATAAACTGTCATATGTGGAAACAAAGCATAATTTTGAAATACCATTCCGATACCTCTTTTATGGGGTGGAATACTTGAAATTGCTTTTCCGTCTAAATAAATTTCACCATGGGTTGGTGTTTCAAATCCAGCCAACATCATTAAACAAGTAGTCTTACCAGAACCAGAAGGTCCTAACATAGTAACAAACTCTCCTTCTTCGATATCTAATTGAAGATCTTTTACGACAAGTATTTTACCGTCATAACTTTTGTCTACTTTGTCAAATTTTACGAATTCTTTATTCATTGAAATTAAATTATCAATTTAAAACATTTGTAAGTGTAAATATCAACCCCTAATAACTAGCTTTTCACATGAAGTTCTTTAGAAAAGTTACAAAATAATTCATAACCCTTATCAGTAACTCTAATTGCTTCAGATGCTTCAACTCCCCAATTCCCAAATTGCATCACTGCAATCATATGAAAAGTAACATTAGGTTGTAAAACCGTCATATCACCTTTAGAAATATTTAAAGTATGCTCGCCCCAATCAGGTGGATATCCTATACCAATGGAATATCCAGTTCTTGAAGTTTTTTCTATTCCATATTTATCTAACACTTTCCAAAAAGCTTGAGCAACATCATCAGCAGTATTTCCTGCTTTAACTAGATCTATTCCTGCTTGAAGCGCTTCATTAGTCTTCTTCATAGTATCAATTTTTTTTTGGTCTGGTTTTCCTAGTAGAACTGTTCGAGCCATAGGACAGTGATATTTTTTATTAACACCTGATAATTCAATAATTGTAGCTTCTCCTTCAACAAATTTATCCTCTGACCAAGTTAGATGTGAAGCAGATGTACCTTTTCCAGTTGGTATCATTGGAACTATTGATGAGTAATCTCCTCCAAAATCAGGAGTTCCTTTTATTAATGTAGTATATATTTCTGAAACTGCATCGCATTGTCTTACTCCTGGACTGATAACTTCAAAAGCCTTTTTCATTCCTAGTTGAGAAATTTGAGATGCAGCTTTCATAAATTTTATTTCTGCATCAGATTTTACAACTCTAACCCAGTTTACTAAGCGCTCACAATCCAAAATTTTTGCATTTGGTAAACCTTGTTTAATTTTCTCGTAACAATAAGCGGTGAAATAATGACTATCCATTTCTAGTCCTACTGAGAGTTTATCCCACTTTCTTTCTTTAATAAGATCTACTAAAGCATCGTAAGGGTGTAACGGCCATGTATGAATATATTTTTCATGATACTTAATTATATTTTCATCTTTTAGATAGGTTTTTATATATGCGCCTCCTGCATCTTGATTTCTAACAAAACAAATTGGCTCATCAGCGTTTATATGTACTATTACGCATTGAGCATAATAAAATGACCAAGCGTCATAACCTGTTAAATAATTCATATTAGATGGATCTTGTGAGATTAAAAGTTCAATACCTTTTTTCTGCATTGAAGCTTGGGCTTTTTTTAATCTTGATTTGTATTCTTCTCTAGTAAAATTCATAATCTAATTATTAAATAATTCACCATAGCCTTCAACTTTACTTTTAAAATCAATCTGTTTGAGTGTGTCCCATATTAAAGTTTGATTGCTTGATAAAACAATTTTACTCATTTTTTTTTCTAGATCTTTAATAATTGATAACACGGGTAACGCAGTACAAGAAACAAACAATGCATCACTATTTAACAAATCTATTTTACTTAAAACATCAAATAAATGATCTGGATTAACTTTTCCTATATCTAAATCTGAGGCTATATCAAAATAAGTTAGTCCAGTGATTTCTATATTTTCTTTTTTAAAATAATTAATTACTGACTGATTTATTTCATCTGTATAAGGTGTGAATACAGATAATTTATTTATCTTAAGTGCCTTTAATGCATTAATTGCAGATGTAATTGGTGTTGTAACTTTTGTATTTGGTTTTGTTGAATTAACTTTTTCATAAATAGATGCATATCCTACAGCAATTGTTCCTGAAGTACATCCATAGGCTATACAATCAATTTTTTGATCAGGTAAGATATTCTTAACAACTTTAGGAATATCATCTGCCATTTTTTTTAATGTTTCATTTGTTAAGGGATTATAACTTTTAATTCTATTACAAAATAAGTCTATGTCTTTACCATAAATTATATTGTTAAAATCTTTTTCAATCCTAAAGTCACTTGCTAAAGTAATTAATCCTATCCTTGGGTTATGTTTTTCAATAAATTTTGGTTCTATTTTAGTTAGTTTCATTTAATTGCTGATTAAATATATATTGATTAAATAGTCTAGTTAAATTACAGTCTTGATTGAGCGATACATAACTCGTCGATATTTACAAAATACGAAAGTGGGATCGATCGTCTTAGATTTAATTATTTAAGGAGGTTCGAATGAAATTTGGATATTTTTGCAACACCACGAATTGGAATCACAAGCCATATAATCAACTACTTGATGAAACAAAAGAGATCACAACTTTTTGTGATGAAAATAATTGGGACTCAATTTGGTATACTGAGCATCATTTTAATCATGAAGGAATGGAGTCTTGCACAAATCCTTTAATGATGGGTGTTGATGCAGCAGCTAGAACTAAACAAATAAGAATTGGGCAAGCATGCAATGTCATTACATTTCATAATCCAATCAGATTAGCAGAAGACATAGCCTTGTTAGATCAATTATCAGGTGGCAGAGTTGATGTTGGTATCGGTAGAGGAATCTATGGAAGAGAAGCAATAAATATGAATAAAGAAGCTGATCTTAAAGACCAAGCTAAAAATTTCAGACTATTCGAAGAATCTTTAACAATTATGAAAAAAGCTTGGACAGAAGAGTTTTTTAGTCACCAAGGTGAATTTTATACTTATCCCTCACCAAATTTTGTTTGGCAACATGATATGAGTCCACCAAGTGAAAAGTTTTTAGATACAAAAACAAATGAAATAAAAAAAATAAGTATCGTTCCAAAACCAAAACAATCACCGCATCCTCCTATTTGGCAAGTTGTTGATGGTGCTAGATCAATTGAGTGGGCTGCACAAAATGGTTTAAATACAATTATGTGGATACCAACTGTTAAAGCTTTAAAGAAAAGATTCGAAATTTATAGAGATGCAAAATCAAAGGCTGAAAATAGAGATGTTCCATTAGGAGAAGGTATATCTTTAGTAAGAGATATGTTTGTTGCTGAAACTATGGAGGAAGCCGAAAAAATGGCTGGTGAACACATCATTAATTATATGAAATGGGTTTGTCATTGGAGAGGCTTAGGAAATCACATGGATCCTGGTGAAGAACTTCCTGAGACAAAACATAAATTGGATTTACTAAACTATGATTTTCTTCATAAAAGAAATTTATTATTTGGTACTCCTGAATATGTTGTTAATAAGATTAATGAATTAAAATCTGAATTAAATTTACAAAATCTACAAGTTTGGTCTAACTTCCCCGGTATAGATCATAAAGCTTGTATGAGAAGCATCAAATTATTTAATGACGAGGTAATTCCAAAAATTAATTTAGACTCTTCTAATATAGAAAAAGCAAGTTAATGGATTTAGAACTTAGAAAGTTTACAAAGTTTGTTGATAAAACTTTCATTGAGGGTGGAAAGAAAGCTAAAGAACCAGTCTTATTAGTATCAGTAGCTGCTGTGTTCAAAAATCCTTGGGCTGGAAAAGGTTTTGTGGAAGACTTAAAACCAATCATTTTAGATTTGGCTCCAAAACTTGGTGATGTTTTAGTTCCAGAATTAATAAAAGAAATTGGATCACCAGAAAAAATTTTGGCTTATGGTAAAGCAGGAACTGTTGGCTTAAACGGTGAAATTGAACATGCATCAGCATTCATTCATACCTTAAGATTTGGAAATAAATTTAGAGATGCTGTTGGTGGAACATCTTATTTAAGTTTTACAAACACGAGAGGTCCTGCAGGCTCTAAAATATCTATACCAATGATGCATAAAACCGATTCAGGTTTAAGACCTTATTATTTAACTCATGAGTTTACAATTCATGATGCACCATTTGATGATGAAATAGTAATTGCAATTGGAGGTGCTTCAAGTGGTAGAGCACATGCTAGAACTGGAGATCGTTATCAAGATATGAAAGAAATGGGTTTAGATCCAAAATAATTCAATGTCTGATAATTTTGATTCAAATCAAAATCACTATTTTTTTTTAAAAAAAAATACTACTCCTTTGGTTTTTATTCATGGAGTTGGCCTAGATCATCAAATGTGGCAATCACAAATTAGTAAATTAAATGAATTCTCTATAATTACATATGATTTGTTGGGTCATGGAAAAACACCTTGCAAAAAAGAAAAGTTAACTCTCAATGATTTTTCGAATCAACTTGATGAAATACTAAATAATCTTCAAGTAGATAAGATTAATCTTATTGGGTTTTCTCTTGGATCTCTAATAGCCTTAGACTTTGCCTCAAATTACCAAGATAAAGTAAACAAGCTTATATTAATTGGGACAACTTATAAAAGATCTGAAGCTGAAAGAGCACTAGTTTTAGATAGATATAACCAAGCTAAACTAAACAAACCAATATCAAACCAAGCACTAAAAAGATGGTTTAGCGACAATTATCTAGAAAACAATCCTTCGACTTACGATTTGTTTATGAAAATACTAAATAAAGAACCCGAGGATCATAAAAACTTTCTTAAAGCTTACGAATTATTTGCTAATCACAACGATAATTCATTAATAATCAAAAATATTACTTCAAAAACTTTAGTTATGACTGGATCTAATGACCCTGGATCGACTCCAAAAATGTCTCAAGAATTAGCTAAAGACCTACCTAATTCAATTTTTATTGAAATTAAAAATGGAAAACATCTTTGTAGTATAGAGTGTGCAGATGATGTTAATATGAACATCAAGAATTTTATTAATAATTAAATGCCAAAAATTCAAAATTTTAAGATGTATATAAACGGTGAATGGGTAGACTCCTCATCGGGTAAAAAAATACAAACTCTTAACCCAGAAAACAATGAGGTGTGGGCAACAGTTCCTGAAGCTAATGAGAAAGATGTAAATAAAGCTGTTCAATCAGCACAAAATGCTTTTGAAAATAGTTGGTCAATACTTCACCCGAGAGATAGAGCAAAATACTTAAGATTAATTGCAGATCAACTAAGAGAAAATGCAGAGCATCTAGGAAAAATAGAAACTATAGATACTGGAAAAATTTATAGAGAAACAAAAACCCAGGCTAATTATATTGCAGAATATTATGATTATTTTGCTGGACTGGCTGACAAAGTTGAAGGGACTGTAGTTCCAATTGATAAACCTAACATGCAAGTTACTACAACAAGGATACCGATTGGTGTTGTAGCAGCAATTATTCCTTGGAATTCTCAAATGCTATTGACTGCTGTAAAGCTTGCTCCTGCACTTGCTATGGGAAATACAGTAGTAATAAAAGCATCAGAACTTGCCCCAGTAACCCTTTTAGAATTTGCAAAATTAATAGAAAAAACTGGAATACCCAAAGGAGTAATTAATATAATTACGGGATTAGGAGAACCATGTGGTAAAGCACTAACTACACATAATCTTGTGGAAAGAATTGCATTCACTGGTGGCCCTGAAACAGCCAAACATATTATAAAAAATTCTGCTGAAAATTTATCACAAGTAAGTTTAGAACTTGGTGGAAAAAGTCCTGTCGTAGTGTTTGATGATGCTGATCAAGAAAATGCTTTAAATGGAATTACTGCAGGAATATTTGGTGCTAGTGGGCAAAGTTGTATTGCTGGATCAAGACTCTATTTACAATCTAAAATCTATAATGAATTTTTAGACAAATTGATAACTAAAGCAAAAAAAATAAAATTAGGTGGACCTATGGAGGAAGATACTCAGATGGGACCTTTAAATAGTTTTAAACAATTAGAAAATATAGAAAAAAATATTAAGGCAACTACTGAACAAGGTGGAAAAATAAGATGTGGTGGTGAGAGATCCTCTGTTTCAAATAAAGGTTATTATTTTCCTGCAACAATTATTGAATGTGAAAATCATAACCTACCAGTAGCAGAGAATGAATTGTTTGGACCAATATTATCTGTTATGAAATTTGATAAAGAAGAAGAAGTTATAAAAAAAATGAATGATAACAAATATGGATTATCATCTGGAGTTTATACATCTAACTTTGCAAGAGGCCTTAGGGTTTCAAAAGCAATAAGAGCTGGGATAGTATTTATAAATACTTATCGATTAATATCTCCAATGGCACCTTTTGGTGGAATTAAAGATAGTGGCTATGGAAAAGAAGCGGGTATCGAGTCAATTAAAGAGTATACGAGAATTAAAACAACTTGGTATAACTCCTCTGATAAGCCAATGTCTGATCCTTTCACAATGGGTTAATGATTTGCCAATCAAACATTTATTAATTTTACTCTTTATAATGGCTGCACATGGTAGTGCTTTTCCTGTAGCTAAATTGGCTTTAAACAATTCGGTACCACCAATACTAATGGCATCCCTGCGTATGGCATTAGTATTATTGATTTTAATTCCATTTTGGAAGTTCAAATTACCAGAAAAAAAATATTATAAGTCCTTAATATTCTTTTCATTATCTATGGGAGTAATGGTTTACGTATTTATGAACTTATCATTATTCCATTCTTCAATAATTTCTCCAATAATACTAGGATCACAATTAGCAATTCCATTTGGTATAATCGCAAGTGCTTTTATACTTGATGAAAACATCAGTAGAAAAAAGTGGATATTAATTTTTACTTCTTTTTTAGGGATTCTAATAATATTTTTTGATCCAAAACTAACTGACAATTTTCTTGGTTTATTATTTGCGAGTTTAATGGCATTATTTTTTGGGTTAGCACAAGTTTACTCTAGACAATTAAAAAATTTAAGTATCAGTCTAATTAATGCAAGCACAGGTCTTTTTGGTTTTGTTATTTTAATTTTTATTTCGTCAATATTAGAAGGTGAGGTAATTAAAAATATCAGACTAATTGAAATGGAGTCTTGGATATTAATTTCATACCAAGCAATTATTGTTTCTTTATGTGCACATCTATTAATGTTCTATTTGTATAAATTTTATACAGTAGGTAAAATTTTTCCCTTCTATTCCTTGTTTCCAATCTTTGGTATTTTGCTAAGTTTTCTTATATTTGGGGAGGTTCCGTCATTCTTATTTGTAATAGGTGGCATTATTGTGATTAGTTCCGTAATCTTTCTGCATAAAATAAGTTAAATTGGTTATTGAAAATTTTAAGAAAATTAGATTTAATTTATCTTTTATAAATTGTTAACAATTAAAAGGAAGATAATGAAAAAACTATTTATTGCTGCTTTTATATTCGTTTCAACTTTTACAACGAATACATTTGCGGATGTTAAAATGGGAATTATATTAGGATTTACTGGTCCTATTGAATCTCTAACACCAGCAATGGCTGCCTCAGCTGAGCTTGCTTTCAAAGAAGCTTCTGACTCAGGATCGTTATTAGGTGGAGAAACTATTTCAGTAGTAAGAGCAGATTCTACTTGTGTGGACTCAGCAGCGGCAACCGCAGCAGCTGAAGGAGTTATTGCACAAGGTGTAGCGGCTATTATGGGCGCAGACTGTTCAGGTGTAACTGGAGCAATAGCTTCAAATGTTGCTGTACCAAACGGTGTAGTAATGATTTCACCATCAGCTACATCACCAGGATTAACTACTTTAGATGACAAAGGGTATTTCTTCAGAACTGCTCCGTCTGATGCTAGAGGTGGTCAAATTTTAGCTGATATTACGAAAGATAGAAAAGTTAAAAGTGTTGCAATCACTTTTACTAACAATGACTATGGAAAAGGTTTAGCAGATGTTTACAAAGCAGCTGTTGAAGCTCATGGTATCAAAGTAACTACTGTAACTGCTCATGAAGATGGTAAAGCAGATTACTCCTCTGAAGTAGCAACTCTTGCTTCAGCAGGTGGTGATGCAGTAGCTGTAATTGGTTACCTAGACCAAGGTGGTAAAGGAATTATCCAAGCCTCTCTAGACTCTGGTGCGTTTGATAAATTCATTTTATCTGATGGTATGATCGGTCAGTCATTAGTTGATGCATTTGGAAAAGACTTGAAAAAATCTTTTGGTTCAATGCCAGGTTCAACTGGTAAAGGTGCAGGTGTATTCGGTAATGTAGCAAAAGCTGCTGGTATCGATAGCTCAGGTCCTTACACTGGTGAATCTTATGATGCTGCTGCTTTAATTATTTTAGCAATGCAAGCAGGTGGATCAGCTGATAGAGCATCAATTGCAAAAAATGTAATGGATGTTGCTAATGGTCCTGGAACAAAAATTTATCCGGGTGAACTAAAAAAAGGTTTGGATTTATTAGCAAAAGGTAAAAAAGTTGACTACGAGGGTGCAACTGGAGTTAATTTTACTAGCGTCGGTGAAGCTGAAGGTTCTTTCTTAGAACAAGAAATTAAAGGCGGAAAATTCAAAACTAAAAAACAAAGATAATTTATCTTAAAATTTAAACCCCCAACATTAGTTTGTTGGGGGTTTTTTTTTAAAAAAAAATATATTTATCTGCTATATACAAAGCCCAAGCTATTGCAGCACCTGTTATAATATATTTCATAATTTCATTTTATTTCTATTTTTTCAGGAAGTATACCTTTTGGTCTGTATCTCATAATTAATAATAACCCTATTCCCATCATTAAGAATCTAAAATAAGGCACACTTTCAATTAAATGTTGTTTTAAAAAATGAGTATCAGCTAATCCAGATGTAGTTAGATTAATTACAAAGAGTGCAATTGGTGCAGCTTCAATCCATAAAAACCAAACTGCGAAACCACCTAAAATTGCACCAAAATTATTTCCACTTCCTCCAACAATTACCATTACCCAAATTAAAAAAGTATATCGCATTGGCCTGTAGCTTCCAGGGGTAAATAACCCATCTTGAGTTACTAACATTGCTCCGGCAATTCCTACTATAGCTGAGCCTAAAACAAATATTAGAAGATGTTGCTTAACAACATTTTTACCCATAGCATTTGCTGCCTCTTCATTGTCTCTTATCGCTCTCATCATTCGTCCCCATGGAGAATAAAGAGCTTTCTGTGTTAATATTAGAAGAATAATTACTACAACTAAAAATAATCCTGAATAACAAAGTTTTACAAAAATTGAAGAACCTTCAATAACCAGCTGGTTAAGTGCACTTTGTCTTTCTGAAAAATCTTGTATCAAATTTAATTTACTGAAATTAAATTTTTCAACTAAATTTATGAACCAATCTGTTTGCTGAAGATCTACTTCATATGGTGCTGGGCGCTTCAGGCCTATTACATTTTTAACACCTCTTGTTAACCAGTCTTCATGTTTAATAATTGCTATTACGATTTCTGAAATAAGTAGAGTTGCTATTGCTAAGTAATCAGCTCTTAGGCCTAAAGCTACTTTTCCAATAATAAAGGCTAAACCACCTGCAAATATTGCCCCTACTATCCATGAAAAAATAATTGGTAATCCAAAGCCACCAAGAAAACCTGTTTTAGCAGGATTTACTTCTTCTATTGCTTCAATACCAGGCTCAGAAACAAATCTAACTAGAATAATTCCTGAAATGATAATTGTGGCAATTATATAAGTTCTAAGTTTAGATTTATCATATTTTTTTAAAACATATCTAACAGCTAATACCATTCCTATAATTAAGAGTAGGCTAAATAAAATATTAGAACCTCCTGCACTCCAAGCTTCCTGAACTGGATTAACTGAAATTAAAACTGCTGCTAAACCACCTAAAGCTGTATAACCCATTATTCCAAAATTAATTAGACCAGCATAACCCCATTGGATATTAGCACCCATTGTCATGACAGCTGAGATTAAACAGAGATTAAATATTGATAAAGCGATATTCCATGACTGAAATATTCCGACAAGTATGATTAATCCCATCATAATACTGTAAGCAGCAATTACGTTTAAGTTTTTTCTCATAGCACCTTGCCTTTAAATATTCCAGACGGTCGGTATAACAACACAATTACTAATATTGAAAAAGAAACTGCAAATTTGTAATCAGTTGAAAGTAATTGAACTAAACCATCAGGCTCCATACTTTCTGGCAAAACATACATAAAAAATTTCTTATAAGCATATGTCAAAAATATTTCGGAGAAAGCAATTACATATCCTCCTAGAAACGCTCCAAAAGGATTACCAATTCCCCCAACTATTGCTGCAGCAAATATAGGTAGCATATTGTTAAAGTATGTGAATGGTTTAAAGCTTTTGTCTAAACCATAAAGAGTTCCACCAATAGTTGCCAATATTCCAGCAATTATCCAAGTAATCATAACTATTTTTTTGGGATCTATGCCTGAGAGTAAAGCTAGATCTTCATTATCTGAATAAGCTTTCATACTTTTTCCAGTCTTAGTTTTATTCAAAAACCAAAAAAGCGTTGAAACTAAAATTAATGTTACCAATATAGTTAATATTTGAGTTGATTTAATTGCGAGACCTTCATTTAATCCTGTAATTTCTTTAAACTCACCTGCTTTAATTATGAATTTCTCGCCATCAAAAAATCTTCTGTCTGAAGGCCCTATAATAATTCTTACTACTGCTTGAGTAACAAACATTACACCTATACTAACCATAGCAAGTTGAACAGGTGGGCTTTTTTGATTTCTGTAGTATTTGAAAACAAACTTATCAATCAATAGCATATAAAAAATCATAAAAATGATTGCAAAAGGAATAGCTATAAGTGCTGTTGGTAAAACACCCAACGAAACACCCAAAGATTGAAAATACCAAGTAAATAAAATCGCGGCCATTGTTCCAAATGACATCATGTCACCTGTAGCAAAATTGGCAAATCTCAAGATACCATAAATCAATGTCACGAATATTGCGCCTAGTGCTAACTGTGAACCATAAGTTAACGCTGGAACAAATATATAGTTTAGTAAAAGAATAATTGCATTTATAAAATCCATTTAACCGCCTAAGAATGAGCTTCTTACTCTTGAATCATTCAATAATTCCTTTCCCGTGCCAGAATAACGATTCTCTCCAGTTACTAGCACGTATCCTCTATCAGAAATGTTTAACGCTTGTTTGGCATTTTGTTCAACCATAAGAATGGCAACATTAGTTTTTTTTACTTTTATTATATGATCAAATAACTCATCCATTACTATGGGAGAAACTCCAGCTGTAGGTTCATCTAACATTAATACTGAAGGCTTAATCATCAATGCCCTTCCTAAAGCAACTTGTTGCCTTTGTCCTCCTGATAACTCTCCAACTAATTGATTTCTTTTTTCTTGTAAAATCGGGAATAAATCAAAAATATCATCTATCAATTTTTTTAAATCTTTATCTAGTAAAAATGCACCCATCTCCAAATTTTCCTCAACAGTCATTCCTGCAAATACATTTTTAGTTTGAGGTACAAATGAAATTCCTTGTTTCACTCGATCTTGGGGTGACAAGTTTGAAATATCTTTTCCATCTATAGTTATTTTACCTGACTTTAAATTAAGAAGTCCTAACATAGCTTTCATGGCTGTAGATTTTCCTGCACCATTAGGTCCAAGAATAGATACAATTTCTCCCCTATCAACTTTAACAGAACATGAATGAATAATATCAGGACCATTTCCATAACCACCTGTCATTTTATTTCCCTCAAAGAATGCCATCAGTTTTTATCCTTTAATTTTGATCCTCTACCTAAATAGCTTTCTATAACCTTTTGATCTTTTTTTGCATTTTCTACTGAACCTTCGAATAAAACAGAACCTTCTGCCATAACAATTACTGGATCACAAAGTCTCCCAATAAAATCCATATCATGTTCTATCATACAAAAGGTATAACCTTTTTCTTGATTTAATTTTTGAATTGCAGTGCCTAAATCTTTAAGCAATGTTCTATTCACTCCAGCACCGACCTCGTCTAATAGTACTAATTTTGCATCAACCATCATTGTTCTACCAAGCTCTAAGAGTTTTTTTTGACCTCCAGATAGATTTCCAGCAAGTTCATTTGAAAGGTGACTTAAATTTAAAAATTCTACTACTTCTTTTGCTTTTTCTTTAATTAAATTTTCTTCTTTTTCAACAAGAGAAGGCTTTAACAAAACATTCGTTAATTTTTCACCAGATTGATTTCCAGGTACCATCATTAGATTTTCCAAGACAGATAAATTCGTAAACTCGTGTGCAATTTGAAAAGTTCTCAATAAACCTTTAGAGAATAATTCATATGATGGAGTATCAGTAATATCTTCATTATTAAATCTAACATTTCCTTTAGATGATTTTAAATTTCCAGCTATTAAATTAAATAAAGTTGTTTTACCAGATCCATTTGGACCTATGATCCCTGTGATAGTTCCTTTTTTTACTTTTAATGAACAGTCCGATACAGCAGCTAATCCTCCAAAAAATTTTGAAAGATTATTAATTTCTAAAATATTTTGAGACATTAATTATTTACTCAATCTTTTGTGAATACTATTTAAAGTATTAACAACAGATTTATAAACACCTTTTTTTGACATCGTATTAAGACCTTGTTGGTTAAGTCCTTTCGGTGTTTGAGACTCTTTCACTAAATATTTTAAATCCTTGTTAGAATTTACAACTGCATCCTCTGATAAAGCTAAAAATAATGAAGTTATATATTTTTGAGCATCTTGTTTCTTTATGCCTTTTTTTACAAGCCAATTACTCATTACTCTTAACATTTCGTAATAAGACGCCATCATCCCAGATGTCGACCAAAAATTAATAGACAGTTTTTCATTTTTAATTTCTATGGTAGATCCAATTTTATCAAAAAAACTTTTCACTTGTCTATTAGGTGGATAAATAGGAACTGGGCCTTTCTTGATAGAAATTGGAGGTAGTGGTATTGCTCTAACAATTTTAGATTTTACTTTGATCATTTTTTTAAGTTCAGAAAGATTAATTGTTGAAATAAAACTTATAATTGTTTGATTAGATTTAAATTTTAAGTCTTTAATAATTTTATCTCCTACTTTTGGAGTGATAGATAAAAATATCCAATTTGATTTGTTAATTACATCTTGATTGTTTTTCGCAATACTTACTTTTTTAAATTTTTTCTTTAAATTATTTGCTATTCTCTTATTTCTTGGTGATACTATTATTTGTCTAAATTTTATCTTAGATTTACATACTCCTAAAATAACTGAAGAAGCTATTTTTCCTGTTCCAATAAATCCTAATTTCATAAATTTATAAATTTCTTATTTAAGGGATGATAGTTTAATTTTGGAAAAATGAACCCCTAATTCTCAAGAGTTCTCTGCTCAAATCTTTGTTTTCTTTGAATGGACGTCTACCATGTAACCAAAAATAATTGTTTGCTACGATAGCCGAGCCGACTGGTAATTTTGTTATGACTTTATTTTTACTCTCTTCCAAACAATCAGATAGTTTTTGCAAAAAATTTCCTTGGGACATGTTTTTTGGTTCAGGAAATTGATCAATATATGAAATTTGAGCCTTACCATTTTTATCTTTTGAAAATACTGGATGCTCAACTTTATAATCAATATTTTTACTTTTAGGAGAAGACCAAACAAAATTTTCTTTACCCACTGGATCGTTAAATAATTCTTCACAATACTCCCAATCATCTAAGTGTAGCATTGCAGTTTCACCACCTTCAACATTTTTTTCTTCAATCTTTGTCATCAAAAGCCAATCAGTTACTTCTTTTACATATGTTCCATCAGTATGAAGATCCATGTTGGTATAAGCTTTCCTTAAATATGAGTCACTCTTGTCTACATGTTTTACATGAAATCTTGCATAGTACTTTCCTGCCATAGAGTCATGATTGGGGTTACCAATTAAATGTGATATTGCAGTGGACAACTTGACCAAAAAGATATCATCAATATTAGAATTTTTATCTTCTGGACCAATTATAAAACACCCTAATTTTCTATCTCTAATAATTTTATTTAATAAAATACTAAGTTTATTTTGAGTTAAGTCATCTAAACTTTTTGCAATTGTAAATCTTGTAAATGGTTTGTATTCAATCGCTGTTAGATCAAATTTTTTAAAAGGGAAAATTAATTTTTCAATAGTTCCGTTTTTAATCTTAATATCGATTATTCTAGGGGAATTTTTATTTGGTAAAATTTCAAATCCTGGTATGTCATTCATAATTTAATAATTTATCCAATTATAACAAATTTTTAAAGTCTTAAAAATAATTATTAATTAAGCTCATTGCCACTGCTGAAAATACCGTAGGGTAAACAAAGTTTTTTTTTGTAACAAAAAAAATCCCTAAACTCAACATGACAACTAAAATTCTACTTAAATAACTTGCGTCAGATAACGCCCCAACAGGAAATATTATAGTTCGTGCAATAAGTGCCGCTAGTGTTGCGTAAGCTAAACAATTGAACCATCGAAATATTTTTGAAGTTTCTTTAATTCTAACTGATGACAAAACTCCTAAGAATCTTGATATATAAGTTGCCAACGAAGTTACAATTATTGACAATAGAATATTAATTGACATTTTTTTCTCCAATTAAATAAGATATCGATCCTGCAATTAATCCTCCAAGTAAAATTGACCATTCTGGTGAAAAAAAATAAAAAAACGGACCTAATATTCCTCCAAGTATAACTGATAAACTAACTTGAATTGTTTTCATCGCTCCTACCAACATACATGTAAAATAGATTGGATTTAAAATAGCTAAACCCATTAACATATCTTTATTTAGATAATCAGATAAATAAAAACCAAGAATTGTTGATACAACTGCAACACTCCATGTTGCAGAACCTATGCCTATCCAGAAATCAACTCGATCTTTTTTTTCAATCGTCTCATAGTTACTTTTCATAATTAACCAAGCTGAGACAGCAATGAAATGACAAGATAAATAATATTTCCATTTTGGTTGTTTTTCATCCATCATCAATGGGAATAAAGAAACTGCCATTGGATAAAGTCTTGCATTAACAAACCAAACTGCAATAAAAATACTTAGTAACGACGCGCCTACTAAAATTGACTCAGCCATGACAAGTGAGCCTGGCAAAGCGTAAATTAACATTGTAGAAAAAATGCTTTCCTGAATATTAAAACCTATATTTTTAAGAAGCGCACCAATAGCAATGAAACAGCATCCTAGTGCTATTGCAGGACTATCAGGTTTTAAAATTGATTTAAATCCTCTAAAAAATAATTCTTTTTTGATCATTAACCGCCTAAAAATAAGCGACCTACATCAGGATTATTTAAAAGATCGTCTCCTTTACCAGCTATTGCAGTTTGTCCAGAGACCAAAACATAACCAATATCTGCAAACTCAAGACCTTTTTTAGCATTCTGTTCTACAAGAATAATAGTTTTTTTTTCATTCTGTTGAAGATCTCTTAAAATTTCAAATACCATATCTATATATCTGGGCTCTAACCCAATTGATGGTTCATCAACTAATAAAACTGACGGCTTCATCACTAATGCTCTAGAAATTTCCAACAATCTTCTTTCTCCCCCAGATAATACTTTTGCTGGTTGATATCTCCTATTTCCTAATCTTTCATATTTTTGAAGAATTTTTTCTGCTTCTTCATAAGACTCTTCTGTTTTATCCTTTATAAACCCACCCATTAATAAATTTTCTTCTACTGTCATATCTGGAAAAACTGAATTATCCTGAAGAATATAGGCTATTCCAACTGATTTAAGTTTTTCAGCAGGAGAAAGATTTGTAATTTCTTTTCCATCTATTTCTATTTTTCCAGAAAAAATATTTGTAAATCCATAAATTGAATGGAGTATTGTGGATTTTCCCGCTCCGTTAGGACCTATTAAACAAAGTGATTGTGCTTTACTTACAAAAAGTTCAAAATTATGAAGTATTTCCATTTTACCATAACCAGCATTGAGATTCTTTATTGTTAAATGAACATCATTAGGAGATAGGTTCTTTAAATCCTCAGCTACAGGAGCTTTACCCAAAACTTCATATTGATTTGACATTATTGTGCTCCCAAATAAGCATCGATAACACGCTTATCATTTTTAATTTCATCTGGTGATCCATTCGCAAGCATCTTGCCATGTGCTAAGCAAAAAATATCTTCAGCTAACTGCATAATTACTTTCATATTATGTTCGATAACTAAAAGTGTAATACCAAAATCTTGATTAACTTTAATTAATCTATCTATAATTCCATTTATTAAAGTAGGATTGATACCAGCAGTTGGTTCATCTAATAGCAACATCTCAGGTTCATTCATAAGTGCCATTGCTAATTCTAATAATTTTTGTTGTCCAAAAGATAAATCGCCAGCTCTTAAGTTTCTTTTTTGATATAATCCAACAAAATTTAATAAATTTTCTGCCTTTTCTGTTAAGTCTTTTGGAATTTTTGAAAAAATTGTGAATAAGCTTGCGTCACTTCCTTTATGACTAATTAGCATATTCTCTACACAATTTAATTTGCCATAAATTCTAGTTTGTTGAAATGTTCTTAATAAACCAAGTTTTGCTATTACTGGAACAGGTAATTCTGATACTTCTTTCTCATTAAATTTAATTGACCCGTTATCGATTGGATAAGTGCCGACAATAGAATTAAATAAAGTTGTTTTACCTGAACCATTTGGTCCTATTAGACCAACAATTTTTCCTTTCTCAACTTTCATTGAAATGTCAACATTGGCTTTTACACCACCAAATGATTTACTGACATTACTAACTTCTAAAATACTCATTTTAATTCTACCTGCGCTTTTCGATCTGCTTCATCAACTACTTCCCCAAATCTCTCTGGATATTTCTCTCTTAACCATCCCATTATTCCTTCCGGGAAATAAATTACAATTACAACTATAAGAACTCCTAGTGCAACGTATTGCCAACCTAAGAAGAATGTCCAAAAACCTTCTTTGAAGATGTGAAATACAGTTGCTCCAATAACAGGTCCCCATAAAGTTCCTTTCCCACCTAAGATAGCCATCAAGACCATGAACACTCCCATCTCTCTTCCATCAAATGCAACATCAGTTGAGTCTATATAACCAACTAGACCACCCATAATTCCTCCAGCTAATCCACAAAAGAAAGCAGATATCATCCAACCAATAATTTTATATTTCATTGTTTGAATTCCCATTGCTTCAGCTTTGTCTTCATTATCTCTTATTGCATTTAGTATTAATTTAAATCTTGTTGAATAAATTGATTTGACTGTAATAAAAGTCAAAACAACTGCCATGAAACTCAAGAAGTAAAAGAATTCACCTCTTGCTTCTAAGCTTCCCACATCTGGGAAAGGTGGAGTTGTAAAACCTTGTCCAGCTCCTATAATCTCTATACCACCTGAAATCTCACCAGCTGCAACTCCTAAACCTAAAGTGCAAATTGCAAAGTAATGGCCTCTTAATCCTAAAATTGAGTAACCAATTAATCCAGCAACAATTGTTGGGATTACTGCAGCAACAACAAGACCCATAGCCATTCCTTGAAAAAATTGAGTTGGAGTATGTACAAATGTTTTCTCCCCACCGCTTTCAGTCCATTCAGCTAGTGGAAAAAACATTCCCACTTGAACTGATGCACAAAGGTACATTCCAAGTCCATAAAATAGTATATTTCCAAAGGTGTTGTAACCCATTTCCCCACCTTGAATATTCCAAGTGAGAGCTAAAACAATTAAAACACATAGTATTGATAGTTGAACTTTAAAAGCTGGAAATATAAATGGCGCAGCTAATCCAAAAATTAATAATGCTGCATATAAAATAATATTCTTATTCATTATTTTAAATACTCTCTTTTTTCTTGATAATTTAAATCTTCTATAAACTAAAATCAAAACTAGTAATAAAAATACTGAACCAATTCTAAATTCTGTACCTAAAATATAATCAGCAAATTCTTCAAAAACTCCTAGTCCCATTCCTGACATTGCTACACCAGGAAGATTTCCTAATCCCGCGACAATCACAATCATAAAAGATCTAATTGTATAAGGTAATCCCATGTAAGGATGGATTGTAAAAGTAATTGATATTAAAGCTCCAGCAACACCACATAAAGCAGCATTAATACCAAATGTAGCAGCATAAACTTTTTCTGTATCAACACCTAAAATCTTTGCTGCACGGGCATTTTGAGCTGTAGCTCTAATTGCTCTGCCAAGTTTAGATTTTTTCATATAAACAACTAAACCTATTGCAAAAACAATACTAATGAATGCTGAAAATATTTTAGAGTTTGGCAGTGTTACAGAGTTATCAAATAACATTGTTGTTCCATAGCCAGAGTTTGCAAGAACAACATCAGCACCAAATGCAAAGTTCATTAATTGCATAAATAAAATACTTATTCCAAATGTTGCTAAAATTGAGATAAATAGATCTCTATCCACCACTTTATTAATAACTAACTTATAAATACCTACTCCAACAAAATACATTATAAACGGTGAAACAATCACTCCCCATGCAGGATGAATTCCCCACAGGTACATAAAGTAAGCAATGTATCCACCTAAAATAACTAAATCCCCTTGAGCAATATTGATAATATTCATTACTCCCCATTGAAGAGCCATACCGTAAGCAATTAATGCAAATAATATTCCTAGTAGAACCCCATCAAGCGTTGCTTGTAGAGTTAGCATTGGAACTTGGAATATTAAAAAATCCATAATTTAGATACTGTTATAAAAAAATGCCCCCTAGAACTAGGGGGCATTTCAAATATTAGATATTATCTTTCTGACCAGCTTGGAATTGGGTGGATCAATTTAGCTGAAGCCCATTTAGTTGGAGCTACAACTTTGTTTTCACACTTACTTCCATCAGCATTACACATAACTTGGAATAATACCATTGGCTTGTCAACATTTTGACCACCAGGTGCAAATTTTATGTTTCCATAAAAAGTTTGCATATTAGTAGCTGCTAGAGCATCTCTTACTTTTTTCTTATCGAAAGAATTTGCTCTTTCAAATGCATCTTTAAAAACTAATAAAGCTGCAGATGACTCAGCCGCTTGATATGGTGGGTCATATTTGAACTCTTTTTCAAAGTCAGCAGCATATTTCATTCCATTTCCAAAGAACTTATCTTTGTAAGATAGAGTCTTATGCCATTGAGATGCACATAATGCATACTCAGAATTTTTACCATGTTGCTTAGATAATTTCGCAGCGTCACAGTGAGTCATTGCTAACATTGGAACATCAACTTTCATCTCAGCAATTTGTCTGATTGCAGTTAATGCACCTTTTGTATGACCTGAAACTACAAGAACATCTGGTTTTACAGCTTTAACTTTAGCTAAAGTTGCAGCCATATCATTTAGTTCTTTTGGTAACTTGTCATCAATAATGATTTTTGAACCTGTTCTTTCAGCAGCTTCTAAAATACCTAATCTCACATCTTGTGAGAAAGCATCTTGTTCAAAAGCTTGTGCTATTTTTACAGGTTTGCCACCGTTCTTTTCAACAGCTAAATCAATCGCTACATCTAGATATAAGTTTGCTGGTGCAAGCACTGCAAATAAATATTTATATCCTTTTGTAAATAATGATCTAGATGCACCATTAGCTTCTACCATTGGTACACCATATTTTTCTGTTACTGGAGCGATTGCTTTTGTTAATCCAGAACTGTATGGGCCAAGCATAAACTCAACACCATCTTGTGAGATTAATCTTTCTGCAAGTTGTGCTGCTCTTTTTGGGTTTGACTCATCATCATAATAAATGATTTCAAACTTATAAGTTTTTCCACCAACTTTTACTCCACCCATGCTGTTGATTCTATCAACGGCCATATTATAACCGTTTTGAGTGTGAACACCATTTGAGGAATATTTTCCAGTTAATGAAATAGCAGAACCTAAAACTATCTTATCACCAACAACTTTTGCAAAAGATGTTACTGAAGTAGATAATAATAATACTATTGCAGAAATAAAACTTAAGATTATTTTATTTATTTTCATTTTATTTCCCTTGTTAATTAATTAATTAATAGCTAATTAAATAAAGAAAACAGTTGTTTTGCAAGAGACAAAAGGTGCAATAAGTTTTTTTAATATTGTTGTGAAATAATAATTATTAGTGCAATTAGAACTAAAACACTCGCTGAGATTGTATTAATTGTTTTTGGATTTGTTTTTATCCAAGTAATAAGTTTTTGTGCAAGTAAAGCGTAACCAATCAAAGATAAAAAATCTAAAACTACATAAGTTGTTATTAAAATAAAAAATTGAACAATATAATTTGAATTAAAGTCTATAAACTGTGGGAATATTAATGGAAAAAATAACCAAGCTTTTGGACTTGTACCTGCAACTAAAAAACCATCTTTAAAAAAAGAAAAAAAACTTTTTGAAGAGATTACATCTGAATTAATATTCTTTGGCGCTGTTTTGTAAACATCATAAGCTAAATAAAGTAAATAAATTACACCTATCCATTTTAATATACTTAAAAAATTTGGGTTATCCGAAAAAAAACTACCCAAAACAAATATAACTAAAGTAGCTTGAATTAAGTTTGCTGTAATATCTCCTAATGCAGTCCAAATACATTTTTGAACTCCGTAATTCATCGAATACGAGATAATAACAATTCTAGGAGTACCAGGTGTGATAAAAAGAAAAATTATAATCTGTAAAAAAAGAAAATAATTTAGGGGGAGCATTTAAAAAAAGATAGCCCTTAAAAACCGGGAGCTAAAGATGGCTAAGAAGGACTATCTATAATAATATATCAGATCTGAAAAAAAATGCATTATCGATTTTTTTCAAATATAAGGAATTTATGAAAAAAAAAGGTCACACCCCAATTACCCGAGTCAAAAATCCTGAGCCAAATGTTGAAAGTCCAGATTGGGTCATCTGGGCTGCCTGGGCAGATAGAATCACTTTTGAGGAAATTGAAAAAAAAACTGGTTACAAAGAATCTGATGTAATTAAAATAATGAGACGATCTCTCAAACCATCATCATTTAGATTATGGAGAAAAAGAGTAAATCAAAAAAGTATAAAGCATAGAAAAAAGTTTGAATACTCTAGAAAACAAATTACTAGTAAAATAAAAAAAGGTGACTATCTTTAAACAATGAAAAAAATAACAATTTATACAGGTCCATTTTGTAATTATTGTGATGCAGCTAAAAGATTATTAACTAGAAACAACGCTACTTATAATGAAATTGACATTGGAAAAGTAGATGGAGCAATGGATGAAATGATTAAAAAAGCTAATGGGAAAAGAACAATTCCTCAAATTTTTTTTAATGAAGAACATATTGGTGGCTACGATGAAGTCAGAGCTTTAGAAAAAGAAAATAAATTACAAGATCTCTTAAAATAAAACGAAGTAAACTATTAAAAAAATCAAAGAATATTCGAAAAAACTTTTAAAAATTGTTATTTGTTTTTCGTTAAACTTTTGATTTATATATTTTTTTAGTAAATAAAAACCGATATTTACTAACAAAATTCCAATTGTAACACCGATTATAGTAGATTTAATCGTAAAGTTTTTATAACCGAAGTAACAAGCCGCAACAAAAGTAAGCCAAGAAACTTTTGTAATAAAAATTTTGAATAGTATTCCAGCCTTCTTACTAAAAATTGATTGTGTTTTTATTATTGAGTATGACCAAATAATTCCAGTTAAAAAGCTAATGTACTTAATAATCATTATTTTTCTTTAAAAACTAAGCAAATCCCATTATTACAATATCTTTTTCCAGTTGGTTGAGGTCCATCTTCAAAGATGTGACCATGATGTCCACCACAATTTTTACAATGATACTCTGTTCTAGCATAACCTAATAAATGATCTGTTTTAGTTTCAAATACTTCTGGTAAAGACTCATAAAAAGAAGGCCAACCAGATCCACTTTCATATTTACTATTTGAATTAAATAATTTTATTCCACAATTGGCACAATGATAACTGCCTTCTCTTTTTTCGTTGTTTAATTCACTAGTACCAGGTGGTTCAGTACCATCTTCAAACATTACTAATTTTTGTTCTTCTGTTAGATTAGAATTTTTTTTAACCATAAAATTATAATAATTTAGCACACGATTGGTGTAAAAATGAGTGCAATTCGACTAATTTACCAAAGTCTTTGTTATAACCACCTCCTAAAACACCACAAAGGGGGATACCCTTTGAAAAGAAGTTTTCTGTAACAACTTCATCTCTTTCTTTAATTCCTTCATCAGAAATTTTTAATTTACCTAAACGGTCGTTATGATGAATATCAACACCAGCTATATAAAAAACATAATCAAAATTTTCTTCATTTAGCTCATTTAAATAAAACTTGAGAGTTTTAAGATATTCTTTGTCCTCTAAGTTATCCTCAAGTTCAACATCTAGATCACTTATTGATTTTTTAGCAGGATAGTTTGATTTTGAGTGCATGCTAAAAGTAAACACATTTGAATTACCTTTAAATATATCTGAATTTCCATTTCCTTGATGTACATCTAAATCAACAATTAAAATTCTACCTGCTAGTCCTCTATCAAGTAGATAATATGCAGCTACTGCTACATCATTAAAAACACAATAACCAGCACCACCCTCAAAATTTGCATGGTGACTACCTCCAGCAGTATTGCAAGCAAGACCATAATTTATTGCAAGCTTTGATGCTAAAACAGTTCCCCCAGTTGCCACTAAGGATCTTTGAACAACACTATCGACTAAAGGAAAGCCAATTTTTTTTACTCCATTTTTATCTAAAGTTTTATTCTTAATATCTTTAATATATTTTTCCGAATGGGCCCTTTTTAAGGTCTTGTCAGAACATGGATATGGTTTATAAAATTCTTTTACTATCTTTTGATCTATTAGATATTTTGCAAGTTCACTAAATTTGTTAATTGGAAATTTATGATCATCTCCAATTTTAGCAAAATAATCATCATGATTAATAACCGGTAAATCCATTTTTATTCTATAATACGAATAGGTTTTCCATTTACACAAGACTCTAAAGACTCGATCATTTGATTATAATAAGTAGTGTAATTTTCGGCTGTCACATACCCAATATGTGGAGTAAGCAAAGCATTTGGTAAAAATCTCAACTTATTGTTTTCAGGTAAAGGCTCTTTATCGTAAACATCAATTCCAGCTCCTGCAATTTCGTTAGTTGATAAAGCTATAATTAAATCATCTTCATTTATAATTGGACCTCTTGAGGTGTTTATTAAGAAAGAAGTCTTTTTCATTTTATCCATTTCTTTTAAAGTAATGCAATCTTTATATCTTTCTCCGCCTTGAACATGAATTGATAAAAAGTCTGAATTCTTAATTAAATCTTCTTTACTACACGGCAGAACATCTAGCTCCTTACAGGTATCTAAGTTTAAATTTTCACTCCAGGCCATGACTTGCATGCCAAAAGCTTTTCCAATTTTAGCTACTTGTGATCCAACTTTACCTAAACCAATTAAACCCAAAATTTTTCCTTTAAGCTCCACCCCTACTGTTGTTTGCCAGTATCCTTGATACATATTATCAATTTCTTCTTTAAAATTTCTAGCTAATCCAAGTATTAAAGCCCAAGTCAACTCAGGAGTTGGATTAGTATTTGTTTCTGTTCCACAAACTATAATTTTTCTTTTTTTGGCGGCCTCTAGATCAATAGATTTGTTTCTTAATCCACTTGTAATAATAAATTTTAATTTAGTTAAATTTTCAATAATTTTTTTTGTAATTGGAGTTCTTTCTCGCATTACCAATAATGATTCAAAATCTGATAATTGCTCAATTACATCTGCTTCATCAACAAAAGGTTCACTGAAAATTTTAATTTCATATTTCCCTGATAGTTTTTCTAAATCAATAAATTGTTGAGAAACATTTTGATAATCATCTAAAATCGCAACTTTAAGCATTTTTTATTTCCTTATTTGATAAGAATAAACCTAATATAATTAAAATTGCTCCAATCAAGTGAAAAAATTGAAATTTTTCATTATAAAAGAATATTGCCATTATTGTGCTGAATAACGGAATTAGAGATAAGAATATGCCGGCTCTATTTGCCCCAATGATAGAAACTGCTCCGGCCCAACAATAATAAGATCCAATGCTTGGAAATATTGCAACATAGATTAAGATATAAAAAAGATTTTCACTTAACTCAATAACTTTTCCCTGTGTTATATCTAAAATAAATAGTGGCAAAAGAAAAATTAATCCAAATGTACAAATTATTTGGACCAGAGCAAGTAAAGATACTTCAAAAGTTCTTTTTCTTAAATATGCAGAATATATTCCCCATGCGATTATTGCTCCGATCATGAATAAATCTCCATTATTAAAATTTAAGGTAAGTAAAATATTAAGATCAAGTCTAGTAATAATAGCTAAAATCCCTAAAACTGAAATTAATAATCCAGATATTTGAAAAATATTTGTTTTTTCAATTTTTAAAAGAAAGCAAACTAAAATTATTGTTACAGGTATTGCGGTATTAAAAAGTGATGCATTGATTACTTGAGTATAATTCAAGGCATTATAAGTAAGTGAAGTGAATATGCACACACTGGTAGAGCCTAAAATAAGGAACAATGATAAGTTTCTTTTAATTTGATTTTTTAATTTCAATATCTCTTTATAAGTGAATGGAAGTAAAATTATCCATACTAGGCACCACCTTAAAAATGCAAGAGAGTTTGGAGGTATATTTTCTAAATAAGCAAACTTTCCTAATGTAAAGTTACCTGCCCAGAATAATGTAGCACATACCAGCATTATATATGCTTTGGTATTTTGCATGAATTAATTGAATCTTGCTGAGCTATAAGGGTCTAAATTTAAATTGGTATTTTCTTTAGCTATCATTCCAGAAACAATCTTTCCAGAAATCGGGCCTAATGTCCATCCTAAATGATGATGTCCAAAACAATAGAAAACATTTTTATGATTTTTTGATGGTCCCATAACTGGTAAAAAGTCTGGTAAAGTTGGTCTAAATCCTAACCATTCATCTTCATGATCAGGTAAATCTCCCAACATATATTTTGCATTATCAATTAAATTTTTAATTCTTGATTTTGAAAGAGGATTATCTAATCCACCAAACTCAACTGTTCCAACAACTCTTAATCCTTGCTCCATTGGTGTGATCCCAAAGCCTCGATTAGAAAATATTACTGGTCTACTTAAAAGATGATCACAATCCTTAAAATGCACATGGTATCCCCGTTCTGTATCTAAAGGAATTTTTTCATCTAACTTATCTGTTAATTTTTTAGAAAAGGCTCCACAAGCAATGACCACTCTATCAAAAGAATATCTGTTATTGTCAGTCATAAATACAGGACTGTCATCATCAAAACTTATATCTTGAACATTCATTTTGTTAAATTTTCCACCTTTTTTTATAAAAAGTTCAAAAAGTTTTAATAAAATCTTTTTTGGGTTTCTTGCGTGTCTTGCATAAGGATAATAAACGCCAGCATGATAAAATGGTTTTATATTAGGCTCTAAATCACGAATTTCATCTTTGCTTACAAGTTGTTGCTTAACACCTAATTCTTCTCTAACTTTAATTTCTAATTCTCTACTTTTTAAATCTTTATCATTCCATATGTATAGTATTCCTTTATTTTCAACTAATCCCTCTAAGTCTATTTCGTCAAATAACTCATCATATGCTGGTAAAGCTAAATCTAAAATTTGATGCATGTTTCTAGCTGTATGCATCATTTTATTTTTTGATGTATTTAAAATAAATTTAATAAACCACGGAATCATTTTTGGAACATAATTCCATTTAAGTGCCAATGGCCCTGTAGAACTCATTAACATTGCTGGTACATCAGCTAATACATCGGTTCTGTTTAAAGATAATGAAGCATATGGAGAAAAATGCCCTGCATTTCCATACGATGCTGCCGGACTGCCGGGCTCTTCTCTATCGAAAACTGTTACATCAAAACCTTTTTTTTGGAGAAATAAAGCATTGGATATTCCTTGAATACCTGCACCAATTATTCCAACTTTTAAAGAATTACTCATAATTAGCTTATATAGTAGTTTTTAATATAATTTAGGTGACAAATTATACTTATGCAATTGATTGTTGGTTGTGAACTTTGGCACTCATTACTATTCCAAAGCCGATCATTGTAGCTAACATTGATGACCCACCATAGGACATAATTGGCAAAGGTGATCCAACTATTGGTAGCAAACCAAGTACCATGCTCATATTAATTGTGATGTAAACAAAAATTGATGCTGCAAAACTGTAACAAAATAATTTTGCAAAATAACTTCTAGATTGAGCACCAATTGCAACTATTCTATAAATAATGATTGCATATATTAAAAGAAGAAATACTGAACCAATAAATCCAAATTCCTCAGAAAATAATGTGAAAATAAAATCTGTATGTTTTTCTGGTAAAAACTCTAAATAACTTTGAGTACCTTTTAAAAAACCTTTACCAAAAATTCCTCCTGAACCAACAGCAATTTTAGATTGAATTATTTGATATCCTGCACCTAGAGGATCTCTATCTGGATTTAAGAAAGTTAAAACTCTTAATTTTTGATAAGGCTTTAAAAAAGAGATTATAAAAGGTAAAGAGATTAAAAATCCTATCATAGTATAGATAAAATATTTATGATTTATTCCAGCAAACCATAATACAGCCAGTCCACTAATAGATATTAAAAGTGAAGTTCCTAAATCGGGTTGAACAATTACTAAACCCATTGGTAACAAAATAATAATTAAAGATGATAAAATCGCATAAAGTGAATTTACGTTTTCTAATTTCATTCTATGAAAATATTTAGCCAAACATAAAATGATACATATCTTCATTAATTCTGAGGGCTGTAAATTTATAAAATATAAATCTATCCATCTTTGAGATCCTGAAGATTTAATTCCAAATAAATATGTCCAAATTAAAAGTCCAATTATTATAACATAAAAAAAATAACCAATAGAAAACCAAAATTTGATGTTAATAAAGGAAAATATCAACATCATAATTGTAAAAACAATTAACTTAGTAAAATGACTCTTAGTATGAAATAAAATTTTTCCTCCATCAGTTGAGTACATCGTAGCGAGACTAATAAAACCCAACAACAAAATACATGCCATTAAAACATAGTCAAAATTTGCTAACTTTGAAAAAAAATTAAAATTATTTGTTGTTAATCTATTATGTTGATACATCTATATATCCAAATATTTTTTATTATTAATTGACTCTCTTAGTTGATGTCTATCAATAATTGTTTTAAATAATTTTTTTGCCATTGGAGCTGCTGTAGTACTTCCATTTCCTCCATGCTCAACTAAAATACTAACTGCATAACGTGGATTTTTATACGGACCATATGCTATATAAAGAGCGTGATCTCTTTCTTCATAGGGAATTTGAAAAGTTTTTAAATCTAACTCACGATCTCTCTCAGTAATTTTTTTAACCTGAGCAGTTCCTGTTTTTCCTGCAAATTGATATTTTGGATCATCAATTCTAGATCTATAAGAAGTTCCTCTTACTTCATTGGTTGAGGCAAACATTGCATCTTGAACAATCTTTATATTTTTAGAATTTTTATACAATGGTGTAAATTTATCTATTGGAGATACCTTGTTTTCATCATCCATAACTATTTTTGGATAAATCTTATAGCCTCCATTCGCAATTTGAGCTGTCATTAAACATAATTGAATTGGAGTTGTTTGAATATAGCCTTGACCAATTCCAGTAATTATAGTTTCTCCCAACACCCAACTTTGTCCCAAAGCATTTTTCTTCCATTGTGTACTTGGAATTAAACCTTTTTTTTCAATATTAAATAGATTACCAAAAACTTCTTTTCCTAATCCAAATTTTTTAGCAGTTTCACTTAATCGATCTACTCCAAGTTTTCTAGCTATCTCATAAAAATAGGTATCACAGGATTGTTTCATTGCATTTCTTAAATTCATAAATCCATGCCCCTGCTTTTTCCAACAATGATAAGTTTGACCATAGAGTTCTAATGGATGTTTATGCCCTCTACAATTAACAGCAAAATTAGTATTAATAATTCCATTCTCTAAAGCTGATAAAGCAACAATAGGTTTAATAGTTGACCCAGGAGAATAGTTTCCTTGTAACGTTTTATTAACCAATGGTTTCATTGGATCGTTTCGAATAATTTGCCAATCATCTTGGCTTATCCCAAAAACAAATAGGTTAGGATCGAATGAGGGAGAAGAATGCATTGCGATTAACTCACCTGTATAAATATCCATGACACAGATAGATCCAGCCTGATCTTTGAGTAATTCATTCGATAATTGTTGGACTTTAGTATCTACTGTTAATCTAAGAGATTTACCTTTCTCTCCTTTTTGAAATTCTAACTGACTGATTCTTCTTCCATATGCATTTACTTCATATCTCTCAATATCGTTAGAGCCAATAAGTTGTTTTTCAAAAGATTTTTCTAAACCTACTTTTCCAATTTTAAGACCAGGTACAAAATTTTTCTTTATTGCCTCATTATTTTCAATATCTTGCTCATTTGCCTGACTTACATATCCAATAACATGCGTAAAATTAGATCCAAAAGGATAATTTCTAGAAATAGAAATAACTGGTTTAACACCATTTAGATCATAGAGATGATTGTTAATTTTTGAAAACTTTTTCCAACTTAGATTATCTGATACAATTAAAGTTTCCCATGACTTAATCTCATTTTTCTTTTTTATTATTCTTTTAAATTCTTTATCACTCAACTCTAGTAAATCTTTTATTCTATAAATTACATATCTAAAATCTTCTACTTGTTCTGGAATAATATGTAATTGATATGCCTCAAAATTACCCGCAATAACATTTCCAAAATAATCATGAAATTCTCCCCTTACAGGAGCTAACTTCCATTCTCTTATTCTGTTTTTATCTGAAAGAGTTAAATATTTTTTATTTTCTTTAACCTGTAAAAAAAATAACCTACTTACTAATCCAATCATTATAAAAAACTTTACTGAGCCAGTAATAAACATTCTTCTATTTATAGAATTAAGTTTTTTTACATTATCGCTAGATGAATTAATCATTTATACCTTTTAGATAAAATTTAAATATTGTCAGAAAAATAAGATAAAATAAGAAAGTAAAAAAAGTATTAACTACATAACCCCATAATATTAAATTATATGAAAAAAATAATGTTAAGATTGAGTAATTTAAAGAGTTAACTAAAATTATAATAAATAAAAAATAAAACCAATCTTTTGCTTGATTGGGTCTAATTGTAATATTTCGAAAATATGATGTTGCTATACAAATTATCATGAAAGATAAACTGCTTAAACCAAGAGGTAAACCTACAACAGTATCATTAATCAATCCTGCCAAAAAAACTAAAAGATAATCAAAGTTTTTAAAATCTTTTAATGTGAAAAAAAAGATTAAAATAAAAGGAAAATTGAAAGAGAAAAAGTCAAGGTCTAAATAATTAACATCAAATTCATTTAATACAGACACATATAAAACAACTATTGGCAACCAAGAGTAAAATTTTGAGAAAAAACCTTTAGATTTTAAACTAGTCATTAATTATTACTCCCCTGTTTAAAACACACTTTTTATATTCATCACTTCCAGGTTCAAAACCTACGGATTTTTGAAAAAGTTTATTAGATTTGCGACACTTATGCCCAAATTCTAAATTAAGTCTTAAAAATTCTAGTTCTGTTTTATCGATATTAAACTGACTAATTGTAATATTTTTAGATGATAATTCATTATCCAATATCAATAACTTATTATTAAGATTATTTATTTCATTTTTTAAATCTATGTTTTCTTCTAAAAATTTAGAATTAGTCTCCTCAATAATTTCCAGTTCATCTTCTAAAATTTTTAGCTTTGCATTAATACTATTGTTAGTTTCATTGTCAGGTTCAGCCACATTTTGATCTGGAATCTCAGATGTACTTGTTATTTCAGCAAAAACATATTTAAGTTGAGAAAAATCACTATAAAATTCTACACTAAATTCATTCAATGAATTTTCTCTTATAATTTCCAGTGTTCCTATTGGAATTCCACTTTTAAAAATTGCCCCTGTTCCAGAGGTATAAATTATACTTTCTTCTTCAATTTCTTTAGAAAGGCCATCTTTAATGTATTTAATTTGACCATAATTATCTCCTGAACCTGTAACTATTGCCTGAATATTTTGAGGTGCGATTGTAACTGGAACATTAGAATTTAGGTCAGATAATAATAATACTCTTGAGGTTTTAAAATTAACCTCAATTACCCTACCTACTAAATATGACTGATCATATATGTTAGTGCCAATTTTGATATTATCCTTACTACCTTTGTTAATAATTATACTTTTTAAAAAAGGGCTTTCATGATCCACGATAATTTTTGCCAAAATTTTATCTGAAGTTGAAACATAGTCATTGATTAACTCTTTTAATTCTCTATTTTCATTTTGAATTATCTCACTAGAGACGAATTTTGATTTTAATTTACTTAATTCTAATCTTTTTTTTTTATAATCATTAAAGAAAGTTGTATAGTCAGATACTTCTATAAATGTATCCTTAATAAAGTTTTCTGGAATTGATACTACAAAAGAAGATCTGTAAACTAATTCATTAATTCCTATCTTAAGATATCGTACAGCCTTAAAATCTAAATTAGATAATACAATTATGAAAATTGACGTAAATACCAAACTAAGTAACGAAAATTTTTGCTGGGTACTTTTTTTTAAAAAAGCAGATCTGATTGCTATAATAAAATCATCTCTACTTGATGCCATCTTTCTTAATATTCAGTCAACATCGTCGAGAATGTTTGCTCTTGATCAAGAGCTTTTCCAGTTCCAACTGCAACACAAGATAAAGGATCATCTGCTATATGCACTGGTAAACCAGTTTCTTTAGAGAATCTTCTATCTATATTTTTTAATAAAGCACCACCTCCAGTTAAAGTTAAACCCATATCAACCAAGTCTGCAGACAATTCAGGGGGTGTGCTCTCTAATGCATCTTTAATGCCATTAACCATTTCTTTTAAAATATCATTCAATGCTTCTGCAGTATCCTCTTCAGTTATATTAACTTCTTTTGGGGTACCTGATCTTAAATCTCTACCTTTAACAGCATAGGTGTTATTGTTTGTTGGAATGGCCGTTCCAATTTCTTTTTTTATTTTTTCAGCAGTGCTATCGCCAATCATTAAGTTATACTCTTTTCTCATATAGTTGACCATTGCTCCATCCATTGCATCTCCGGCAACTCTTAATGATTTTGAATAAACTAGTCCTCCTAAGGACATCACTGCTATCTCACTTGTTCCACCACCAATATCAACTACCATTGAACCTGTAGCTTCTGATATTGGTAAGTTCGCTCCAATTGCAGCAGCAATAGGTTCTTCTATCAATTGAACTCTTCTCGCGCCTGCAGCGAGTGCACTATCTTGAATAGCTTTTCTCTCAACTGGTGTTGAACCAGTGGGAACACAAATTAAAATTCTTGGGTTTGCAAAAGTTCTACCTTTATGAACTTTTTTAATAAAGTGTTTAATCATTTCTTCGGTAACAATAAAGTCTGCAATTACACCGTCTCTTAAGGGTCTTATTGCCTGAATATTTCCTGGAGTTCTTCCAAGCATAGTTTTTGCTTCATCTCCTACAGCTAAAACTTGCTTTTTTCCAGCTTGATCAACTATAGCCACTACTGAAGGCTCATTTAATACTACCCCTTGACCTTTTACAACAACAAGAGTGTTTGCTGTTCCTAAATCAATTGCCATATCCTGGCTCCAAACTTTTTTAATACTATCAAACATTCCCATTATATACTCTCCTTCAATTTTTTTGGTTCAATATTTTTATATAAAGATTTTTTTTCTCTCTTAATTAACATTTTATTTAAAGCGTTTAAGTAAGCATTAGCTGATGCAACCAATGTATCAGTATCAGCAGATTGTCCAACTGTTGTTCTATCGTTTTCCTCAATCTTGACACTTACTGTTGCTTGAGCGTCAGTTCCTTCAGTTACGGCATGAACCTGATAAAGAGATAATTTAACATCATGAGGATATAAATCTTTAATACATTTAAAAATAGCATCTACTGGTCCATCTCCAGTTTGTGATGTTTCTTTAATATCGCCAAAAACATCTAAAGTCATCTCTGCTCTTTGAGGCTCACCAGTTCCAGCAAATACCTTTAAAGATTTAAGATTAATTGCATTAATCTTGTTATCAATAATTAAACTATCATCAACTAAAGCAACAATGTCTTCATCATAAATATGTTTTTTCTTGTCTGCTAGTATTTTAAACTTTCCAAATGCAGCTTGGACGACATCATCTGTAACTTCAGCATAACCAAGATCACTCAATTTATCTTTAAACGCGTGTCGACCTGAGTGCTTACCCATAACTAAAGATGTTTTTTTAACACCCACACTTTCAGGAGTCATTATCTCATAAGTTTCTCTATTTTTAAGCATTCCATCTTGATGAATACCAGACTCATGTGCAAATGCATTTTTTCCAACTATTGCTTTGTTATACTGGACTGGAAAACCAGTAGCATTAGAAACTATTTTTGAAGCTTTACTAATTAATTCTGTTTTTATTCCAGTTTCATAAGGTAATAAATCATCTCTTGTTTTAATTGCCATTACAATTTCCTCAAGTGCTGCATTACCAGCTCTTTCACCAATACCATTTATTGTACATTCAATTTGTCTTACCCCTGCGGATAAACCAGATAATGCATTAGCGACTGCTAATCCAAGATCATTATGAC
Source organism: uncultured Pelagibacteraceae bacterium (assembly GCA_902555725.1). Classification (GTDB taxonomy): domain Bacteria; phylum Pseudomonadota; class Alphaproteobacteria; order Pelagibacterales; family Pelagibacteraceae; genus Pelagibacter. The sequence continues at coordinate 13,552 of CACDTN010000001.1, read as the reverse complement.
AGTGGGCTGAAATAATTGCTTTATCAATGTTTGTAACATTATTTTTTATTGACTCAATTTTTTTTGCAAATTCTTCAGGTATAGAATAACCTACAGTATCTGGAATATTAATAGTAGTTGCACCACAGTTGATCGCTAATTCTATAGTTTTGTACATAAAGTCTAAATCTGTTCTTGTTCCATCTTCACACGACCACTCTACATCATCAGTAAATTTCTTTGCATAAGTGACGCTCTCTTTTATAGCCCCTAATACTTGATCATTGGTCATATTAAGTTTGTGTTTCATATGAACAGGACTAGTTGAAATAAAAGTATGAATACGAAATCTTTTTGCAAACTTTAATGACTCATAACATGCATCAATGTCTTTTTTAGTAGCTCTTGCTAATCCGCAAGGAATTGAATTTTTAACGCTTTTGCTAATTGCGCTTACAGCTTCAAAATCACCTGGAGATGATATTGGAAAACCAGCTTCAATAATATCTATTCCCATCTCATCAAAAACTCTTGAAATTTGAATTTTTTCTTCAACACTCATAGAGGCACCTGGTGATTGTTCACCATCTCTCATCGTTGTATCGAAAATGTATACTTTATCTTTTTTAGGCATATAAAAATTTTATTTAAGAAATATACAACCTCTCGTATAGATTGCAAAATAAAATAATAATTTTCGCCCCAATATGGAGCTAAAGTTTACTTCTTATCGCTATCAACTAATTTCTTTTTACCTATCCATGGCATCATAGCTCTTAAGTTTGCTCCAACTTTTTCAACTGGATGCTCAGCTAATTTAGCTCTTGTTGCAAGAAAGTTTTTTTGACCATTTTTGCATTCATCCATCCAATCTTTAGTAAATTTTCCAGACTGAATTTCACTTAAAACTTCTTTCATTCTTTTTTTTGTTTCTTCTTTATTAATAATTCTTGGTCCTGTTTGATATTCACCATATTCAGCAGTGTTTGAAATCGAATAATTCATATTTGCAATTCCACCCTCATAAATTAAATCTACAATTAATTTTACTTCATGAACTGTTTCAAAATATGCCATCTCAGGTTCATATCCTGCTTCAACTAAAGTTTCATAACCATTTTTAATTAGTTCTACTAATCCACCACATAAAACTGTTTGTTCACCAAATAAATCAGTTTCAACTTCATCTTTAAAAGTTGTTTCAATTATCCCAGATCTTCCACCTCCTACAGCTGAAGCATAAGACATTGCTAAATCTCTAGCTTTACCAGAACCATTTTGATGTACAGCAAATAAGCATGGAACACCTCCACCTTTTTCGTATTCGCTTCTTACTAAATGTCCAGGACCTTTTGGAGCAACCATAAAAACATCTAAATCTTTTCTAGCTTTAATCAAATCATAATGAATATTCAATCCATGAGCAAAAGCTATTGATGTTCCTTCTTTTACACGTTGTTCAATATGATTTTTATAAATTGAGGCCTGTAATTCATCTGGAGTTAATATCATTACTACATCTGCCCATTCTGATGCGTCTGATAAATTCATAACTTTTAAACCTTTAGATTCTGCTTTAGCCTTACTTGAAGATCCTTCTCTCAAAGCAACCGCAACTTCTTTTACACCACTATCTTTTAAATTTAGCGCATGCGCATGTCCTTGACTACCATAACCAAAAATTGCAATTTTTTTATCTTTGATTAAGTTGACGTCTGTATCTTTTTCATAAAACATTTTCATTTTGTTTCTCCCAATTTATTTATTTAAAAACTTCTGCCCCTCTCGTCATAGCTATAGCTCCAGTTCTAGATGTGCTAGTTAAGCCAAAAGGTTTTAATTTTTTACTCATTTTGTCTATTTCTCTCCTTAAAGCAGTTATTTGGATAACAACGGATTGTTTAGTTTTATCCAATATAACTGGATTAAAGCTTTTACAGGCTTTAAGTGTTTTTTCTATCTTTTTTTTATTTCCAACAACTTTAAGTAGAGCCATTTCCTTAAATATTACTTTTTTATCTTCCCTTTTAAAATCAGCTACTTTATGAACAGGGACTAATTTTTTCAATTGTAATTTAATTTGATCTATTACTTGAGGAGTTCCTGTAGTTACAATGGTAATCCTTGAAATATTTTTTGTTGCGTCAACTTCCGCTACGGCTAAAGACTCAATATTATAACCTCTACCAGAAAATAAACCTACCACCCTAGCTAATACTCCAGATTCATTATCTACCCAGACGACAAAAATATGTGTGTCTAATTTACCTATCTTAGTTGGTATACTATATGCTGATTTTGCTTTTGCCATTAAACTAATGCTTTGCCTTTTCCTGTAATCTTATTTTCCTCTTTATCATTAGGTCCTAAAATCATTTGATTATGAGGCTTTCCAGAAGGTATCATTGGAAAACAGTTTTCATTAGGATCAACCTGACAGTCAAATATTACAGGGCCATTGTGATCAATCATTTCTTTAATCTTTGAATCAAGTTCATCTGGATTATCAACTTTAATACCTTTACATCCATAAGCCTCAGCTAATTTTACAAAATCAGGTAAAGCTTCTGAATAACTCTCAGAATAATTTTTTTCATGTAATAGCTCCTGCCATTGTCTAACCATTCCCATATATTGATTATTTAAAACAAAAATTTTGATAGGTAAATTATATTGAACTGCTGTAGACATTTCTTGCATAGTCATTAAAACTGAAGCCTCTCCAGCTATATCAATAACAAGTTTATCTGGATGGGCGATTTGAACACCTACAGCTGCAGGAAGACCATATCCCATAGTTCCAAGTCCCCCAGATGTCATCCATCTATTTGGTTTGTTAAATTTGTAATGTTGTGCAGCCCACATTTGATGTTGCCCAACTTCTGTAGTTATAAAGGTATCTTGGTTTTTTGTTAATTCATATAGTCTTTGAACAGCATGTTGAGGTTTAATAGTTTTTTCACTATTAATAAAACCTAAAGAATCTTTTGTTCTCCATTTTTGTATCTGTTCCCACCATTTAGAAATATTTTGCTTATTTGATATCTTAGAACCATTTTGTTTTTTATTAATCTTTTTAATCGTAGTTTTAAGAACCTCATTAACGTCACCAACTATTGCTAAATCTACTTTTATAATTTTATTAATTGATGATGGATCAATATCAATATGTACCTTTTTTGATCTTGGTGAAAATTCATCTATCTTTCCTGTTATCCTATCGTCAAATCTTGCTCCAATATTGATTAATAAATCACAATCATGCATCGCATTATTTGCTTCATAGGTTCCATGCATTCCTAGCATTCCTATAAATTGATTGTCATCGCCAGGAAATGCACCAAGTCCTTGCAATGTAGATGTAATTGGAAAGCCAATTAATCTAACAAACTCTCTTAGAGTCTCACTTGCTTTTGGACCAGAATTAATAACTCCACCACCAGTATAAATTACTGGTTTTTTTGCTTTTGAAATTAAATTAATTAATTCATTAATTTCATCTTGTGAAAATTTATTATGTAATTTTTCATTAAATTTTTTTTCTATTTTTGGTTTTGAATAATTTGTTTTAGCAAATTGAATATCTTTGGGTATATCAACTAAGACTGGGCCTGGTCTTCCAGTAGTTGCAACTCGAAAAGCTTCGTGCATAATTTTAGGTAAATCTTTAATGTCTTTAACTAACCAATTATGTTTTGTACATGGTCTAGTAATTCCTGTTGTATCACATTCTTGAAAAGCATCAGTTCCAATTAAGTGGGTTGGTACTTGTCCTGATATACATACTAAAGGAACAGAGTCCATATATGCATCAGTTAAAGCTGTTACAACATTAGTTGCACCTGGACCAGATGTTACTAGAACTACTCCAGGTTTACCTGAAGATCTTGCATAGCCTTCTGCTGCATGTCCTGCACCCTGCTCATGTCTTACTAAGATATGTTTAATAGTTGAATGATTTTTAAGCTCATCATAAATTGGTAGTACAGCTCCACCTGGATATCCAAAAATAAACTTAACATCTTGATCTTCAAGACATTTAAATACTATTTCAGCACCTGAATATAATTTGGACATTTAGTCAATCTAGCTGAAGTTGTGCTGATTGGTCAAGGCTAAGTAAGAGATATCTAAATTTTTTTTAAGAATTTCTTTAGAACAGTAGGATTCATTTTGATCCAATTTTGCATGTTGCCTCTAGCCCAAGTGCTTTGCCTTTTAGCATATTGCCTAGTCTTTATTGATATTTTCTCAATAACTTGATTAATTTCAATTTTTTTTTGGATATATTGAGCAATCTCATTAATCCCAATGGCTTTGTGGGCTGTCTTGTCTTTACGAACTTTTATTTTAATAAATCTTTTTACTTCCAATACAGCTCCTTTTTTGATCATTTCTTTGGCTCTTAAACTAATTCTATCTAAAAGCTCATTTCTTGGAAAATCTATATAAATCTTATAAAAATCTTTCTGTTCATAATTAGATTTAGTTTTTTTAAACCAATGATAAATGGAACTTTTAGTAAATGACTTAACCTCATAAGCTCTTATACATCTTTGAGTATCTGAGTAATTGAGATTATATTTAACTAGGGGGTCTAACTTTATTAACCTTGAAAAAAATCTTTTAGGTCCAATCTTTTTATGTAACAATCTAATCTTTTCTCTAAATTTTACTGGAATGCTTGGAATATTAACTAAGCCATCAGTTAATGCCTTAAAATACAAACCTGTGCCTCCAACTATAATTGGGACTTTTTTCCTTTTTTTTAAATTTAAAATTTTTTGATCAATTAATTTTAACCAATCCCCTGTGGAAAAATTTTTTGTTACACTTTGGAAACCATACAAATGATGTTGAATTTTTTGATAATCTTTTTTAAAGGGTCTAGCAGACAAAACTTTAAGTTCTTTGTATACCTGCATGCTATCTGCATTTATTATTTCACCATCAATTTTTTTTGCTAGTTTAACTGCAAAATTAGATTTACCAGATGCCGTAGGTCCATAAATTAAAATAATTTTGGATTTTAAATCCATAAATTAGTTTAATTTAACACCTATATATCTTCTTTGATTTTGATTGTTGTAAATAACTAGTAATATAGTTTTTTGATTAGTACTTAGAACTTCCTCTACTGCTTGATTTAAATCATTCACATCTCTTATTTTTTTCTTTTGAGCTTCTAAAATTATACTATTCAATTCTATAGAGTTTATTAAAGGACTATTACTATCAATTTTTGTGACAACCAATCCACGAGTTTGATTTGGTAAACTTCTTGATTTTATATCTTCTTTTGAAACTTCTCTTACATTTATTTTTAATTTTTCAATTCTTAAATCTTTTGGTTCTGAGTTTTGTTCAGCTACCTTAAAATCCTCTGAAGTTTCTAATCTTCCTAAAGTAATTATTTTCGTAATTTCTTTTTTATTTCTCCAAATTTTTACTTCAACTTTCTTACCTACTTCTGTTCTTGCAACAATCATCGGAAGTTGTTTCATTTCTTGAATTCTTTGTCCGTCAAATTCTAAAATTATATCTCCGGCTTTAACACCTCCTTTATCAGATGGACTGTTTGAAGCTACACTAGCAACCAATGCTCCTCTTGGTTTATCTAACTTTTCGACTTCTGCAATTTCTTTTGTAACGTCTTGAATTCTTACTCCCAGCCATCCTCTTTTTGTTTCACCAAATTTAATCAATTGATCAATTACAATTTTTGCACTATTTGATGGTATAGAAAAACCAATTCCAATTGATCCATTTCTTCCTAGGATAGCTGTGTTAATTCCAATTACATCTCCATTCATATCAAAAAGTGGACCACCAGAATTACCTTGGTTAATAGAGGCGTCTGTTTGAATATAATCTTCATATCTACTTAACCCGATAGAACGATTTCTTGCTGAAATTATCCCAGAGGTTACTGTTCCACCTAATCCAAAAGGGTTTCCAATTGCAATTACCCAATCACCAATTCTTGCTTTATCCGAATTACCAAATTTAACTGGAATAAATTTTTCATCAGTTTCTAATTGCAACACGGCAATATCAGATAAAGGGTCTGATCCTAATACCTTTGCTTTAAATTCCTTGTCTCCATTAACTCTAATAATAATGTCTTTAGCATCTTGAATTACATGGTTATTCGTTACAACTATCCCTTTTTCATCAATGATAAAACCAGACCCTAAGGCTGCGGATGGTCTCTCTTGTGGTGTTCCAAATTCTTTAAACATATCTTCAAATGGTGATCCCGGAGGAAATTGAAAAGGAAATTGATTTGGTTGACTTTTAACAATTGTTGTTGTTGAAATATTAACTACTGATGGCATTAGCTTCTCTGCTAAATCCGCAAATGAGCCTGGATAATCTTTTGAAAAAGAAATGGATTGAAAATTTAAGATTAATATTATTGATAATAAGAATGTTTTGATTTTTTTCATTTAATTTTTTGTATAATAAATAATAATAAAACCTATTATAGCAAAGATTAATCCTCCAGTTCTTAATTGACTGATCTTTACTAATTCTAACTTCTTCAACATATTTTTCATTTTTGATGGAAATATGGCATATAAAATACCTTCAATGAATAAGAATAGACCAAGTGCAATGATCAATTCCTTCATTTTAAAATTTAATTTGATTTAGGTTTTATATTTCCAAAGAATTTAAAAAACTCACTATCAGGAGATAAAATTAGTGATGTCTCTCCTCCAATTAAAGCTTTTTCATAAGCTTGCATAGCTCTATAAAATGCAAAAAATTCAGGGTCTTGGCCAAAAGCACCAGCAAAGATATTATTTCTTTTACCATCTCCTTCACCCTTCATTATCTCTGATTTTTTTTGAGCATCTGCGAGTATTACCGTAACCTCTTTATCTGCAGTTGAAGTAATAGTAACGGCCATCTCTGCTCCTCTTGCTCTAAATTCTTTTGCTTCTCTTTCCCTTTCAGTTTGCATTCTTCTAAAAATTGCATCACTGTTTGCTTGAGGAAGGTCAGCTCTTTTAATTCTTACATCATTAATTTTAATTCCGAAATTTTCAGCTTCATTATTTACACCTTCTTGTATTAAGGCCATCTGCTTGGTTCTATCTTCCGATAAAAGCGTTTGTAATTCTTGTTGACCTAAAACGTTTCTTATTCTTGAATTTATAATTGTCGCTAATCTTGATCTTGCAACTCTTTCATTTCCAACTGAAATATAAAATTTAAGAGGATCTACAATTTGAAATCTTGCAAAAGCATCAACAATTAATCTCTTTTGATCTGATGCAATTACTTCTTCTGGTGGGGTATCTAAATTTAAAATTCTCTTATCTAAAAAAACAACGTTTTGGATAAATGGAATTTTAAAATTTAATCCTGGTTTTGAAATTATTCTTTTAGGATCACCAAATTGAAGAACAATGGCTTGGTTTACTTCTTTAACTATAAAAATTGAAAAATATGCTGTTGCAACAAGCAAAGCAATTATACCAGCAATAACTTTTCCCATATTCATTTTAATTAGTCGCTTTCTTTTTACTTAATTCTGGTAACGGAAGATAAGGAACCACTCCTGATCCTGCGTTTTTTTCTATGATAACTTTATCAATGTCTGCTAAAACTTTTTCCATTGTCTCTAGGTACATTCTTTCTTGAGTTACAGATTTTGCCATTTTATATTCATTATAAATTGCTAAAAATCTGCTTGCTTCACCTTCTGCTTTTGCAACAACTTCTTTTTTATACGCTTCTGCTGCTTGAAGAATTTTTTGCGCTTCCCCACGAGCTCTTGGTATTACATCATTTGCATACGCTTCAGCTTCGTTTTTAGATCTTTCCATATCAGCTCTTGCAGCTTGAACATCTCTAAATGCATCAATTACTTGATCAGGTGGATCAGCTTTTTGGGTTTGAACTTGAGTTATTTGAATACCACTAGTGTACTCATCTAAAATTTTTTGAATAATCTCTTGAGTGTCAGTCTCTATAAGGGATCTTCCCTCTGTTAAAATTGGCTGAATATCTGATCTAGCAATTACTTCTCTCATTGCTGTCTCAGCTGCTGCTTTTACAGTTCCTTCAGGATCTTGAATTTTAAATAAAAAATTTCCAGCATCTTTGATTACCCAGAAAACAGAAAAATCTATATTAACAATATTTTCATCTCCTGTTAACATTAAGCTTTCTTGAGGAACATCAGCAACTCCACCTGAAGAGGAAAATCCACTATCTCTCTCGGACCTAAAACCAATATCAATTCTGTTAACTTTTGTTACTTTTGGAGTAAGTACTGACTCAACTGGAAAAGGTATATGATAGTTTAATCCAGGTTGAGTTGTTTTTACAAATTTTCCAAACCTTAAAACTACACCTTGTTCATCAGGTAAAACTCTATAAAGACCACTCGCGAGCCATACAAAACCTAAAATAATTAAAACTAAAATTGCCTGTTTACCACCTGAAGAACTTCCACCGGGTAAAAATTTTTTTATTTTTTCTTGGAATTCCCTTATAATTTTTTCAATATCCGGAGGTGTTGGGCCTCTTCCTGATCCATTACCACCTCCTCCTCCACCTGGAGGAGTTCCCCAAGGACTACCGCCCCTTTGTTGAAAATCATCTGACATATGACACTCTATATAGTGTCTTTATATAGAAAAACAAGTTAAGATCTAAATATGCCAAAGGAAAAGCCCGAATTAAGTGACGCAATGCGAAAAAAAATGAGCGGTAAAAAGGCTGAGAAAAACCCTATTAAAGGAACAAAGTTTACAATAGCAATTTCAAGTGCAAAAGGAGGTGTGGGAAAATCTACCTTTGCGACAAACCTAGCATTAGCACTGAAAAATATTGGCTGCAAAGTAGGTTTGCTAGATGCGGATATTTATGGACCGTCTATTCCTAAGATGTTTGGTATTAATGAAAAACCTAAAAGTGATGGTGAAAAATTAGAACCAATAAAAAAATATGATATTCAGTGTATGTCAATTGGTTTCCTAACAGATCAAGAGACTCCAATGATATGGCGTGGACCTATGGTAACCAGTGCAATTAAAACTTTTACTCAAAAAGTAAATTGGCAAGATTTAGATTTTATAATTGTGGATATGCCTCCTGGTACAGGAGATACACAGCTCACTTTTGCACAAGATATTAAAATGGATGGTGCTATTATAGTTTCTACTCCCCAGGAAGTTGCTTTGCTTGATGTCAAAAGAGGGATTAGAATGTTCGATAAATTAGGAGTTAAAATTTTAGGTTTAATAGATAACATGAGCTTTTTTACTGGGGATGATGGAAAAAAATATAAAATTTTTGGTGAAGGTGGTGTCAAAAAAACTGCTGATGAATTTAAAAAAGAGTTCTTAGGAGAAATACCAATAGATCCTAAGGTTGGAAAAACAGGAGACGAAGGCATGCCTATTGTAGAGTCTGATCCTACTAATGAAGTTTCTAAAATATACTTAAATTTTGCTAATAAGATTAAATCAACTTATCTTTAAGATCAAAAGCTTCCATTAATTCATTCCATTCTCGTTTTGAAAGACCAGAGTCTTCCATTGAAATAGACTCACCTTTAATTAATTTCTGGATAATAACTTTTCCTTTTGCAGACACTTCTGTTCCACCAACTCTATAATCCAAAAAAGCATCATAAGTAATTGGGACCCATTTTTTTACAGTATCTAACATTATATCTGCATAGACTCTAATTTCATACTGAGCATGACTGTCAGCTCTTAATCTCAAAAAATTCATCAAATTTAACAGGTCTGTTTTCCAATACCATTGGGTATATGTATTTAAAGTCAAATTCATCCTTGCTAATTCTCTAGCTAAACCTTTTTTATTTTCATCAATGGTTGATCCATCATACCTCTCATTAAGCATTGTCTCATAGTTATTATAAGTTCTTTCAGCATCATTTTTCAAAAGTTCTAAAACTTCTTTAGCTTGTTGTCCCTCAAGCACATCTCCTCTACCTTGTCTGTTACTTGTTGATTGTGCAGCAAGATTATCGGATGTTGGTAGATAAAATTCCTTATCTAAAATAGAATATCTTGCAGAATACTCGTTAACATTAGCAGTTCTATGTCTTATCCATTGACGAGCAATAAATATTGGTAATTTAATATGATATTTTATCTCACACATTTCAAATGGAGTACTATGCCAATGACGCATCAAATATTTTATTAAACCTTTATCTGTAGAAACTTGTTTTGTTCCTTTACCATAGGAAACTCTAGCAGATTGTACTATTGAAGTATCATCACCCATATAATCAACAACTCTTACAAATCCATGATCTAGTGCTGGAATAGCTTCATAAAGTATCTTTTCTAGCTCTTGAACTGTAACTCTTTTAGTCGAATTGCTTTGAGATTGTTGATTCTTTATTTCTGCTGATTGTTCTTTAGTTAATTTCATGATTGTTATTGAATCTCTTGTAATTCCTTTTATATTAATAAGGTTGGTTTTCCAACTATGACGATAAACGAATTTCGTAATAACCATCGCGGACGTGGGGGCAGTACCCACCACCTCCACCATTTACAACTTATGGGGGTGAACCAGAATCGACGGGTGACTAAAGGCTATTCTTTTGTTCGGAATTGCTCCTCCGTAAAGGGCTAATTTATAACTGCTAACGAAAGTTACGCAATTGCTGCTTAATTAACTTTGTTAATTAAGTAAACGGGGTCCGGGGCACCTGGCAACAGAACGCCCCTAAAAAAAGTATTTTTGTCGCTGATAATTTTAAAAATTTATTTTTTTATTTCAGCTTGAGCTGCTGCAAGTCTTGCAATAGGGACTCTATAAGGAGAACAGGAAACATAATTTAATCCCACTTTCGAACAAAAAAATATACTTTCAGGATCACCACCGTGTTCACCACATATACCTAATTTAATTTTTTTATTTTGTTTCTTGCCTTTAGCTACCGCTATTTCTACTAAATCTTTTACGCCTTCATCAATAGAAACAAATGGATCTATTAAGAATATCTTATTCTCAATATAGTCGTTTAAAAACTTACCACTATCATCTCTGCTAATTCCAAAAGTAGTTTGTGTTAAATCATTAGTGCCAAAGCTAAAAAATTCAGCATGTTTAGCTATGTCTTTTGCTTTGATAGCGGCTCTGGGTAACTCAATCATTGTACCAACTAAAAATTCTATTTTAACTTTTTTTTCATTTTGAACTTTTTTTGCAGTATTAATTACAAGATCTTTCATAATTTTTATTTCAACTTCTGTTGATACTAGTGGTATCATTATTTCAGGAAATGCAGATTTTTGTTTTTTCTTTTTAAGATCTGACAGGGCCTCAAAAATTGCCCTACATTGCATTTCATAAATCTCTGGAAATGAAATACCTAATCTACAACCTCTATGACCAAGCATTGGATTTTGTTCGTGCAATTCTTCAATTCTAGAAACTACCTCTTTCACATTTGTTCCAACAACATTTGCAACCTCTAAAATCTCCTTATCAGATTTAGGCAAAAATTCATGTAAAGGTGGGTCAAGTAAGCGAACTGTTACTGGAAGTCCATGCATGATTTTAAATATTTCAATAAAATCTTTTTTTTGATGTGGTAAAAGCTTTTTAAGAGCTTTAGCTCTATCTTCATGAGTTTTAGATAATATCATTTCTCTTACAGATAAAATTCTCTCTTCATCAAAAAACATATGCTCAGTCCTACAAAGTCCAATCCCCTCTGCTCCAAAATCTCTTGCTGTTTTGGTATCTAACGGTGTTTCAGAATTTGTTCTTACCTTCAATTTTCTTACATTGTCAGCCCACCCCATTAATTTTGAAAAATCTCCTGAAATTTCAGGTTTTACAGTTGGAACATCTCCAATAATAATTCTTCCAGTAGAACCGTCTATAGTAATTATATCACCTTCTTTAACTTCAGTAGATGAAGTTTTGAAAATTTTTTGCTCATAATTAATATCAATTTCACTAGAACCAGAAACACAAGGCCTACCCATTCCTCTTGCTACTACTGCTGCATGACTAGTCATTCCCCCTCTAGCTGTTAAAATTCCTTTTGCAGCGTGCATTCCTTGAATATCTTCTGGAGATGTTTCTATTCTTACTAAAATAGTGTCTTGCATCATGTCATTTAATCTTTGAGCTTCCTCTGAAGAAAAGACTACTTTACCACTTGCAGCACCAGGTGATGCGGGTAAACCATTTGCAATTACTTGAATAGAACTTTTTTCATCTAAAGTTGGGTGAAGTAAAGTATCCAAAGAATTTGGGTCAATTCTTAATATAGCTTGGTTTTTTGTAATTAATTTTTCTTTAACCATATCTACTGCTATCTTTACAGCTGATTTTGATGTTCTTTTCCCTGAACGTGTTTGTAAAATCCAGAGTTTATTATTTTCAACGGTAAATTCTACATCTTGCATATCTTTATAATGAGTTTCTAATTTTTTTAAAATCTTAAGTAACTCTGAATAAACTTCAGGCATCGACTCTTCCATGGATGCTTCTTTAACTTTAGCTTCTTTTTTTGCTTTTTTAGTTATGTACTGTGGCGTTCTTGTGCCAGCAACCACATCTTCACCTTGAGCATTAATCAAATATTCTCCGTAAATATCATTTGATCCATCAGATGGATTTCTTGTAAAAACTACACCAGTAGCACAATCATTTCCCATATTTCCAAATACCATTGACTGTACATTTACTGCAGTTCCCCATTCTGAAGGTATTTGATTTAATTTTCTGTAGACTTTTGCTCTTTTACTTTCCCAAGAAAGAAATACTGCACTTATCGCACCTAGTAATTGTTGATTAACATCTTGAGGAAATTCTTTATTTGTTTTTTCTTTAACAACATTTTTAAAATCTTTTATCAGTCCATCCCAGTCGTCTTCATCTAAATCAGTATCTAGTAACACTCCTTTAGTTAGCTTATAATTTTCTATTAATTCCTCAAAATGGTAACCTTCAACACCCATTACAACGTTACCATACATTTGTATGAATCTTCTGTAGCTATCTTTGGCAAATCTACCATTTGAAGTTTTATTCGCTAAAGCAATTACAGTTTTATCATTTAAACCAAGATTAAGAATTGTATCCATCATACCAGGCATTGAAACTCTAGCCCCAGATCTTACAGATAATAAAAGTGGATTTTTTAAATCTCCAAATTTTTTTGATACATCCTTTTCAATTACTTTTAACTCTTTTTTTATTTGGTTAATTAATTTAGAATTTATTTTTTTTTTATCTTTATAAAAAACTTCACAAACCTTAGTAGAAATCGTAAATCCTGGTGGTACTGGAAGTCCCATTCTTCCCATTTCTGAAAGGTTAGCACCTTTTCCACCCAAAAAATTTTTAGGATTTTTAATTTTTTGGGTATCTTTCGACTTAAAATTTAAAATTAGTTTATTCATTATTTATTTTCAATAATTGAAAGTTTATAAAATTTTGAAACGTTTTACATAACATATTAATAAGTTCCAATCTGTTTTTTCGTAAAGTTTCATTTTCTTCATTAACTTTGACATTGTCAAAAAATTCGAAAATATCTTTCTTTGCACCT